>DATEGA010000289.1:0-21558 GCA_035280345.1 bacterium | reverse complement strand
AGGACATTTTCTATACCGAAGGCGTGGAGACGTCGTGCGGGTCCAAGATCATGACCGGCTTTACGCCGGCGTACGATGCGACGGCCGTGGCGCGGCTCCGGCAAGCCGGCGCCGTGATCCTCGGCAAGACGCACACGACGGAGTTCGCGTCGTTCGATCCGTCCCCCGCGCGCAACCCCTGGGCGCTCGAACACACACCGGGCGGGTCGAGCAGCGGATCCGCCGCGGCGCTCGCCGCGCGAATGTGCCAGGGCGCACTCGGGAGCCAGACGTCCGGATCGATCTGCCGGCCGGCCGCGTTCTGCGGGGTCGTCGGTCTCAAGCCGACCTTCGGCCGCGTGAGCCGCTACGGCGTGCACCCGCTCGCGTGGACGCTCGACCATCCGGGACCGATGGCCCGCACGGTGCGCGACGTCGCGATGCTGTTCGACGCGATCGCGGGACCGGATCCCAACGATCCCAGCACCGTCGCCGCGCCCGGCTTGTCAAGCGCGACGGCCGCGCTCGACGACGCCCGGGCAAGCGGGGCGTCGGTCCGCGGCCTGCGGGTCGGGGTGCCGGACCGCTACTTCAATGAGGGGCTCGATCCTGAGGGTGCCGACGCCTACCGCGAGGCGCTGCGGGTGCTCGGCGATATCGGCTGCCGCATCCAGGACGTACGGCTGCCCGAACTGTTCGACGCGGCGATGGACGCGCACGAAATCATCCACAACACGGAGGCCGCGGCCGTCCACGCCGACACCTACCGCGCGCGCCCCGGCGACTACGGCCATAGGCTGCGCGCGATTATCGAAACGGGATTTCACGTCCCGGCGCCCGCGTATCTGCGCGCACAGCAGATCCGGACGCTGTTTATCGGAGAAATGCGCGCGCTGTTGCGGACCGTGGACGTGCTGGCCACGCCCTCCGCCCTTGGCCCGGCGCCGGCCGGGCTCGCGAGCACGGGCTCGCCGGTGTACAACCGTCCGTTCAGTTTCCTCGGCTTCCCCAGCGTCACGGTGCCGTGCGGGTTCACCAAAGTGGGGCTGCCGCTCGGCGTGCAGTTGGGCGGCAGGCCTTTCGACGAAATCACCATTCTGCGTGTCGCGGCCGTCTACGAGGCCGCCGCGCCCTGGAAGTCGCGCGCACCCGCCCTGTAGCGACGCCGTAGCCTTCCCGCTTCGCCCGTCGACAAATCTGTGTTTCTCCGCGACTTTTCGCCGAAGCGGCGGCGACCGTTAATCGTCGCTTAATTTCGGCAGGCTACCTTGGGGTCGTCATGTTCGAACTGCTCAACCTAACGGGCAGCGCCGGTCTGCTGCCAGATCCGGTAGAGGACGACCATCGTCGCGATCATGTCCGCCAGATCGATCGTGGGGCTCTTGACGATGCGCACAATCATCAGACCCGCGACAACCACAATCGTCGAGTACATGACCTTGGTCACGAACACGGCCCAGTGTTCGAGTGCGCCGCCGGGGCCTCGTCCCGCGGCGGCCGGGCCCTGCCAGGTTGGCCGGCCCGTGCCCGGGGATCCGGCTCCGAGTCCCCCATCGTACCCCCTCGGTGCCGTCCGGGCACGGGCTCGGTCGTAGGCTTGCCGGAGGTCCGCGTCGCCGAGCACCGAGTAGGCCTCGTTGATCAGTTTCGCGCGTTCCTCGTCTCCGCCAAGGTCCGGGTGACCGCCCATCTCACCCATGAGGGTCCGATAGGCCTTCTTGACGATCTCCGCCGAAGCGCGGGGGTGGACTTGAAGGACCTCGTAGTAGTCGACTTCGGGCCGAAACCGCATTGGGCCCTCATTGTAACATCTCACGGCCAAGCGACCCTGCTGCCGGCTGATGAGCAGGAGTTGCCCGTAACACGAAGAACCGCGCCGGTAGACCCCCGGACACACCCTCGGGGTCCGCAGAAGGGAGGTCCGTTATGTTGAGACTGCTCACCGCGCTGATCGCGGTCACCGCGGTCGCGATTGCGGCGACAGCCGCGTTCGCATGCAACGACACCGTCTACACACCGCCGCCGCCGCAGGTCCAAGCGCCGCCGGACGGAGGGAGCGGCTCCTAGAAGCTCGATCCCCGAACGCGGTAGAGTGCTGGTGGCCGGGGAAACTCCCCGGCCACCTCCTTTATTTTGAGAGGGGCCCCGATATGAAGTTCGGACTGTTCGCGATCAATTACGGCACGTGTGCCGAGGCGGAGGCCGCGATCGAAGTGGCGCGGCATGCTGAGGCCGCCGGCTTTGAATCGGTCTGGACCGGAGAGCACGTCGCCCTGCCGGACCCACAGCCGGCCGGCTTCGTGATTCCACCGACGCTCCCGTTCCTCGATACGATCGTCGCGCTGACGCTGGTCGCCGCCAACACAACCACCGTCAAAGTGGCCAGCGGCATCATTTTGCTGCCGCTGCGCAATCCGGTCGTGCTGGCGAAGGAGCTCGCGAGCGTCGACGTGGTGTCGCGCGGCCGTCTCATCGTGGGGGTCGGCGCAGGATACCGCCCGGAAGAATTCGCGGCCGTCGGAGTGCCGATCACCGAGCGCGGCGAGCGAATGGACGAGTATATCGCGGCCCTTCGCGCACTGTGGACCATGGACCGCCCCAGCTATCGCGGGCGCCTCGTCTCGTTCAGCGGGATCGACGCGCATCCCCGGCCGGTGCAGCGTCCCCATCCGCCCATTGTGGTGGGTGCTGAAAGCCGCCCGGCGCTCCGCCGGGCCGTGACGGACGCAAACGGATGGTACGGGTTCAGCCTCGATGTGGCCGAGACGCGGCGCGCCGTGGACGCGCTGCGCCGGATCGCCGCGGAGCACGAACGGCCGGCCGCTCTCGGGCGCCTCGAGATCACCGTGACGCCGACCGAAGCGATGACGCGCTCAATCGTCGAGCAGTACGGCGAGCTCGGCGTAGACCGGCTGGTGCTGCTGCCGCAGCCCGCCGCCCCACGGGAAGCCAGGCATCGGCCGGTACCGCGGGATCAGCTGTTGCGCAACATCGATACCGCCGCGGCGGAGCTGTTCCGGTAAGCGATTAGAACCCAGGTCTGCCCTCGGCGCTCATCACGCCGGCCTTCTAAAGGGAGAGAAGCACGCCCGCCGCAATGGCAAGCGCCGCGCCCGCGGCCTGAGGCATCGTGATCTTCTCGCCCAGCACCAGCAGGCCGAGCACGATGGCCACGACGGGGTACAGAGCGGTCAGCGGCACGACCACGGCTACCGGGGCGTCGCGCAGAGCGGTGAGGAACGCCAGCATAGCCAGCACCCCCGCCACGCCGCTGGCCGCGGCGAAGCCGGCCGCGCGGGTGCCGGAAAAGGCGGCGGGCCGAAACCACAGAGCGAGCGCGGCCACCGTAACTATTTCGCCGATCACGAACCAGATCAGCACGGCGACCGCCGGCGCCTGCCGCATCGCCAGTTTGGAGAAGACCGCCCAGAGCCCCCAACAGAAGGCCGCCGTCAGCGCCCACATCAGCCACGTCGACATCACGAATCTCCGTGCCGGCTCGCCGGCCTTCCTACTGGCGGGCGATCGCAGCTTGAGCGCCTCGCAGGACGTACTTCTGAATCTTCCCGGTCGCGGTCCTCGGGAGGTCCTCCACGAAATGAAAGGCCTTCGGGACCTTGAAGTGCGCGAGCGCTCCACGCGCGAACTCGCGCAGGTCCGCCTCGGACGCGGTCTGCCCCGCCTTCAGCACCACGAACGCGTGCGTCGCCTCACCCCACTGCGGATCGGACAGGCCGACCACGGCGGCTTCCTGTACCGCCGGGTGGCGGAGGAGCGCGGCCTCCACTTCGACGGACGAGATGTTCTCGCCGCCGCTGATGATGATGTCCTTGATGCGGTCGCGGATCTCGACGTACCCGTCCGGATGCACGACCGCCGCGTCGCCCGTATGAAACCAGCCGCCGGCGAACGCCCGGGCGGTTGCGTCCGGGTCGTTGTAGTAACCTTTCATCACCACGTTGCCCCGTACGACGATCTCGCCCACGGCACCGCCGTCGCGAGGCACCTCCTGCCCGGCCGAATCGACGACCCGCAGCTCGCCCGACGAAAACAGCTCCACCCCCTGACGCGCCTTGACCGCCGCGCGCGCCTCCGGCGAAAGCGCAGCGTGCTCCGGACGGGGCTCGCAGATCGTGATGAACGGTGAGGTTTCGGTCAGGCCGTACACGTGGATGATCTCCCACCCAAAGTCGCCCTCGATCCGGCCGATCGTGGCGGCGGCCGGCGGCGCCCCCGCGGTCAGCACACGGATACCCCGCGGGATGTCGCGGCGGAGGTGCTCGGGGGCGTTCGCGAGCCGGATCAGGACCGTCGGCGCGGCGCACATCATCGTCGCGCGCTCATCGCGGCAGAGCCCGAAGACCTGGTCGGGCTCGACCCGCCGCAGACAGAGGTGCGTGCCGCCGACGGCCGTGACAATCCACACGAACGTCCAGCCGTTGCAATGGAACATCGGCAGCGTCCACAGGTAGCGCTCGGCGGGCGTCATGTGGACGTGGGCGAGCGTGCCCATGACGTTCATGTAGGTCGTGCGGTGCGTCATCATGACGCCCTTCGGCCGCGCCGTCGTCCCGCTCGTGTAGTTGATGGTGATGAGGTCTCCCTCCGCGATCGCGGGGCGTTCGAACACGGGGTCTGACTGCGCGACGAGGCCATCGTAGTCGAGCCAGCCGTCGGCGGCGCCGTCGAGGCCCACGAACTGCCGGACGTTCTCCAGCCGCGGACGAATCCCGTCGACCGCCGCCACGTGCTCGGCCGCGGCGCAGACGACCGTGGCCCCGCTGTGGTTGATGATGTACTCGAAGTCGTCGGGCGCGAGCCGGTAGTTGATCGGCACCACCACCGCGCCGATCTGCGGGACCGCGTAAAAGGCCTCGAGCAGCCCCGAGACGTTGGGAGCGATATAGGCGACGCGGTCTCCCGGCCGTACGCCGAACTGCTGCAGCCGGTTCGACCAGCGGTCGCACCGCCGGAAAAACTCCTCATAGGTCAGCCGCCGGCTGCCGTCGACCACGGCCTCGCGCTCCGCGTACAGCGTGCGTGCCCGACGGGCGAGTTCAAGCGGGGTGAGTGGGAGCTCCATCGGTGCCTCCTCTATTGCGCGGACTGCCCCTCTATGCAGCCACTCCGCGAGCAACCCCAGCGTTCTTGCCCGAGCGCGCGAGGCACTACGGGAGCAAGAGCAGATACGGGTGCTCGAGCACGTGCTTGACACGCTGCAGAAATTGCGCCGCCGGCGCGCCGTCGAGCACGCGGTGGTCGAACGTGAGCGATAGGACCGCCACCGGCCGCACCTCGACGCGGTCGGCGACGGCCACAGGACGGCGGGACACGCGGCCCACACCGAGGATCGCCGCCTCCGGCGGATTGAGGATCGGGGTGAACGCATCCACGTCGTATACGCCCAGGTTGGTGACCGTGAACGTGCCGCCTGCCATCTCCTCCGACTTGAGCCGGGACGTCCGCGCACGCTCGGATAGGTCTCGCACCGCGGCGGAGATCTGCGCGAGCGTCGCGCGGTCGGTGTGGCGAACCACCGGCACGACGAGCCCCTCGTCGAGGGCGACGGCCACCCCCACGTGAATCTCCGAAAGGAGCCGGACGCCGTTCCCCGTCCACTGGGCGTTCAGCCGGGGGTGGTCGCGCAGCGCGATCGCGGCCGCCCGCACGACCAGGTCCGTGTACGTCGGCCGCACGCCGCCGCGCCGCTCCAGCTCCGCGCCGATTTCGTCGCGGAGCCGCGCCGCCTCGGCCATATCGGCCTCGGTGGTGAGGGTCAGCTGCGCCGTGTCGCGCAAACTCTCGGTCATCCGGCGTGCGATGATCGTCCGCAGGCGCGCCGACACCGCCGGCGGAACCGCGGGCCGCACGCCCGCGGGCGCCCCCGCCGCAACGGCCGCTCCGCCGCCCGCCCCCTCGACCACCTGCTGCACGTCCCGCTCGATGATGCGGCCGTCCGGGCCACTGCCCTGCAGCGCCCGCAGATCAATCCCGTGCAATTCCGCGAGCGCCCGCGCCCGCGGCGACACCCGGATTCGTCCGTCCCCCACGGACACTCCGCGGGCGGTAGCCCCCGTCGAGGCGGCGCGGGCTGCGTGGACGCGAGCCGTACCCGATCCCGGCAGTGACGCGGACTGCGGCGCGGGCGGTCCCGACGACGGCACAGAGGCGATCTGCTCCCCGGGTTCGCCGATCACCGCAATCGGGGTGGCCACCGGGACGGTGGTCCCTTCGGGGGCGAGGATTTGCAGCAGCACACCCGAGGCGGGCGCTTCGACCTCAATGGTGGCCTTGTCGGTCAGCACTTCAAAGAGCGGCTCGCCCTTGGCGACACGGCTGCCCTGGGTTTTGACCCAGCGCACGATGGTGCCTTCTTCCTGGGTCAAGCCGAGTTTCGGGAGCACGACCTGCGTCGCCATGGGGCGGTCAGGCCATCAGGTCGCGGACCGCGGCCACGATGTCGTCCACCTGGGGAAGCGCGGCGGCTTCCAAGACCCCGCTGTACGGCACCGGCACGTTCGCGGCGCAGAGCCGCACCGGCGGCGCGTCGAGCGCGTCGAATGCCCGGGCGACCACCTGCGCGACGACTTCGCCGCCGATGCCGCCCCGCTCGTACGCTTCGTGCGTAACGATGAGGCGGCCCGTCTTCCGGACCGACTCGACGATCGTCTCGATGTCGAGCGGCACGAGCGTCCGCGGGTCGATGACTTCCAGTTCGATCCCTTCGCCGGCGACCCGGTCCGCGGCCTCGAGGGCCTTCAGGACCATCGTGTGCACCCCGACCACTGTGACGTGCCGGCCTTCCCGCTTCCGGTCGGCGACGCCGAGCGGTACCGCGTGTTCGCCCGCCGGGACCGGGCCCTTCGTGTTGTACAGCATCTTGTGCTCGAGGAACACGACGGGGTTGTCGTCGCGAATCGCCGAGATCAGGAGGCCCTTCGCATCGGCCGGCGTGCTCGGCGTCACGACCTTCAGGCCGGGAATGTGGCAGAACCACGCCTCGAGCGATTGGGAGTGCTGCGCGGCGTTGCCGCGCCCCGCGCCCTCCTGGGCCCGGAAGACCGCCGGCACGCGGGCCTTGCCGCCGAACATGTATCGGATCTTGGCCGCTTGGTTGACAACCGGCTCCATCGCAAGCGTCATAAAGTCCGCGTACATGAACTCCACGACCGGCCGCGCCCCGGCCATCGCCGCGCCGACCGCGAGCGCTGCGATCGCCTCCTCGGAGATCGGCGTGTCGCGGACCCGCTCCGCTCCGAACTCCTCGACGAGGCCGCGCGTCACACCAAAGACCCCGCCGCCGCCCCAGACCGCGACGTCCTCGCCCATCACGAAGACGCGGGCGTCGCGCCGCATCTCTTCGCGCAGTCCCTCGTTGAGCGCCTCCGCGTAGGTCAGAACCCGGGTGCCCGCGTGCGTCTCGACCGCGCTCATGCGTACACGTCCTCGGTGAGCGCGCTCGGATCGGGCTCCGGGCTCGCCTTCGCGAAGGCGACCGCGTCGTCGATCTCCCGCTCGACCTCGGCGCGGACCGTGTCGGCGTCCGCGGCCGTCAGAATCCGCCGGTCGGCCAGCACCGCGCGCATCCGCTCGATCGGGTCTTTGGAACGCCAGGCCTCGACCTCTGCCTTGTCGCGATAGTTGAGCGGATCGCCGACGTGGTGGCCGAGGTACCGGTAGGTCACGCAGACGATCATCGACGGGCCCCCGCCGGCGCGCGCCCGCGCCACCGCACTCCCCACCGTCTGGTAGACCGCGAGGGCGTCCATGCCGTCGCAGGAAAGACCCGGGAAGCCGTAGGCGCCGGCGCGCACGGACGGATCCGGCACCGACGTGAAGCGATCGGCGCGCGCCGACATCGCATACTGGTTGTTTTCGCAGACGTAGACGACCGGCAGCTTCCAGATCGCGGCCATGTTGGCGGCTTCGTGGAAGATGCCTTGGTTGAGCGCGCCGTCCCCGAAGAAGCAGATCGCCACCTCGTCGCGCCCGGCCAGTTTCGTGGCGAGCGCCGCGCCGGTCGCGAGCCCCATGCCGCCGCCGACGATGCCATTCGCGCCGAGGATCCCTGCCTCGACGTCGGCGATATGCATCGAGCCGCCTTTGCCCTTGCAGTAGCCGGCGGCGCGGCCGAGCAGCTCCGCCATCATGAGCCGCGGATCCCCGCCCTTGGCCAGGCAGTGGCCGTGTCCGCGGTGGGTGCTTGTGATGCGGTCGGACGGCCGCAGCGCCGCGCAGGTGCCGACGGCGACCGCCTCCATCCCGATGTACGGATGTGTGGTGCCGCGCATGATGCCCTCGCGGTACAGTTCGAGCGCACGCTGCTCGAACTGACGGATCCGCAGCATCATCCGCAGCATGTCGATCAGTTGGGCGGCGCTGAGTTCGGGGGGCGCCGAGACCGCGCTCATTGCGGCTTCTCCTCGAGGCCGAGCGAGAACGGCCGCTCCAAGAGCGACTGCGGAAACGCGCGGAACGCCAGATGCGTGTTGGTCCGGACGATGCCGGGGACGTCCGTCATGCGGCTCGTAACGGCGTCCGCCAGCTCCTCGTAGTTGTGCAGCTTGAGAATGGCGATGATGTCCCACTCGCCGGTCACCGAGTAGACCTCTTCCACCCCCGGAATCTCGGCGAGCCGCCGGGCGACGTCCTGAATCCGCCGCCGCTCGGCCTGAATCATGACGAAGGCGGTAAACATCGATCGGCTCCTTTCACGCGGCCACGGCGTACCGGTATGCGAGGTCAAGGTACACGGCGGTCTGCAGCACGAGGTCGCGGATCGCGACGGCCTCGTTGGGCCCGTGCGCGTGGTGGCGGCTGGGATCGCTGTCGGGGTGCCCCGGCGAGAACCCGTACGCCGGGACGCCGATCTCCCTCGCGAACCGCGAGTCCGTGAAACCGCCGCTCAGGCTGGGCACCACTTCGACCGAGCGGCCCAGCGACCGCTGCAGCGCGTCTGTCAGCGTCGCGAGCAGCGGCTCCCCGGCCGGCGACGTGTTGGCGACGGCGGTTTGATTGACCCGCACGTCCGCCTCGCACAGCAGGCGCCGCACATGCGCCTCGACGTAGGTCGGCCCCTGATGGGGCAGGGCGCGCACGTCGCAGGTCAGCCGGCAGACGTCGGGCACGCTGTTGGACTTCACGCCGCCCGCGATTAGCGTCGGGGTGACGAGCATGCGCGAGACCTGCCGTAGGTGGTCGGCGAGGCGCGGGCTCGACGTGCCGAGGCGTGCGATGACCGCGTCCACGTTGGACGGGACGACGGGCCCCGTGAGGCGGCTCACCACCGTGAAGATCGGACCGCTCGTGTCGCGCTCCGGCTCGTACATGCGCAGGCGCTCGAGGGCCGCCGCCGCCTTGTAGAACGCGTTGTCCCCCTGCCACGGCCGCGCGGCGTGCGCGCCGCGCCCGTGGAAGGTCGCGCCGATCTCGAACCGGCCCTTCTCGCCCACGCCCAGCACGCACCAGTCGTGCCCGTCGACGGGGATGAAGAAGCCACCGCCTTCGTTCAGGCAGAGTCCGCCGCGGATCCAGTCGGCCCGCTCGCGTGCGACCCATCCCATGCCGTACGACCCGCCGGCCTCCTCGTCCGCCACGCACACGAAGCTGACCCCGTGCGCGAGCGGGGCGCCCGAGCGCTTCACAAGGATGAGCGCCATCGCCTGGGCGGCGACGGTGCCCTTCATGTCCGCGGCGCCCCGGCCCAAGAGGTGGCCGTCTTCGACAGTGCCGCCGAACGGTGGATGGGTCCACTGCTCGGCGTCGCCGGCCGGCACGACGTCGGTGTGCGACGCCAGGACCAGGCCGGCCTTCCCGCTCCGGCCCGAGAGGCGCGCGACGATGTTGCCGCGTTCGGGAACCCGGCCGTCGATCTCCGAATCGATCCCCGCCTCGCGGAACACGCGCGCAAGGTGCGTCGCCGCCTCGGTTTCGTTGCCGGTCGGCATGACGCCGGTGTTGGTCGTGTCGATGCGGACGAGATCGCGCGCCAGAGCCACGAGCTCGTCCTGATGCGTTTCCGCCAGGCGGCGGCAGTCCGGAGCGGTCATGGCAGGTGCACGTTCCCGCCAGCGCAGACCGCTTCCTCCCGCGCGCCGGGGATCTCGGGGGCGTGCCGTACCCGGCTAGGCGTTGAGTTCCTTTAGAGTGCCGGTAACCATGTAGATAACTCGCTCGGCGATATTCGTGCAGTGATCACCCATTCGCTCGAGCGCCTGCGCGGAGAAGAGCAGGTGGGTGCCGCGCTGGATGCTGTGAGGATCTTCGATCATGTACGTGAGCAGTTCGCGGAACACTTGGCCGTAGAGATGGTCGACCTGGTCGTCCGCCGCCGCCATCTGCTCGGCCAGGTTGACGTCGCGCTGAACGAAGGCGTCGAGGCCCATGCGGAGCATCCGCTGCACGATCTCCGCCATCCGCGGAATGTCGATCAGCGGCTTGAGCAGCGGCTGGTCGGCCATGCGCTTCGTGGCCCGAGCAATGTCCTCCGCGTGGTCGCCGATGCGCTCGAGGTCCATTGTCATCGCCCAGACCGACGCGATCGTCCGGAGGTCCTTCGCCATCGGCTGCTGGGTGGCCATCAGCATGAGGCAACGCTCTTCCAGTTCGAGATGGAGCGCGTCGATGGCGTTGTCGGCGGCAATGATCGCCTCGGCGCCCGAGACACTGCGCGACCGAAGGGTTTCGACGGAACGGCGCACCGCTTCTTCGACGAGCGCACCCATGCGAAGAAGATCGTCCTGGAGGCTCGTCAGTTCCCGATCAAAGGTCTCCCGTGTATGGATAACCGTCCCCCCGGGGTCCCTCCACCCCTCGGGACGGTTCCCGTTTCCGGAGAACAGTTCCTCTCGACCGCCGCGCATCACGTGGCGCGGAGCGCTTAACCGAACCGACCGGTGATGTAGTCTTCGGTCTGCTTCTCCTTGGGCCGCGTGAAGATCTCAGAGGTCGGGCCGTACTCGATCAGCGCGCCCTGCAGCATAAACGCGGTGTTGTCGGAAACGCGGGCGGCCTGCTGCATGTTGTGCGTCACGATGACGATGGTCAGCGTCTCCCGAAGGGTTTTAGCCAGCTCCTCGATCTTGAGGGTCGAGACGGGGTCGAGCGCCGACGCCGGCTCGTCCATCAGCAAGACCTCGGGTTGCACGGCCAGCGCGCGGGCGATGCAGAGGCGCTGCTGTTGGCCGCCGGACAGGCTCGTCCCAGGCCGGCCGAGCACATCCTTCACCTCGTCCCATAGGGCCGCCTGCCGGAGGCTGCGCTCTGTCACCTCGTCCAGAACGCGCCGGTCACGAACCCCGTTGAGGCGCAGCCCGGCGACGACATTATCGTAGATCGACATCGTGGGAAACGGATTAGGCCGCTGAAACACCATGCCGATGCGCCGGCGGACCTCCACGGGATCGACGGACGGCCCATAGATGTCCTCGCCGTCCAGGAGGACCTGCCCTTCCATCCGGGCGCCCGGCACCAGTTCGTGCATCCGATTGAGCGACCGCAGAAACGTCGACTTCCCGCACCCCGAGGGCCCGATGATCGCCGTGATCCGATTCGTCGGTATCTGCATCGAAAGGGCTTTGACCGCGTGGGTGCGGCCGAAGAACAGGTTCAGGTTCTTCGCGCTGAGCTGCGTCGGGGCGACGGTATCGACCGACTGGCCCTTGGAGATGGCTGAGGAGATGGCCCTATCCCACATGGTCATACTGGACGACCGCCGCGCCACCAGTTCGGATTCCATTGGTAGGCTACCTCCCACCTAGGGTGAACCGCTGACGGCCCGCAACGCGCGCGACGACGTTCAGCAGCAGTGTGATCGCCATCAAGACGAGCGCCGCGGCCCACGCCTGTCGGTGCCAGTCGTCGTACGGCGCGATCGAATAGGTATATAGCTGCACCGTAAGCGACGAGATCGGCTGGTCGAGGCCCGCCTGCCAGAACTGGTTGTTGAACGCCGTGAAGAGCAGCGGTGCGGTCTCCCCCGTGATGCGCGCTACCGCCAGCATGATGCCGGTAATGACCCCGGCCGTCGCCGTCCGCAGCACGATACGAAGTGTCGTCACCCACCAGCGGATGCCGAGGGCAAGGGCCGCCTCGCGGAGAGCGCCGGGGACGAGCCGCACGATTTCCTCGGTCGTACGCACGACCAACGGAATCATCATGATCCCGAGCGCAACCCCGCCTGCCAGCGCGGAGAATCTGTGCATCGACACGACGACGATGCCGTAGACAAAAACGCCTATGACGATGCTGGGCAGCCCGTTGAGCACGTCCGCGGTGAACCGGATCCACCACCCGAGGCGTCCGTCGCCGGCCTCGGCAAGATAGAGACCGCCGAGGATGCCGACCGGGATACCCAGGCACGACGCCAAACCGATGAGTGTCAGGGTGCCGAGGATTGAGTTCGCCATACCGCCGCCCGGCTCGCCGACCGGCGCCGGGAGGTGCGTGAAGAACGCCAAGTTCAGCGCCCCGGCCCCCTGCAGGACGACGTATCCGAGCACGCTCGCCAGCGGCGCGACTGCGAGGAGTACCGCCACGAGGCAAGCCCAGCCCATGATCTGGTCGTTGACCCGCCGACGGCGCGCCGAGCGGTGACCGAGGACGATCACAAGCCCACCCTCGCGCCGGCAGTGACGCGCGTCACCAACCACCGCGCCAGCGCGTTCACAATCAGTGAGACGGCAAACAGCACCAGCGCCATCTCAATCAAGGCCGAGACATAGAGATCGCTGGTCGCCTCGGAGAACTCGTTTGCGAGCACGGCCGCGATCGTATAAGCCGGCTGGAACAGCGACGCCGCGATCTGCGGCCGGTTGCCGATGACCATCGTCACTGCCATCGTTTCACCGAGGGCGCGGCCGAGTCCTAGAATGATGCCACCGATGATGCCGACCCGCCCGTAGGGCACGACGGCCCGGCTGATTGCCTCCCAGCGCGTCGCCCCGAGCGCGTACATCGCCTCGCGCTGCTCTCCCGGCACGGCGCGCAGCACGTCGCGCGACACCGACGTGACGATCGGGATGATCATAATCGCAAGGATAATGCCGGAGGCGAGCAGCCCGATGCCGTACTGGGGACCGCTGAACAGCGGCAGCCAGCCGAGGGTCCGCGACAGCGCCGGCTCGACGGCCGCCCGGACCCACGGCGCCAGAACAAAAATGCCCCACAGTCCCAGAATGACGCTCGGGATCGCCGCCAGCAACTCGATGATAAACGACAGCACAACTGATGACTGATGCGGCGCGATCTCGACAAGATAAATCGCGACGGCGAGGCTGATCGGCACCGCGATGATCAGCGCCAGAACCGACGATGCCACGGTGCCGAAGATGAACGGCAGCGCGCCAAAGACGTTGTGCACCGGGTCCCAGCGCGACGTCCAGAGGAAGGCGGGCCCGAAGCGCCTGATCGACGGCATCGCGTCGCCCACCAGCACGAACGCGATCGCCGCGACAAGGACGATCACGCTCACACCAAAAACGGTCAGCAGGACGCGAAAGACCAGGTCGCTCCGGCGGCCGCCGCGCCGGCTTCGAGACAGGGCCGGGAGAGGCGGTGCTCCTCTCCCGGCCGGCACGGCGTACGACATGAGTACCGCTACTGCGTAACGAGCAACGCTTTGCCCTGGTACGTCACCTGCTTGATGACACCTTCGTCGATCTTGACCACTTCAGGCGGCGCCTGCGCGTACAGCAATTGCGCGGCGGACTTCTCGCCATCGTGGATCGCCCACCACAGGAAATCAACGAGCGCCTTACCCTTCACCGCGTCCGTCTGCTCCTCCGGGATCAGCAGGTAGGTAAAACCGGCGATGGGGTAGTTGGTCGCGCCTGGAGCGTAGGCGATAGAGACCCGCACGTCGTGAGTCTTGACCATCTGCTGGGCGCCCCCCGCGGCCGCGAGGATAGTGGCATCGAGCGAGGGGGCAACGAAGTGCCCGTCGCGATTCTTGACGAGCGCATACGTCAAGCTGTTCTGCTTGACGTATGCGAGCTCGACGTAGCCGATGGCGCCCGGGGTCTGCTTGACCGCCCCCGAGACGCCCTCGTTGCCCTTGCCGCCGATGCCGACCGGCCACTCCACGGACGTCGAGTGACCGATCTTGTTCGCCCACGCCGGGCTGACTAGCGACAGGAAGGACGTGAAGTGAAAGGTCGTGCCGCTGCCGTCGGACCGGTGCACCACCGTAATAGGCATGTCAGGCAACTTCACACCGGGGTTGTCGGTCATGAGCTTGGGATCGTTCCATTTCGTGATCTGACCCATGTACATCGCGACGATATTCTGGGGGGTGAGTTTCAGGCCGGTCCCCACATTCGGGATGTTGTAGCTCATCGCGATCGCACCGGCAACCGTTGGCATGAGGAGAACCGAGCGCCCCATAGCTTTCAGTTGCTCGTCGGACAGCGGCGCGTCGGAGGCGCCGAAATCAACCGTGCGGTTCTTGACCTGCTCGATGCCCCCGCCGCTTCCGATCGCCTGGTAGTTGATGCGCACGTCGGGATGCAGCCGGTTGTAGTCGGAGAACCATCGCGAGTAGATCGGATACGGGAACGTAGCACCCGCTCCGTTCAACGTGACGATGCCGGCGCCCCGCGCGGGCTGCTCTGTTGCGCTCAATCCGATGACGAGGGCACAAGCAACCGCGGCCGCCAGCGCCGACCGCAAGATTGGGGCCGTTCTCATCGAAACCCCCTTGTAGATGTGAGTCTTCAGGGCACAGTGTAACCCGTGTTTGTTAATCCTCCGACCCGGGCCTCGTTAAGACATCGTTAAGGCGGTATTAACGATATGCGAGCAGGCGCCGTTGTCTGTTTGCACATTGCGGGACGCTCGCAGATGAGCCGGGCGTTCTTCGAGCAACTGGCTGCCGCGGGCGACCGGGCGGCGGTGGAATGCGCCGCTAGCGCGGGACTAGCCGGCGGAAGGCGCCCGGGTCGTCGTACGGCTCGACAAGCCGCTCGTACTCCTCCGCCATAAGCGACGACGAAATCATCAAGTCCGCGGTCGCGCGATTGCACACGACCGGCACGTTCCACACCACGGCGATGCGCAGCAGCCCCGCGCACGTCCGGGTCGTGCGGGTGCGGCTCCAGCGGATCCCAGAAGAAGATCAAGAAGTCCAGTTCACTGGCCACGATTTTGGCGCCGATTTGCTGATCGCCGCCGAGCGATCCGCTGTGGAACTCAGTGACGCGCAGGCCGAGCGTGTCTCGGATCAACCGGGCCGTCGTACGCGTCGCATGTAGATCGTGTTCCGCGAGCAATTCGCGGTTGAAGCGCATCCAGGCGACGAGGTCCGATTTCTTGTTATCGTGCGCGATCAAGCGATCTTTTTACGCCGGGCCATCCGAATCCCCTCGAGTTCACGAGTCATCTACCGGCCATCAGCCACACGAAGCACGACGCCGCGGCGACCATCGCGGTGAGGACCCCCAAAATAACGAAGGCCGCGCGCATGTCGCCCCACCACTTCGGCTCGCCCGGGATCATGTCCGGTATCACGTCACCCATGGCCCGCTCCAACGCGGCCTCGCAAACCGTTCTACTGGAACGCGCCCTCCAGCCCGTCGATGTTGGCATCGCGCGTGCCGAGCGGCGCGAGACCCCACCGATTCTCGATGAGCTTCAAGATCGACGTCGTGTCGTACGCCGTGTGGTCAACGTAGTGGCGCTTCGCGAGCGGCGAGATGATGATCGCCGGCACGCGGCTACCCGGGCCCCACCGGTCGACCACAGGGGGCGCCACGTGGTCCCAGCGGCCACCGTGTTCGTCGTAGGTCACGATGATCACCGTGTCCGGCCAGGCGGGGCTGTTGGCCACCGCCCGTACCAGATCCGCGACGTGGCGCTCGCCCCGCAGCATGTCGGCGTACCCGGGATGCTCGTTGTCCGGTCCCAGCGGCTTGATGAACGCGACCGACGGCAGCGTCCCCGCCTGAATGTCGCGAAAGAAGTCGCGCTCGTCCCTGAGGTGCGCCGCTCGTCCAGTCGTGCCGTCCGCGTACTTGGCGAAGAACGCGAATGCCTGATGGTGGAACTGGAACAGCGGGTCCGGGTGGCCCGCGAGGGCGTCGTTCCATCCGCCGGAGTACCAGGCCCACGATACGCCGCGATCGCTCAGTCGGTCCCCGATTGTCGGCATCGTCTGGTTCGGGACGAGCGTCGCGGGATCGGCGTTCGCCGGGTGCGGCGAGTTCTTCGTGAACAGCGTGTTGATCGCGTAGCCGTCGGGCGTGACGGCCCCATCCTTCACTATCAGGCCGTTCGCGTCGAGCTGGGCGCGCAGCGACGCCGGCGCATCGGCGAATCTCGGGGTGCAGGCGCAGATCAGCCAGAAGTGATTGAGGAACGAACCCCCGAACGCCGCGTGGAAGAAGTTATCGGCCAGCACGTATTGATGGGCGAGCTGGCCGACCGGCATGTTCGTCGCGTCATAGTAGCTCATCACGAGCCCCGCCGCGTCGCTCCACGCAACGAACTTGTCCATCTTGCCGCCGTCGATCTGCAACTGCTCCTGGTAGTAGCGGTGCACGAGATCGCCCGTGCGCTCGGTGGGGAGCACGAACTCCGCGGCGTTGAACGGCTTCACGGGCAGATCGGCCGGGAAGCGCGGGTCGAGTTTGCCGCTATCGAGCGGCTGGGGGAGCTTCGTGTACGGGACTCCGTTCTTATCGACCTGGCGTACAGCGGCACCGGCGTTGGCAATACCGTTGGCCCCCGGGAACAGTCCGTACAGGCTGTCGAAGCTCCAGTTTTCCTGGTAGATCACAATCACGTGGCTGATCCGGTCGAGCGGTGCGGCGGCGCGGGCCGGCCCGAGACTCAGCGTCCCGGCGCCAGCGACGAGCAGAAAGGCGCACAGCAGACCCACGATGCGGCGCAACGGCATCCCATCCTCCCTATCGAGAGGCCTGATGCGGTCAGGATAGGGACCGAATGTTAACCGAATGTGATCGTTGCGGGACGAAGCGCGAAAGAAACCCCGAAGTCGGGGCTAGGGGGAAACGGCGGGGGAGCTGAGCGCCCGCTCGAGCACCCGGCCGGCGAGCCGGTCGACATCGGCCCGTCCGCGCACGTCGTAGACGGCCACTGTGTCGGCGACCGCTCGCAGCAGCCCCTGCTGTTCGGCGGGAGGCGGCGGTGTCTGATCGTAGACGCCGGCGCTCGGGATCACCCCGGCGCGCTTGGCAGCAAGAGGGAAAACCGGGTGCCCCGCCCTTCGACGCTCTTCACTTCCACGTCGCCGCCGTGCGAGGTCGCGATGTGCTTCACGATGCTGAGGCCGAGGCCGGTCCCGCCAAGCACGCGGGAACGGGATCGGTCCACCCGATAAAACCGCTCGAAGATACGGGGCAGATGCTCAGCCGCGATCCCAATGCCGGTGTCGGCCACAGAGATCGCGACCATCCCGTCGCGGGGCTCCCCCTCCACGGTCACGGTGCCGCCGTCCGGCGTATATTTGATCGCGTTGTCGACGAGGTTGGTGATCGCCTGGGTGACTCGGGCCCGATCGGCCCACGCGCGGAGCGCCTCCAGATCCCCGCGCGCGCCGTTGCCGCGGAGCGCAATCCGGCGCCGGTCCGCCATCGGGCGAAACTTCGTCACAACGTCCTCGATCACCTCGCCGACCGGAACGACCTCCATCTCCAGTTTGGCGCTGCCGCTCTCGATCGCGGATAGATCGAGCAGATCGTTCACAAGGAGCGTGAGGCGGTCGATCTCCGCGATGATGCGCTCGAGAAAGCGCGGCCCGGCCGCCGGATCCTGCGCGGCGCCCCCCACCAGCGCCTCGGCGAGCGCCCGCACCGACGTCAGCGGCGTGCGCAGTTCGTGCGAGACGTTCGCGACGAATTCGCGCCGCACCATGTCGGTGCGGCGCTGATCGGTGATATCCTGGGCGACCACCACGACGCCGAGGAACTCGCCGCGGGGACCGGACACCGGATTGACCTGCACGCGGAGCAGCCGGTGCTCGGGATGATGCAGCTCGATCTCACGGGTGTACGGCCGGCGTTCCCGCTCGGCCTGACGCACGAGCGCGTCCAACTCGAAGTGGCGGAACACCTCGATGAGACGGTGCCCGATCACGAACGGAGCCACGATCCCGAAGAAGCGCTCCGCCGCCGGGTTCACGAGCGTGAGCGTGCCCCGGCCGTCGAGGACCAGCAGGCCGTCGCTCATGTGCGCGAGGACGGACTCGAGCGTGGACTTCCGGAACTCCAGCGCGGCGATCGTATGGGTGGTTTCGAGGGCCATCGCGTTGAACGCCTCGATGGCTTCGCGCACTTCGTCGAATGACGCCTCCGGCGGCGGCTCGTGCGCCGGTCCCAGGCGGCCCTCGACGCCGGACCACGCCGCGGCGGCGAGATCCCGGAGCGGACGGCTCAGCGTGCCTGCAAACCGGCCCGAGATCACGGCCGCCGCCACAACCGCGACGAACACCGTGCCGGCAAGCGGGAAAACAACCTCGGGGAATTGCCGGGGCCACCCGGCGGCCGCGAACAGCGCCGCGGCGGTGAGCACGACGAGCGTCGCGTAGACCGCCAACGCCGCCATCACCGCGCGGTGAAGCCGCATCCTACGCCCCGAGCTTGTAGCCTACTCCTCGCACCGTCTCGATCGTAGTCTCCGACCCGGCTTCATGCAGTTTCTGCCGGAGCCACCGTACGTGAACGTCCACCGTCCGATCGTCCCCGGTGAAGTCGTAGCCCCACACGTGCTGCAGCAGCGCCGCGCGAGTCAGTACCCGCCCGGGATTGGCCAGAAACGCGCGCAGCAGATCGAACTGGCGGGGCGGCAGCGCCATCGCGTGGCCCCGGACCGTGACTTCATGCCGCGCGACGTCCATCGACACTTCACTGACCGACAGCATCTCGTCGCGCTCCCGCACACCGCGCGCGGCGGACTGCGCGCGGCGCAGCGCCGCGCGTACGCGGGCCAACACTTCCCGAAGGCTGAACGGTTTCGTGATGTAGTCGTCGGCGCCGAGGTCCAGGCCCACCACGCGGTCCGGCTCATCGCTGCGCGCCGTAAGCATGAGGATCGGCACCGTGGACTCCTGGCGCAGGACGCGGCAAATCTCGAAGCCGCTCATCCCGGGCAGCATGATGTCGAGCAGCACGAGATCGGGCGCGGTGCGGCGCGCGAGTTCCAGCGCTTCGCCGCCTTCGCCGGCTTCCAGCACATCGTAGCCTTCTTTTTCGAGGGCGTACCGGAGAGATTCGACGATCGCGCGCTCATCGTCGACGAGGAGAATTCGGGGCCTCTGACTCCGCCGTGCGGCGGCGGCGTCTCCTGTGCGCGCGTCTTGCGCGTCGTGCGTCAGCATCGCTCGGTAGGAGCATAGCACGGAACTGACTTGACGTCACGCAAATCGTGTTTGCGCATTGCGGGACCGCGGCAAGGGACGCCTGCGTGGTGAAATCTCTGCCCGCGCCCCGGCACACAACTATCGGCGAAGTTTCCGCCGCCAGGAGGCGGGCGTTAACATGCCCTTAATCTGCGGACGCTAGATTGGTTACAGACGGCAGGCCGCCAGGGACCGGGGAGGGTACTCGGGCGGCGCCGGGGAGCGAACGTGGACGCCCGTTCCGCCTCAACAGGACGAGGGCCGCAGGACCCGCCGGTCGCCACCAAGAGCGACCCCATACCGGCGGGCCGAATGCGAGGCCTCCCTTTCCCAAGGGCGGAACGCCGGTTATACCCCCGGCTCCTCCATGTCTATATCGCGACGGCGCCGCGGTCCAGCGCGGCGCCGTCGCTCGCGTTCACCGATGAATCGGGCCGTCTCCTCGACCGCATCCCGCTCGACCGTCTTCCCCGCCACCCCGCCGGACGCCGCCCTTCGGCCGTGCCGGCGCGCCCGCACCTGACCTTTCGTGCCGTCGTCTACGCGCTGTGGAACGGGCGGCGGCTGGGCTACCGGCGAATCGCGGTGCACAGCGACGACCCGGCCGTGGTCGTGCAACTCACCGGCGAACGCCCCGTCGATCCGGACGCGGTCGGTTTGTACCTCGAGGCGCGCGCCCTGATGCACTTGTATAAACGCGCGACATTCGATCTTGGAGAGTTGATGCTGTCGGTGCTCGAGCCGTGGCAGTGGCCGGAGTGCGCTAGGTCTGCTTCGTCCTGATCGTCTCGAGAATGTTCGCCACGTCCTCCGCCTGGTCCGTCGCCTCCTCGAGCGTGTCGTAGATCTCCTTCCACTTCATGATGTCGATTGCGTTCGCGGTGCTCGCGAACAGCGCCGCCACTGCGTCCCGCTGCACGCGGTCGACCAGGTTCTCGAGGCGGTTGATTTCGCGGACCGGGCCGGCAATCTTGTCCAACCGCTGGAGGTTGCCGACCGCCTCCACGATCGCCTCCGCCGTGTTGAGGATGATATGGGTCATCTCCTGTCCCTCGCGGGTCGGCCGGGGGATGCGGTAGACGGCCATCCGGGCCGCCGCCGCCTCGATCCAGTCCACCACGTTGTCGAGTTGCCGGGCCAGCTCATAGATGTCTTCGCGGTCGAACGGCGTGACGAACGTCCGGTTGAGCCGGTCGATGATCTCGTGGGTGATCTCGTCGCCCTGCTCTTCGAGGGCTTTGATCGCCGCCGTCCGTGCCTCGACATCCCGATAGTCGTCGAAGAGATCGCGCAGCAGCGTCGCGGCATGCAGAATGTTCTCGGCGGCGCGATTGAAGAGCACAAAGAAGCCTTCTTCGCGGGGAAACAGACGGAGCACCATACTGCGGCCTTCTACGGCGGCGCCGGGCTCTCCTGACGCGCTGCCGGTCTGCCTGGCAGTGCCGGGGCCAACGCGGCCGCCGACTGCCTGTATGCTGCGGCCTGTTCGGCCTCGTCGGCCGCCGACCAGCCAAGCGCGGCGGCCATGAGCGAGGCCACTGCTGCGGCCGCCCCGCGGCCCTGATCCGGCAGGAGATGGCCGAGGCGCATCCGCCGGAGCAACACGTCCTCCACGGTGACCGCACTCTCTTCGCGAACGGCCAGCACGACTTCCGCGGCCAGATGCGGGTGACCCGCGGCGAGCAGCGCCCCGAGCGCGGGGGTATCCGCGATCAGGTCCAAAACCCGGGCTGCGCGCGTGCCGTACGCGCGCAGCAGGTGCCGCAGAGTGCGGGCGTTCACGCCGCCGGAGCGGGCGCGCGCGCGCAGCATGGGAACCGCGCGCATCAACCCGTCCGCGCCGTCGAGCGGCAGATCTCGCGTCGGCGACGGCGTGCCGCTGGGAAGACCCAAGGCATGGTTCATCACGTCTTCGGCCATGCGGCGGTAGGTAGTGAGTTTGCCGCCCGTAATCGTGATGAACCCGGGCGGACCGTCGAAGATGGCGTGGCGGCGCGACAGCCGCGCCGTCGACGCGGCCCGGGAAGCCGTGAGCAGCGGCCGGAGCCCGGCGAACGCGCTGAGCACGTCCGCCGCGCCGAGCCGTACGGTGAGAAACCGGCCGGCGTGGTCGAGCAGGTACGACACGTCGGACGCCGCCGCCGCGGGGTGCGGCTCGGCGGGCCCGGCCCACTCCGTGTCGGTCGTTCCGATGAGCGCGGCGCCCTGCCACGGCACCACGAACGCTA
>DATEGA010000288.1:0-2245 GCA_035280345.1 bacterium | reverse complement strand
CCGCGTCCATCAGTTCGACGGCGCGCCGGACCGCCGCCACGCCGTCGCGGCCTGCGCGGCCGTCGCCGGGACCCTCGACCGCCGCCGCGAGCGTCTCGAGCATCGAGATCACCGGCGCATCGATCCAAGGGCGTAGCGCCGCCCCGCGGCCGTAAACGCTCACGGCCGTCGCGTTCGGCTGGACGCGAATCGCCTGTCGCCCGCCGATCACCTCGATCTCGACTTCACCGTCCGCGGCGACAGGAATCGACGGCGGCAGGCAGCGCGCGACCTCGAGCGTCGCGATCAGGTCGTTGTCGAATCGGATGATGGCGGCCGCGGTGTCAGGCACTCCGGCCCCAAACAGGGCGTCCATCTGTGCGTGCACGCGGGACGGTGCGGCCGTGGTGGCCGCCACGATGAAGTCGAGCACATCCCACCCCGCGTCTTCGAGCACCGGACGCTGGACCGTACTCAGGCGGTCCCCGTTGACGCCGGCCGGCAGCCTTACCGACGCGAACATCGAATGCAGCGGCCCGAGTTCGCCGCTCGCGATCAGCCGCAGCGCCTCCCGGCCCGCCGGCGAATGCCGGACGGTACCTCCGACGAGGAGCACGCCGCGGCCACCGGCGGTGGCGCCGGTCAGGCGGTTCACCTCTTCAGCCCGCGTCGCAGCCGGTGCCGCGCAGAACACCGTTTTGCCCGCGCCGAGCGCTGCCTCAGCCGCGGCGGCCCCGCCGCCCGACTCCGACAGGATCAGGACCGCGCGCAGGTCGGGATCCCGCACCAGCGCTTCCCAGTCCCTGGCGAACGGCGCTTCGATCCGCACCGCGAGCTCCCTGATCATGGACAGATCCGCACCACCCGGACTCGCGGCCCACCGGGCGATGCGCACCCCGGCGAGCGGAGCATGGTGATCGCCGAGAGCGGCCGCATGCCGGCCGCCGCCGATGACGCCGATGGAGACGGGGGCGGCCGTCATGCCCGGACCCCAGGCGCGCCCGTTTCCAGCAGCGACACCACTCCGCCGGTGCCCGCGGACTCGACCGCGGCGAGCGCCATCCGCAGCGCGGCCCGCGCATCCTCAGGCGACAGCGGCAGCGGCCGCCCCGACCGCACGGTGTCGATGAACGCCGCGTGTTCGCGGGTGTAGGCGGTTTGGTTGTGCAGGAGGATATGCGTGCTTTCGGGATACTCCGCCGCCCCGTCGCGAAAGCGGACTAAACTCACGAGCTCGTGATCTCTGGCCCGGATCGCGCCGCGCAGACCATAGACCTCGAACTGGTGGAACGCCGGATAACCTGGTGGCAGGCAGTTGCTGACCTCACTCGAGCCGATCGCGCCGTTTGCAAACCGCACGGTCCATGTGATGAAATCCGGAACGCCGCGGTTGCCTTCGATCGTGACTTTGTGTTCGGCAAACACCGACACCGGCTCCGAGCCGGCGAACCAGCGCAGCAGGTCGGCCTCGTGGATGCCGTTCGTGAGCGCCGCACCCACCGACACCGCCGGGTCGCCGGTCCAATGCGACCCGGTGTAGTAGCCGGGCCGTCCGTCCCGCGCGCCGGGACGCCGTTCGTTCTCGCGGACGAGCCGAACGGACCCGATCTCACCGCGGTCGATCGCGCGGCGGATCTCCATGTAGCGGCGCGTGAACCGGCGGCTGTGCCCGATCATGAGATGAACGCCGGCGCTCCGACATGCGTCGATCATCGCGTCGGCGTCCTCGAGCGAGGGGGCCATCGGCTTTTCGCAGAGGACGTGCTTGCCGGCCGCGGCGGCGGCCACCGTCCATTCGCGGTGCGCCGCTTCGGGCGTCGT
Organism: bacterium; assembly: GCA_035280345.1. GTDB lineage: Bacteria > Sysuimicrobiota > Sysuimicrobiia > Sysuimicrobiales > Segetimicrobiaceae > DASSJF01. Next base: position 445 of record DATEGA010000288.1, on the reverse strand, counting down.
GATCACGATGGCCTCGACGTCCTCGCGATCGACCACCTGGCGGCCGTCGGTGTAGGCGTCCGCACCCCACGGCGCGGCCGCGGCGGTGGCGGCCTCGCGATTCAGATCCGCCGCGGCGACGAGCGCCACGCGGTCGCGCAACGCGTGCATCGCCGGGAGGTGCGCGCCGCGCGCGATACTGCCGCAGCCGATCAGGCCGATCCGTACGGGTGTCGCCACATCGGGCCTCCGTCGAGAGAGGTCGCCCACGGGGATTAGCCGGCTCTAATGCATCGTTGCCCACGCGCCGGCATCAGACCCTAGGTGTGGTTCCCACACACGTTGTTGACACTCACGGTAGCTGGAACCCGTCCTTCTAGCGCCGTGTGAGGGCGATGATGATTGTAGTAGTGGAGCCATTTCGGAAACGCGGTTTGGCGCTCCTCGTTCGAGCGGTACAGCCGTG
>DATEGA010000287.1:0-11921 GCA_035280345.1 bacterium | reverse complement strand
AGGAAGTAGATCCGGGCGACCTCCTCTTCGGTCGTGTCCGCAGCGCAGTTGACGGTGGACGAGATCGAGTGGTCGATGTGCTTCTGAATCGCCGCCTGCATCTCTACGCGCATGTCCGGCTGGATCTCGTGCGCGGTCACGAAGAACTCCGGCAGCGCCTCCTCGTCCGTGACGCCGAACCGCTGCATGTACGCACGCACGAGCGGGTGGTAGACGGTGAACTTCTCCTGCGACAGCGACTCGCTGCGCCGTGTGTAGCCGAGGTCGAAGATCGGCTCGATGCCGCTGGTCGTGCCGGCGAGCGCCGCGCCACTCCCGACCGGCGGCACGGTGAGCAGCGCCACGTTCCGGATGCCGTGCTCGCGGATCCGCGTCTGCACCGCGGGCGCGAGTGTCTGGATGAACGCGCCTTTGAGGTGCTGCTCCGCGTCGTAGCCGGGAAACGTCCCCTTCTCGATTGCGAGGTTGACACTCTCGTCGTACACGATGTTCTTGATCCGCTCGAACATCCGGTCCACAAATTCCACGGCCTCTTTCGTGTCGTACTTGAGGCGCAGCTTGCACAGCATATCCCCCAGGCCGGTGAAACCGACCCCGATGCGCCGCGAGTAGAGGCTGGCTTCCCGTTGAGCGGGGAGGGGATGTTTTTCTGCGTTGTAGTCGAGGACGTCGTCTAGGAACCGGGTCGCCAGCCGCAATGCATGCTCCAGATGGGGCCAGTCCACCTGCGCCTGGGGGCTAAACTCGTCCAGCACAAATTCTTGCAGACCAACGTTGCCGAGGCAGCAGCAGCCGTAGGGCTCGAGCGGAATCTCGGAGCACGGATTCGTGGTCGTCACGTTCATGTTGTTGTATTCGGACGTGCTCCACCGCTTGATCGTGTCCCAGAAAATGACCCCCGGCTCCGCGTGGTGCGTGGCGCCGTAGATGAGCTCGTTCCAGATCTCGCGCGCCTGCACCGTGCGTTCGATATTGACGCGGTTGTTCTTGAATTTGAGCGTCCACGGCTGATCCGCTTCAACGGCCCGCATGAGCGCGTCGCTGATGCGCACGCTGATGTTGGCGTAGCGGACCTTGTCGAGATTGCGCTTCACCTTCGTGAACGCGAGCACGTCCGGGTGGTCGTCGGCGATGGTAATCATGAGCGCGCCTCGCCGGCCGCTTTGTCCGATTGTTCCCGTCGTCAGCGACATGAGCTCCATGAACGACACGGAGCCCGTGCTGGACCGCGCTGAGTTGTTGACCGGCGCGCCCGCGGGCCGCAGGATGCTGATGTCTCCGCCTACGCCGCCGCCGAGTGAGTACGTGCGCGCCGCTTCCTTCGTCCAGTCGAAGATCGCCTCGATCGAGTCTTCTTTGATCGGCAGCACATAACAATTCAAGGCGGTCACGCGCTTGTTGTTGCCGATCGCGTGCATGATCCGGCCGCCGGGGATGAACCGGAAGTTCTCCATCAACCAGTAGAACTTGCCGGCGTACCGTTCGCGCAACTCGGAGGTCGGCTCGACGGAGGCGAGGCCGTGGGCGATCCGGCGCCACATCTCGACCGGCGTCGGCTCGAGTACGCGGCCCTCCGGGTCGCGCAGCGCGTACTTGTCGTAGAACACGCGCGCGCGCAGTTCATCGCTCTGAAAGAACTCGAGGGTGTCCGACGGCAGGGCGTTGGCCTCCGGCTTGCGCGCCTCGGCCGGCGCTGCGGCTTTCGTCGCGGCGTGCTCTACGGGGATGGGCTGCTGGGAGGTCTGATTATCCGAAGTCATGGCCATCGACGTCTCCCCCTGCACAGAATTAGGCCCGATCGAGTCTGCTGCGGACATCGGAGTGATTAGTTGCGCTCCGGACGCTGCGGGGTGAGCGGAAGCAGCAGAACCTGCGAGGCGAGCTCGGCCTCCATTTGCTTGCGAGCCTTCAGTGCCTGGATCTCCTCGACGAGATGGTCGACGTCGGCCAGGCGCCGGTAGACGGATGCGAACCGGACGTAGGCGACGTCGTCGACCCGGCGGAGTCCCTCGATCACCGCGTCGCCGATCTCGCGGCTCTTGATCTCACCCGTCCCCTGCTCGAGTGCACGGCGTTCGATCTCGTCGGCGATCTGCTGGAGCGCTGAGTCGTCGACCGGCCTGCCCTCACACGCCAGCCGCAGACCTCGCAAGATTTTGGCCCGCTCGAACCGCTCCCGCCGCCCGTTCCGCTTGATGACGTGCAGGGCGAGCCGCTCGATGCGCTCGAACGTCGTAAACCGCCGGTGACAAGATTCGCACTCCCGCCGGCGTCGAATCCCTTCTCCTTCGTCGGCCGGCCTCGAGTCGAAGACCCTGGTTTCCTTAGCTCCGCAGTAGGGGCAACGCACAGATGTTCGACCTTCCGACTAGATTTAGCGCGAGAGGTATCGTAACACACTACATATTGTATCTCAAGGACCAATGCCCCCAAAATATGCTCCTATTCGGGCAATTCTTAGGGACCGTTCGGAGCATAGTCCGGCCGCCGTGGAATGGTGGGCCTCCAGGGCCGGCCGAATGGCGGCTTGCCGAGACGCGTCTGTGCTTCGTTTTTCTCGTTCCTACGGGGCCGAGACTGTGACGTGCATCGGGCGTCGGACCGGAGACGGCGCCTACGTGCGGAAGATGACCGATTCCCTGCTCATCATGACAATGGCGAGTTCGATGGCGAGCGCCGCGTAGAACGCGGACGACACGGACGCGAGCAGCAGGTGGCCCCAGTTGGTGGTGCCGAGTAACAGCTCGCGAAAGCCGAAAAACGTGTTCAGGATCGGCAGCAGGTACGCCCAGGCCGCCCCCTGCCACTCCGTGATGTACTGGACGGCGAGCGCCGGCAGGACCGTGACGAAGTAGAGCGGCGTGATGAACTGCTGCGCTTCGCGGGGGGACTTGGCGTAGATGCTCATCGCCAACTGCACGGCGCTCATCAGCGCGGCGAACAGGGTGGCGACTCCCAGCATGACGATCGCGGTACCCACCGGCAAGCTGACGTCAAGCTTCTCCGTGCTGTGCAGGATGTACGGATAGCCCCAGCGCAGGCTGACCATCATCGCGATCACGACGACGATGACGGCGCCGACCGACGCGGTGAGGACGGACAGGAACTTGCCGACGACGACGGCCTCGCGGGACGGCGGCGTCACCAGCAGCGACTCGAGGGTCCCCCGTTCCTTTTCGCCGGCTGCCTGGTCCACGGCGAGCGACATCCCGCCCACGACGGCCCACATCGCGATGAAGAACGGCAGCAGGCTGGCCAGCAGCAGGCCGGAGAGCTGGCGCTGCGTCGCCACATTGCGCTCGTCAAGAACGACCGGCAGCAAATCTTTGGGATTGATGCGGCGCGCGATCAGCCGCCGCGCCACGACCTCCTGGCTGTACCGGGAGATTAGGTCCACGACCCGCGCGCGGGCCGCGACGCTCTCGGGGTTGCTGGCATCGTACAGCACGCCGGCGTGCGGCTGTGAGTCCCGCGCGACAAGAGCCTCGAAATTCTTCGGCAGCTCCAGCACCGCCAGGACGCGCCGCGCCTTGAGCGCCTGTACGGGATCGCCGGTGCGGACCGGTGTGACCAACTTGGTCGTGTAGGCGAGGTGGATGAGGTTCGGCGCGTTGCCCTGGATCGCGACCTGGGGCGTCGTCGTTTTGATCAAGTGCGCCTGGCGCTGCTCCAGATAGGGAATGCCGAGCGTCACGACCGGCATGATCAACGCCGGCAGCACGACCAGGACCAGCAGGCTGCGGCGGTCCCGAAACGCCTCGAGCGTCTCCTTCCAGTACACCGCACGCACCCACGCGCCGGTCTCCTGTGACCGCGACTGCGCCTCGCGGTCCCCCCCCGCGCCCCGCACCCACGACCACGCGGCGCGGATCATCGGACGATGCTCTGCTCGACCATCGCCATGAAGATCTCTTCCAACCCCTGGCCGGTCTCGGCCTTGAGCTGCTCGAGGTCGCCTTCGGCCCGGATCCGGCCGCCCGCGATGATGGCGACACGGTCGCACAAACGCTCGGCCTCTTCCATCATGTGGGTGGAGAGGATCACGCACCGGCCCTCGGTCTTGAACCGCAGGACGAAGTCGCGCACGGAGCGCGCGGAGATGACGTCGAGCCCGGAGGTCGGCTCGTCGAGGAATACCACGCGCGGATTGTGGATCAGCGCGCGGGCGACGTTCACCTTCTGCTTCATGCCTTTGCTGTAGGTGTCGCTCAACCGGTCGAGATGCGGGGTCAGCTCGAGCGCGTCGGCGATCTCCACGATCCGCCGCTCCAATTCCGCGCCGGCGAGGCCGTACAGCCGGCCGGCGTACCGGATCGCCTCGCGTCCGCTCAGGCGGCCGTAGACGCCCGCGTTCTCCGGCAGCACGCCGATCGCGCGCCGCACCGCCTCTGGCTCCCGCGCGACGTCGTGGCCGGCGATCCGCGCGGTGCCCGACGTCGGCCGGAGGACCGTCGTGAGCATCCGGATCGTCGTCGTCTTGCCGGCGCCGTTCGGCCCCAGGAGGCCGAAGACTTCGCCCGAGTAACAGGTGAACGAAACGCCGCGCACGGCGTGGTAGCTCCGAAACTTCTTCTGCAGGTCACGGGCCTGGACGAGCGCCCGTTCGTCGTCCGATGAGGCGCGCGCCTCGTGCTCTCGGCGTTGGGCCCGCGGCGCGACGCTCATACTAGAAGAATCCTAAACGCACCGCGCTCAAGACGAAGACCGGAATCAGCACAACCGCCGTCGCGACGTGGACCGGGCTCGCGCGCGAGACGTCGTCGAGCGGCCCGGGGTGGCCCCGTCGGATCATAAAGAGCACCAGCAGACTCATCAGCCAGTACCCGAAGATGATGCCGACGCCCACCGCGATGTAGGACAGGATGAGGTGCCAGCGGGCCCCGAGCGTCGCCCGCGTCACATGGCCGCCGTCGAGCATGCTGGCCGGCAGCAAATTCAGCGCCGTGACGAGGAGGCCGACCCAACCTGCAAACAGCATCGGGTGATCGATGATCACCGCGTTCGCCGCGGGGTGCAGCAGCCAGTTGCCGAGCAACGTAATCAGCAGCGGATCCGGAATCTCTACAAGATGACAACCGGGGTGGGCGAGGATCGCCGCCCGGGAAATCACCATTGAATGGGTGATGCCGTAGATGAGGATTGGAATCGCGGCGAGGAACCCCGCGATCGGACCGCTCGCCCCCAACTCGATCAGTGCGTCGCGGTTCGGCGCCGGCGTGCGCGTGAAGATCACTGCGCCGAGCGTGCCGATGCCAAATCCCGGCAGCAGGGGCGGCATCGGAATGAAGTACGGCAGACTCGCGTCGATGCCTCGCCAGATCGACACCACCTTGTGTCCCATCTCGTGACAGAACAAGATCGCCATAAGCGACAGGCCGAACGCGATCCCGGCCGGCACCGGCGCCAGCACGCCGGGGATGCACGAGCCAAGACCGTTCGAGTAGCCCGCCACGAACGTCGTCGCCAGCGTCGCAGCGAAGAGAAGCACCGGCCACCGCCACGCGGTCGAGGCCGCCGGCGGTCTCGCCGCCAGCAAGATCACGGTCTCCCCGTCGTGGCGCCGCATCAGCGGCAGCACCCCGATGTCCCGCAGCCGCTCGCGCAGCGCGAGAAATCGGACTTTGTCGTCCGGCCCCGGCGCGATCGTGAACGCCGGCCGGCCGTTTTGGAACCAGACTTCCTGGACGGGGAAAGAGGCTTCGACGGCCGCGCGGGCGGCGGCGAAGTGTTCCGGACTCACCACCATACGGCTAAGCCTACCACCGCGCGCAGACAGGCGAAAGAACGCCCCCGTTTGGCCGAGTTATACCCTACTTGGCGTCCCGAAAAGGAGAAGGGCGGCCCTTCCGAGCCGCCCTCCGCCCGGCCGTGGGGCCGGCTACCGTTTCCGCAGAAAGGCCGGAATGTCGAGGTCGTCGAGGCTGAGCCGCGCGGCCTGTCGGACCGCGCCGCCGTTCGCCGGAGTGCCGACCGCGGCGGCGGCCGGTTCGGTCGCCTCCTCGGTATCGAGCCGCTTGGCCTCAAACCCGGTCGCGATCACGGTGATTCGGACCTCACCGTCGAGCCGCTCGTCGATCACCGCGCCGAAGATAATGTTGGCCTCGGGATCGGCGGCCTTCTGCACGACCGCCGCGGCTTCGTTGACTTCGTGGATGCCGAGATCGAGACCCCCGGTAATGTTGAGCAAGAGCCCTCGGGCGCCGTCCATCGAGGTCTCGAGGAGCGGACTCGAGATCGCCGCCTGCGCGGCGGCCGTCGCACGGCCCTCTCCCGCCCCGACCCCGATGCCGATCAGCGCCGAGCCGGCCTCCGCCATGATCGTACGCACGTCGGCGAAGTCGAGGTTGATTAGCCCCGGCACGGTGATCAGGTCCGCGATCCCCTGCACGCCCTGCCGCAGCACGTCATCGGCAACCCGGAAAGCCTCGACCATGGTCGCGGTCTTGTCCACGACCTGCAGCAGGCGGTCGTTGGGAATCGTGATGACGGTGTTGACGCGCTGGCGAAGGTTGCGCACGCCGTCGTCGGCCGCGGCGGCGCGGCGCCGTCCCTCGAAACTGAACGGCCTCGTCACGACGCCGATCGTCAGCGCGCCCAGTTCCCGACCGATCTGCGCGACGCTCGGCGCGCCCCCGGTGCCCGTCCCGCCCCCCATGCCCGCGGTCACGAACACCATGTCCGCCCCTTCCAGCGCCTCGACGAGCTCCTCCCGGCTCTCCTCCGCGGCTTGGCGGCCGATCTCGGGATCGCCGCCGGCGCCCAGCCCGCGGGTCACTTTGCCGCCGATGTGGATCTTCCGGTCCGCATTGCTCAGGGCGAGCGCCTGCGCGTCGGTGTTGATGGCGATGAACTCGACGCCACGTAGGCCCGCGGTGATCATGCGGTTCACCGCGTTGCTGCCGCCGCCGCCTACCCCGACGACTTTGATCGCGGCGTAGCGCCGGAGATCCCGATCTAGATTCGTCATCTTCACCCCTCCCGCCGGTTCGGGGACGCCGTCCGCACGTGCCGCCCCGGGTCGCTCTGAAATCATGCGCAGAACCGGATGCCACCGCTTCTCTGCCATGGTCGTCGCCTCGTCTACGTCAGGTTAGATGCTTGTGTGATCGCTGCTGCGTCGTGACGGCCGTGCCGTGTCCATACCGGGCGAGAGAATAAATCCGTGCCTCACCCCCCATGCGCGAACTCGCGGAACCACTGCCGGAGACGCCCCATCATGTGGCCGTCGCCGTTCGTCGCCCGCACCATACGTCCCGGCCCGCGCTGGCGCGCGGAGTGCAGCACGAGCCCAACGCCGGTCGCGTACACCGGGCTGCCCACGGTGTCGGCCATGCTGCCCGCCATATCCGGCGTGCCCACGCGCGCCGGCATGTCGAGTTTCTCGGAGGCCGCCTCGGCGAGGCCGTGCAGCAGCGCGCCGCCTCCGGTCGCGACCACGCCGGCCGGCACCATCTGCGCGTATCCGGAGCGCTTGATCTGTGCCTTCACCATGCCGCAGATCTCATCGAACCGCGGCTCGATGATCTCGCCCAGCACCCGGCGCGGGAGGATGCGCGGCTCCCGCGTCCCGATGTGGAACACTTCGATCAGTTCCCCCTCGGAGGCCGTCGACGCCCGCGAGCACCCGTGGCGGACCTTCAGCTTCTCGGCCTCCGCGATCGGCGTGCGCAGGCCGACCGCGATGTCGTTGGTCACGTGGTTGCCGCCCACCGGCAGAACGGTCGCGTGGCAGAGGCTGCCGCCGGAGAAGACGCCGATGCTCGTCGTGCCGCCGCCGATGTCGACGAGTACGACGCCGAGATCCCGCTCCGCCTGCGTCAGCACCGCCTCACCTGACGCGAGCGGCTCAAGCACGAGATCGTCGACCTCAAGCCCGGCCCGCTGAATGCACTTCAACAGGTTGGCAAGTAGCGTACTCGCACCGGTCACGATGTGCGCCTCCACCTCAAGGCGCATCCCGTACATGCCTACCGGATTGCGCACACCGTCCTGGCCGTCCACGAGAAAGTCGCGCGGCAAGAGGTGGATAATCTCACGGTCGCTGCCGGGGATCGCCGCCATGCGGGCGGCCTGTACGACGCGGGCGACGTCGGCCTCGCCGATCTCGCGGTCCGCGCGCGAGACGGCGACGACGCCGCGGCTGTTCTGGGAAGCGATGTGCTCGCCCGACACGGCGACGAGCGCGGCGGCGGCTTTGATGCCGGCCATGCGCTCGGCCTTATCGACGGCGTCTTCGATTGCGCGGATGGTGGCGTCGAGATCGACGACGACACCCTTCCGGACACCAAGAGACGGGGACGCGCCCACACCCGTGATGTGGACTTCCCCGTCTTCATCGGGTTCTGCGATGATGACACAGACCTTGGTGGTCCCGATATCCAGGCCCACCAACGGCCCCCGTTTTGCCAACGGGTGCACCTCCGGCCGCGATCCCAGCTGCGACTAAGCTTCGATAGACGCTAATCCGGCGTTTCTTTCCACGTTTGGAGAAGTTCTCCTGCCAAACCTGCGCCAAACCTAGGTGCTCGCCCGCTCGTCCCGCGGGGAGCGGCCGGGCCGCGGACGGGTTTCACGATCACTGTACCAGGGAACCTGAGGTCGACATACTCCACGTGCATCGCCCTGGACCGAACCGCCGCGAGGACCTCGGCCGCCCGCGCGATACGGTCCCGCAGGCCGTCGCCGCCGCCGGCCCGCACCGCAATCCCGTCCCGAGTATAGAGAATGACTTCGCCCGTCCTATCGACACGCAGAGCCGCCACGTCCGGACGCAGATCGTCCGGGAGCCACCCGGCCAGGTCCGCGCCGAGCCGGGCGTCCGCCGAAGCCACCACGGACCCGGCCTCAACCTCGGCAGGATCCAGCCGGTCGACGGTCAGGGCCGGCAGTGGTCCGGCGGTGGCGGCCGGTATGATTGCCAAGCCGTCCGAGCCGAGCAGCATGTAACCGCCCGGCACGTGGAGCGCCACCGCGGCCGTCCGCTCGCGAACCGTGATGAAGACCCGATCCGGGAACACCACGCCCACTGAGACGGCCGCGAGCCTGGGGTCTTCCCGCAGGTGGTCCTGGATCCGGGAGATGTTGACGCTGAAAACGCTCGCTCCGGCTCTGACGCCCGCCCGGGAGAGAATCTCGGACGCCGTGATCGCACCGCTGCCGGTGACCGTGACCGACCGGATGTCGAACACGCTTGACCCGGTGAACGAGACCGCGGCGCAGAGGAACGAGATCACCGCGAAGAACCGCAGCACCCGCTTTCCGATCCTCGAGGGCCGCCCGGTCGCAACGCGCTGCGGCGCGCCGCCGTCCTCGCGCTCTGCCGCCCCAACCATCAGGCAGTCCCGAAGTCGCCGAGCATCTTGATCTCGGTCGTCAAGTCGCGGCCGGCCCGGTCGTGGACGAGGGCCTGCACCTGCGCGATCAGCGCCAGCACGTCGCGCGCGGTCGCCCCGCCGGTGTTGAGGATGTAGTTGGCATGGCGGTCGCTCACGACGGCGCCGCCGACGCGCAGGCGTTTGATGCCGGCGACGTCGATCAGGCGTCCCGCGTAGTCGTCGTCGGGATTGCGGAAGATGCAGCCGGAGCTCGGCGGGCCGAGCGGCTGGCTCTCGGCGCGAGTCTCTAGCCACGCCTCGAGGCGCGCCACCGTCTCGGCCGCCGGGGCCGGACGGAGCCTCATCTCGCAGTCCAAGACGACCCCGGGTTGATCTTGGACACGGCTGTGCCGGTAGCGCATCTCAAGATCTGCGGCGGCCCAGGTCACGAGTCCGCCGGGCGTGCGTGCCCGAACCGAGATGAGCACGTCGGCCATGGCGCAGCCGTGCGCGCCGGCGTTCATCACGACCGCGCCCCCCACCGACCCCGGGATGCCGGCGGCGAACTCAAGGCCGGCGAGGCCCCGCTCGGCCGTCCGGCGGCTCAAGTGCGGCAGGCTCACACCGCACTCCGCGTGGAGGCACGGCCCGTCGTAGGTGACATGCTCCTGTCCCCGGCCGGTCTTCAACACCACCCCGCGGATGCCCCGGTCGGCGATTAGTACATTGCTGCCGCGGCCCAGTACGACAAACGGCACACCCTCCGCGTACAACCACGCGACCGCGGCGTCGAGCGAGTCGAGGGCGTTCGGCAGTACGAGGATGTCGGCAGGGCCCCCGATGCGGAACGACACATGCCGGGCGAGCGGCTCGTTGAGGCGAACGCCACCTGGGCACAGCCGCTCGAGTGCGGTCGCGACCGTTGCCAAATCGACCGGTGCCACGTCGTTAGCCACGTCCGGCCTCCGCCGGAAGCGGCGCGCCACGCCGCCGAAGGCGCGCGGTCACGTCATCGGCGACCGTCCACACATCGCCGGCGCCGACGGTCAGGATCAGATCGCCCGGGCGCGCCTCCGCGGCCACCAACGCCGCGGCGTCGGCGAGTTCCGGGACGAATCGCACCGCCCGGTGCGCGCTCACAGCGCGGACGATGATCCCCGCGTCCACCCCAGGAATGGGCGGTTCGTCCGCGGGGTAGAGCTCGGTCACGATAACCTCGTCGACCAGATCGAACGCGCGCGCAAACTGGTGGCCGACAGTCTGCGTGCGCGTGTAACGGTGGGGCTGGAACACAACGACGATGCGTGCGGCCGGCCATCCGCGGCGGGCGGCGGCAAGAAGGGCCGCGACCTTGGTCGGGTTGTGCGCATAGTCGTCGACGACGAGGATCCCGTCGACGTCGCCGCGCACGCTGAAGCGGCGCGCGACACCCTCGAACGACGCGAGCGCCTCCACGATGATCTCGTGGGGCACGCCGAGTTCGGTCGCAACCGCCAGCGCCCCGACCGCATTCTGGGCATTGTAGGCGCCCGGCACCGCGAGGTCGAGCCGGCCGGCGGGCGCGGCGCGGCGCCGGATCTCTACGGCCGTGCGGTGGCCGGTGGTCTCGAGCACCCGCCCGCGATAGGTCGGGTCGCCCTCGAGCCCGTACGTCACGGTCCGCACCGCGCCGTCCGCGGCGAGCGCACGGCCCGCCGGTGCGTCCGTACACACCGCGGCGAACCCCGACGGCGGGACGCCGCGGAGGAACTGCCGGAACGTGTCCATGAGCCGCCCTTCGGTGCCGTAGAAGTCGAGGTGGTCCGTGGCGTCGACCGCGGTCACAACCGCGACCTCCGGCGCAATCCAGAGGAGCGAGCCGTCGCTCTCGTCCACCTCCGCGACAACGTCCGGCCCGTCCCCCGCGCGCGCTGTGCCGCCGAGCGACGCAACGTCGCCGCCCACGAGCACGGTCGGGTCACGGCCGGCGCGCGCCAGGATCGCGCCCAGCATCGCCGTCGTGGTCGTTTTGCCGTGCGTCCCGGCGACCCCGATCGCGTGGCGACCGCGCATCAGGTCGGCCAGCATCCGCGCGCGGTGCACGATCGGGACGCCGAGCGCTACGGCGGCCCGCACCTCGACGTTGTCACCCGGCACCGCGCGGCTGACGATCACGATCTGCGCGCCTTCGACGTGCCGCGCCGCGTGGCCGACGTAGACCACCGCGCCCTCCGCGCGGAGCCGCCGGGTCGTGTCGCTCTCGCGCAGGTCCGATCCCGACACCGCGCACCCGCGCGCCAGCAGCACCCGCGCGATCGCGCTCATCCCGGCGCCGCCGATGCCAACGAAGTGAGTGCGCGCGCCCCTAACCGCCGGTGGAATCGTCGTCATGCGTGGGACTCTTTCGACACGACCGCCGCCGTGCCGCCGCGCACGCCCTCGACCAGCGCGAGTACGCGGTCGGCGGCGTCCGGCCGCCCGAGGCTTCTCGACCGGTCCGCCATCGCGTCCCGCCGGCCGGGCGCATCGAGGATCTCGAGCACCGCGCGGGCGAGCGCCGCGCCGTCGAGCGCAGCATCGTCGATGAGGACCGCGGCGCCCGCGCGGATGAGCGGCGCCGCGTTCGCG
>DATEGA010000286.1:0-4954 GCA_035280345.1 bacterium | reverse complement strand
CGGGCGGCGTCCGGACCCCGGCAACTTCTGATCCCGCCGCGCCGAGGCGCCGGCGGAGGAGCGGATCGCCGATGGCAGGATTGACATCCGTCCGTGGCCTCGATGTGCTGCCGCGGTCCGTCGTCCGGATCGGGGAGGCCGAAGTGGGCGCCGTCCGTGACGCCCGTACGGTGGGCGGGCCCGCAGCCCGGGTCGCCGCCCTGGCGCAGAGCGCGCCGGCGGAACTGCGCGATCTCGAAGGCGAAACCAGCAGCGTTGACGGTCGGTGGTTCCGTGTCGGGCCGATGACCCCGCGGAATCTCGCTGTCGTGCAGCGCGCGCTGCCGTGGCTCTCGCCGCGCCCGCTCGAGCTGGCGAGGTCGTTCGGGTTCGGCGACCGCCTGGGCCTCGCGACACCCGGGCACATCCGCGCGATGCGCGCCGCGGGGGCCGGGATCGCGCCGATCTTCGCGCAGCAGTCGATCCGCGAGATGGTCCGGACCAACCGCACGCCCGCGCAGGTGCTCAACGACGCCGCATGGGGCGTGTTTATGGAAGGATGGCGCGACGGCTTCGGCGCCGACGCGGACCATCTCAAGACGACGGCGGACGTCGACGGCTGTCTTGACGCCGGCTACACGTTCTTCACGTTCGACCCCGGCGCGTATGTGGACCCGGAGGCCGATGCGCGGTCCGCCGCCGCGATCGCCTCCGCGCTCGATGCGCTGCCGTGGCGGGACCTCGACGATACGCGGGAGCGGATGTGGCATCGGTACCGCGGGCGCACGCTGGAGCTCGACCGGGAGATGCTGACGTACGACGACGACGGCATCGCGCGGGCCGCGGTCAAGTACGGCCGCGCGGTGGCGCACGTCGCTGTGTTGTACCGGCACCTCCGCTCCCGCGACTCGACGGTCGAAGTCGAGATCTCGGTCGACGAGACGGACACCCCGACGACGCCGGTGCAGCACGCGTACGTCGCCACCGAACTGCGCCGCCTCGGCGTGCAGTGGGTGAGTCTTGCGCCCCGCTTCGTCGGCCGGTTCGAGAAGGGCGTGGATTACATCGGCGATCCGGTCGCGTTCGATCGCGACGCCGCGGTGCACGCGGCGATCGCGCGCCGCCTCGGCCCCTACAAGCTCAGCCTGCACTCCGGGTCGGACAAGCTCAGCGTGTACGGCGCCTTCGGCCGGCGGGCCGGCACGCTCGCGCACATTAAGACCGCGGGGACCAGCTACCTCGAGGCGCTGCGGACGATTGCACCGCTCGACCCCGCCCTGTTCCGCGACATCTACGTCCTCGCGCATGAGCGCTACGGCGAAGACCGGGCGAGCTACCACGTGTCGGCCGCGGCGGAGCGCGCGCCGGCGCCGGGAACGATGGCGGACCGCGATCTCGCATCGCTGCTCGACAACTTCGATGCCCGGGAAATGTTGCACGTGACCTTCGGCTCGGCGCTGGCGGTGTACGGGCCTAGGCTCCAGGCGGTGTTGCGGGCGAACCCGGACGCCTACGACGCCTCCGTGGAGCGCCACTTCATTCGCCATCTCTCCGCGTTCGGCGTCCCCGAGCGAGGGCTCTCCGGGGCGGACTCGGCGGCGGGGACGCCGCGGCCGTCCGGATGAAGCCGCAGGATCTCTTCGACCTGCGGGGCCGCGTCGCGGTCGTCACTGGGGGAAGCGGCGTGCTCGGGTCCGCGATGGCGCGCGGACTTTCGTCGGCGGGCGTGCGCGTCGCGATCCTCGGCCGGAGGCTCGAGCGGGCGCAGGCTGGGGTGGGACAGCTCGAAGCGTCCGGCGGCGAGGCGATACCGGTCGCCGCCGACGTATTGGATCCGGCCGGGCTCGAGCGAGCGAGGGATGCGGTGGTCGCTCGGTGGGGCCGGATCGACATTCTCGTGAACGTCGCGGGTGGCAATCTACCGCAGGCGACGCTCGCGAACGGCGGGTCGGTGTTCGATCTGCCGGTGGAGGCCTGGCGGACGGCCGTGGACCTGAACCTGACCGGGACGCTGATCCCGATCCAGGTCTTCGGGCCCACGATGGCGGCGGCGAAGCAGGGCAGCATCGTGAACATCTCCTCGATGGCGTCCCAGCGCGTCTTGACCCGCGTACCGGCCTACTCCGCCGCGAAGGCCGCGGTCGAGAATCTGACGCGGTGGTTCGCGGTGGACCTGGCGCGCAAATACGGCGAGGGCCTGCGCGTCAATGCGGTGGCCCCGGGCTTTTTCATCGGCGAGCAGAACCGCCGCCTCCTGACCAACGAAGACGGTAGCCTCACCGCGCGCGGCCAGAAGATAATCGATCACACCCCGGCCGGCCGGTTCGGGGAACCCGACGATCTGATCGGAACCGTGCTGTGGCTGTGCGGTCCGGCGAGCCGGTTCGTCAACGGCGTGGTGGTTGCGGTGGACGGCGGGTTCAGCGTATTCAGCGGAGTCTGAGGGGGCTTGGGGTCTAGCGGAAAGGACGAGGGGCCGGTCGTTACCGACCCGGCCCCTCGCCTGAACAACTGCCTACCGGTACAGTTCCGGCTACTTACCGCCCGCGTTGATGACGACGGCAGTAACTGCGATGCCGGCCAGCACCCACACCAGCCATTCAGGCATTGCGGCTCACCTCCGGGTAGAGTGGCGGCTCAGTATGTCTATGTTCCCCGATCGCCGATGCGCAAACGTCCGCGCATCCGCCGGGATTTCGCCGCCTAAACAGTGGGGGGTCGAGTCACAGCCCGGCCCCCCACCCGTTGTTGCTATGTAGTTGTGTCCCTACTTGCCGCCGCCGACAGAAGTCACCACGACGGTGAACGCCACTCCAGACAAGAACGCAACCAGCCAAAGCGGCATCTGAGCTCACCTCCTCGATGTCAGAGACTGGAGGTCACTTCTATTATTCCCTTCGGCGCGCAGCTAATCACGGGAGCACGAACGTATGTCCGAGGAGTCGTAGGTCCGCGGCCGAGAAGAGGTGCGCGCTGTCGACATCGTTTCGTGGAGGAGTGGTTCATGGCCAAACGCCGGGTGGTGCTGATCGGGGCGGCGGGTTACATCGCGCAGCGGATGCTGCCGGAACTGGCGGAGCGCTGGGATCTGCTGCCGATCGACGTCACGGCGGCAACGCGCGACGGCACACCCGTTCCCGGCATGGTAGTCTGCGATCTCGCGAAGCGGAACCGCGACGAGTACCGAACCCACTTCCGCGGCGCCGATGCCGTGATTCACTGCGGCTTCGTTCGGGCCGGCGCCCTCTCATCGTCCTGGCAGAACAACGCCGACGCCAGGTTCTGGGCCGAGCACCAAAACGTCGCGATGGCGTACAACGTCTACCGCACGGCGCTGGAGGAGGGCGTGCGCCGAGTCGTGGTGGCGAGCTCAAACCACGCCTCCGACTACTACGAGCGGCTGATCTGGAGCGGCCGCATGGAGATGGTGACGCCCGAGATGCCGCCGCGCTCGGACAACTTTTACGGCTGGGCCAAGGCGGCGTACGAGCTGCTCGGGTTCGTGTTTGCCACCGGCCGCGTGGACGACCGCCACCTGGAGGTCGTGCAGTGGCGCATCGGCGGCCCCCGCGAGACCGACATCGATCACGTCGCGCCCGGCGACATCGCGACGATGCACCGGGCGCTCGGCGCCTATCTGTCCCGCCGCGATCAGGTCCAGCAGGCGATTCAGATGGTCGAGGCGGAGCACATCGCCGACGAGTACGGCGTCCCGTTCCTGATCGTCTACGGGATCAGCGGCAACACCCACCGGTTCTGGAGCATCGCGAACGCCCGCGACAAGCTCGGCTACACGCCGGAAGACGACAGCCAGGTCGTGTTCATCGACGAGATCGCCGCGATCACAAAGGGGGCAACCGAACCGCGCTGACCGCCGGATCCGGCGGCTACGCGGTTGCCACGGTCACGTCGAGCCACCCGTGGACGGTTACGCGGGCGCGCTCGCCGGGCCGCACGAGGACCGTGGTCGCTTCCGACTCGACGATCGCCGGTCCGTCGATCGCCGCCTCGGCGGTGATCTCGTCCCAGCGCTGCACCGGTGCGTCGCGCCACCCGTCGAGGTAGATCCGCCGGACGCCGGTGCCCTGGGCGGACCGCGCCGGGCCCGTCGACGACGCTGCGGCGGAAGGCGGTGCGCCGCCGTGTGCGCCGCTCGGCGCGAGCACCGGCTCGACCGGCAGCGACGCCAGGCGGCCCACCACCGCGAGGCGTGCGTTGACCAGGACAACCTCCTGATCGGGCGCGCTGTACGTGTACAGCTCCTCGTGGCGCCGGCGGAACCGTTCCAGGATCCGGTCGACCAGGTCCTTCGACCCGAGCGGGATGCCGTCGAGGGGTACATCGATCTCGAAGATCTGCTCGCCGTAGCGGAGATCGAGCGAGCGCACGACGTCGAGGTGCGGGCCGCTTTCCTCGCCGTTGCGCCCGGGCAGCGCGGCGAGTCCCCGCGCCGCGCCGTTCCGTCGGGCGGCTCCGATCGCCGAACCCGCCGACGCCGCGACGGCCGGGGCGAGACGCCGGCGTCCCTCGGCCTCCATCTCGGCGAACAGCCGGCGCAGCCGGGCGACGCCCACCTTGTGGATCTCGCCGACGTGCGTGCGCACCACGTTGTACCGGAGATCCGCGGCCAGCATGCCCCACGCGGATAGCACGGGTGCCTGGCGGGGGACGATGACGCGCCGGATGTCCAGCATCGCCGCCACGGCCGTGGCGTGGAGCCCCGCCGCCCCGCCGAACGCCAGCAGCGCAAAACGGCGCGGGTCGATGCCGCGGCGGACGGACACGACTCGGATTCCTTCCGCCATCGCGGTGTTGACGACCTCGTAGATGCCGCGCGCCGCGTCGATTGTGGTGCCCCCGAGGCGCCCGGCGATCGCGTCCACCGCTCGGTGTGCGGCGGCCGCGTCCAGCCGCCGGCGCCCGCCCCAGAACGTCTCCGGGTTGAGATAGCCCAGCACGACGTTGGCGTCCGTGA
>DATEGA010000285.1:0-4142 GCA_035280345.1 bacterium | reverse complement strand
AAGGGCGGGGCGCCGGCCGCGGCCGGCGCCCCGCCCTTCGGAAGATGCTGCGCTACGCGCTCGGGCGAATCGGCCAGATGGTGCCCATTGCACTGCTGGTCACCGTGCTGATTTTTCTCCTGGTCAAGCTGTTGCCCGGCGACCCCGCCTCGGCGATCCTCGGGGACCGGGCGACGGATGCCTCGGTCAGGGCGCTACGGCACCAGTGGGGCCTCGACCGGCCGATCTGGGAGCAGTACGCCGTCTACATGCGGAATCTCGCCACCGGCAACCTGGGACAGTCGCTGCGCTACGAAACACCCGTAGTATCGTTGCTGCCGCGCCGCACCGTCGTGACGTTCTTCTTGATCATGTACAGCTTGGCCTTGTCGGTGCTCGTCGCGGTGCCGCTGGCGGTGGTCGCCGCCGTGTACCGAAACCGCTGGCCCGACACGATCATCCGCGCCTTCATGGCGCTGCCGCTTGCCTCGCCGGCGTTCTGGATCGGAATTCTGCTGCTCATCGTGTTTGCACTGAAGCTGCGGTGGCTCCCGGCGGAAGGGTACGGCGATGGATTCGGCGACCACCTTCAGCACCTGTTCCTGCCGGCGTTGACGCTGTCGTACGCGTTTGCGTCGGTCTTGAGCCGAAACCTGCGCTCATCCCTGATCGATGTGCTCACAACGACGTATGTCGACTTTGCGCGGGCCAAGGGACTACGCGGCCGGACGGTGCTCTTCGGTCACGTCCTGCGCGCCGCGATGCTGCCGATCGTCACGCTCGTCGGGGTACGGCTTTCGTACGCGATCGGCGGCTCAGTGGTCATCGAAACGGTCTTTGCCATTCCGGGGCTCGGCTCGTTGATGGTGGATTCGATTTTCGCGCGCGACTACGTGGTCGTCCAGACCCTGACGCTGGTGTTCGCGCTGGGCACGATGCTGATCAACCTCACCACCGATCTCATCTACCCATTGTTCGATCCGCGGGTGCGCGTCGGGTGAGCACACAGGCGGAAGCGCGCGCGCCGGCGGCGGCCCCGGCGGCCCGGCGACCGATGCGGACCGGGATACCGCTCGGCATCGTCGCGGGCGGCGTCATGTTGCTGGCGCTGACCGCAGCGAACTTTATGGCGCCGGTACTGCTGCCCACGGATCCGACCACGCAGAACCTCAACGCGATGCTGCAGCCGCCGTCCGCGGCGCATCCGTTTGGGACCGACAACTACGGGCGCGACGTATTCACCCGCGTGCTCTACGGCGCGGGCATCGATCTGCGGATCGGCGTCCTCGCGGTCATCTTTCCGTTCATGTTTGGGTCCCTGGTCGGGGCGATCGCCGGCTACACGGGAGGGTGGGCCGACGCGCTCATCATGCGTACGGTCGACGTGATCACCGCCGTGCCGTTCACGGTGCTGGTGATCGCTATCGTCGCGTTCCTCGGCCCGGGCGAGACGAACATCCTCGTCGCGATCGGTGCCGTCGACTGGATCATTTTCGCGCGCCTCGTCCGCGGCGAGGTACTGCGCGAGAAGAACCTCGAGTACGTCGCCGCGCTGCGGGCGTTCGGCTTCAGCGGCCGGCGGATCGTCTCCCGGCACATCCTGCCGAACGCGATCGCGCCCGCCGTCACGTTCCTCGCCTCGGACATCGTGCTTGTGATCCTGACGGCCGCCGCACTCGGCTTCCTCGGCCTTGGCGTGCGGCCGCCGGCGCCTGAGTGGGGCTTGATGATCGCGGAGGGACGCCAGTTCATGTACACCGCCTGGTGGGTTGCGACGATGCCGGGCTTCGCTTGCATGTTCGCGGGCATCGGTTTCATCCTCGTGGGCGACGGCCTTGCCGATCTACTCCGCGTGCGCGGCCAGTGACCGAGCCGGCGCTCGCGGTCGAAAACCTCCGGCTCGAGATCCCGACGCGCCGCGGCGTCGTGCAGGCGGTGCGCGGCGTGAGCTTCAGCGTGCAGCCGAGCGAGACGTTCGCGCTTGTCGGCGAGTCCGGCTCCGGCAAGACCATGACCTGCCGGTCGATCCTGAAACTGCTGCATCCACCGGCGCACATCACCGGCGGAGCGGTCCGCTTCGCCGGCCGGGATCTGCTGCGGCTCTCGGAGCGCGAGTTGGAGGGCGTCCGCGGGCGGGGGATCGCCATGGTCTTCCAGGACCCGATGACCGCGCTGAACCCCGTGCTCACGATCGAGCGCCAGATCGCCGAGGCGCTCACCGATGCGCCCGCAAACCGCGGGGAACGCCGGCGGCGCATCGTCACGCTGCTGCGTCAGGTCGGCATCCCCGACGCCGAACGGCGGCTCCGCGCGTACCCGCACCAGTTGTCGGGAGGCCAGCGGCAGCGCGTGATGCTGGCCGTCGTCCTCGCGCGCCGTCCGGCCGTGCTGCTCGCGGACGAGCCGACGACGGCGCTCGACGTTACGATCCAGGCTCAGATCCTCCGGCTCCTGGCATCGCTCCAGCAGCAGCTCGGCATGGCGCTGGTGCTCGTCACGCACGACCTCGGCGTCGTGCGCCAGGTCGTCCACCGCGTCGCGGTGATGTACGCCGGGGAGATCGTCGAAATGGCTCCCACCGCCGAGTTGTTTGCGCGGCCGCGACACCCCTACACCGCGGGGCTCATCGCGTCCGTGCCGAGCGTGGACCGCGCCCACCCGCTGGTGCCGATTCCCGGCGCACCGCCGGATCTGGCGAACCTCGGCGACGGCTGCGCCTTCGCGCCGCGGTGCCCGCTGGCCGCCGAGGAGTGCCGGCGGGGAAGGATCCCGCTGCGGGACGTCGCGCCGGGCCGCGTGAGCCGGTGCCTCAAGGCTGAGATGGTGGGAGCGGCCGTTGCCGTCTGAACCCCTGCTGCGCGTCCGCGACCTCGTCAAGCACTTCCCGCTGCCCCGGTCGCCGCTCGACGTCGTTGCCGGGCGTCCCGCCGAGGCGGTGCGCGCCGTCGACGGCGTGTCGTTCGACCTCACGCGCGGCACCACGCTCGGGCTGGTCGGGGAATCCGGGTGCGGGAAAAGCACGCTCGGACGCTGCCTGCTGCGGCTCTATCAACCCGACGCGGGGTCCGTGTGGTACGGTGAAGCGGACCTGGCGCACCTCGACGAGCGGGGCCTGACGCCGTACCGCCGCCGGATGCAGGTCGTGCTGCAGGATCCGTACTCCTCGCTCGATCCACGGCAGAGCGTCGGCAGCGCGCTGTCCGAGGTGCTGATGGTGCACGGCGTGGGCACGCCGGCCGATCGTCCGTCCCGCGTGGCGAGGCTGCTCGCGCTCGTAGGCCTCGGCGCCGCGGACGCTCACAAGTATCCCGGGGAGTTCTCCGGCGGCCAGCGCCAGCGGATCAGCATCGCCCGCGCGCTCGCGGTCGGCCCGGAACTGCTGGTCGCCGACGAACCCGTGTCCGCGCTTGACGTGTCGATTCAGGCGCAGATCCTGCAACTCTTGCTCGAGCTGCGGACGTCGCTCGGGCTCACCATGATCTTCATCTCGCACGACCTGCGGGTCGTGCGGTACCTGAGCGACCAGGTCGCGGTGATGTACCTCGGCAAGATCGTCGAACAAGCGCCGGCCGGGGATCTGTTCGCGCGGCCCTTCCACCCGTACACGCTGGCGCTGCTCTCCGCGATCCCGGAGGTGGAAGCGCCGTCCCGCGAGGCGATCGAGATCGAAGGCGAGCCGCCGAGCGCGGTGCGCGCGCCGCAGGGCTGCCGCTTTCATCCTCGCTGCCCGTGGCGAACGGAGCGGTGCCTGCGCGAGGCGCCCGAACTGCGCGAACTGGCCTCGGGACACGTTGTGGCGTGCCACGAGGCCGAACGGCACGCCTCCTAACCACCGTCCCGCGCTCCCGAAGAACGCCGACCGGTGCCTCCGAGTTGACTGCCCGTGTTACAATCGTCGTTGCCATGGCAACCCAACCGTCTACCGGCACGACGCGGCACTGCCCGACCTGCGGTGGGTCGCGGGAGCCGTTCTTCGATAGCCCGTGCGACTACCCCGTCGCCTGGCTCTGTCCGGCCTGCCGGACCGTGGAGATGGAAGTCCCGCGCTCCTCGCTCTCGCCTGAAGCGCGCCGGGAACTCGCCGGTCTCGAAGCGTTCATGCGGGCCTGCGCGACGGCGGCGCCCGCGGCCGTAACCGCCGGCGATGCGCCGGCCGCCGGCCA
>DATEGA010000284.1:0-19330 GCA_035280345.1 bacterium | reverse complement strand
CCCCCGCTACCAAAGAAACCAATCAAGTCGGGGGCCTGTTCATCTAGCGCGAGCAGGTCCCCAACGCTTCCCGAAAACTCCGCTACAAGCCCCTTCGGCGTCGGCCGGAGGGTCACCGGCCGCAGGACTTCGTTTTGACACCTGCACTCCTCCGACCAAGGAATGCACATGCCGTAGCGCAACCTACCGGCATGCTGTGGCCTGGCGGCCGAGCGAGGCTGTCTCAAAAGGGGAGTGAATCCCGGGCCCCGCAAAGCCTTGCGCGACAAGGAGTGTGCTCAGCAGAACGGCGCGTCCGCGGGGAGATCCTTATGCAACGGCCCGTCAATATGTGGTTGTGTTTTGGCATAGTGATCCCCGCCCGCCCCAACTGAGATCAGGGTGTCACCACCTATGCGCTCCAGCATCGGATCCACTTTCAGTTCGGAACGGGAATCAAGAGGACGGGAAAACGGCGTCAATCTACGGGAGCCGTACAACGAGATTGAGCGACTGACCGTACGGCGGCGTGTGCGCAGTTACCGTACTGGCAGCCCCCGTGTTGCCGCTCGCATAGACCTGGAAACCGACTGAGCGATTGGCGCAATCCGTCGTGGGCTCCACTCCGATCAGGTAGAACCCTAGCGCACCGACCGGTTGGTTACTCGCAAATTGCGGGACCCAATATAGCGGTTGCGTCTTCGCGGTGCCGCCGCAACTGGCGCCGATTGCCTTTGCCGTGACGGTGGTTCCATCCGGGGCGGGTCTTCCAAAGCGGTCCTGGACTAGTCCGTACAACCAGACGAGCCTCACCCCCCCTTGTGCCGCATTCGTCTTCAAGGCAGCCTCACTTACCGACAGGTTCACGTACATGACATTTGGGCCGGGATAGCCGGCGACCGCGGCGAAGACGCCGTTGACGTAGAAGGTGTATGTATTGCTAGGATTGAGGCATGCGACGTTTGCCGCGAGGCGGGCTGTGTACCCGACTACGCGTGCGACGCCTGCACCGCTACTCGTGGGTTCCATCTTGGACTCCACTTGAGCCTCGGCGCAAGGCGTGTAGGAGCCGTTGGCGCTAAATATCACAATCTGCACGTACGTGCCAATGTCCGCTGGCTTGCCCGCGATATTGACGGCACCCGCAAACTGCGGCTGATATGGCAGCGGCGTCGCGCTTGATGGTGCCCGGTTCGTCCCGACCAACACAAACAGAGGTACAAGAGTCAACATCCAGCTCAAGGCAACCAAGACGCCTGGCACCTGAAGCCTCAAGCGACCCATGATCGCCCCTCCCAGAGTATCGCGATAGTGACCGTGCACTATTTCAAAATCGGTGTAAACACCACCGCGTCGATTGACAGATAACTGACCCACTTCATGCGGCCCGTTCCTGCGGCCGCCTGTCGTTTCTCCCCTTCTCCAGGACTGCCGCCGCCGCCCGCCGAACGTCCGCGCATGGGGCCCGCCCCGGCTCCTCAGGACCCGCAAGCCTTCATCGCCGACCTTGACGAGGTCGATCTCGCGCGCTTTCGCGTCGTCGGCGCCTACACTCGGTATGACGAGGCCGTCCGCAACGTCCTCCAGGATGCTCGGCAGAAGATCCTCGCCGGGTTCGAGCCGCCAGGCCGCAAACGTGAGAACCACCTGATCTGGGCGGCCCCGGGGACCGGCAAGACCTACTTCGTCCAGCAGGTTGCTGCCTCGCTGGCCGGCCGAGTCCGGTACCACGAGGTCAACCTCGCCAAATGCACCGAGCCGGAGTTTCGTGCTTCACTCGGACGGCTCGATGATGGTCAGGCGTGCCTGTGCCTTATCGACGAGTGCGACGCCAAGCCCCAGGAGCCATGGCCGTATGAGGTGCTGCTCCCCTACCTCGATGCTGCTGTCGAGCGCGGCGCTCGGTTCGTCTTCGTGCTGGCGGGCAGTTCCGGGATGAGCCTGGACGAGATCAAGCAACGGATCGCGGCCCGGCCGAAGGGCAAGGACCTCCTGAGCCGCATCCCGACGGGTCACGAGCACGTGATCGGCCCGATGAGCCTCGGGGATCGCCTCCTTATCGTCCTCAGCCAGATGCGACAGGCTGGTGCGGAGGCAGGCCGGGACATCCGGGCCATCGAGAAACTCGGACTGTACTACGTGGCGCTCAACCCCCGACTGGCCAATGCACGACAGTTGCGCGAGTTCGCGGTCCGGGCAGTCGAGCGGGTGCCCAGGACGGACGATCGGATCAAGTATGACCACCTGTTCGTGCCGGGCGATCCGGAGAACAAGACGTTCTGGGCGCAGGCTCAACCGGTCGCCGAGCGGCTGGCGAGCGCCTTCGTCGTTCTTGCGGGGGACCGCGTCATGGTCGCACCAAGCGTGGTCGTGTCCAAATCGTTACCTGATCGCGCAATAGTCGCTCCCGCGGCGGCGACGGAGACTCACCCTCGCACTAATCTCCCTCGCCAACTCACGAGTTTCATCGGCCGGGAGCAGGAGATCGAGGAAGTGAAACGGCTCTTGCCCAACACGGCACTGCTCACTCTTCATGGGCCGGGTGGCTGCGGCAAAACGCGGCTTGCGTACCGTGTGGCCGCCGACTTGACGGACCAGTATGCGGACGGGGTGTGGGCAACGGAATTGGCCGCCCTGTCTGACCCCGGCCTCGTGCCCAAGGCGGTCGCGACCGCGTTCGATCTCCCGGAACAACCGGGAAGTTCCTTGGGAGAAACCCTCAAGAACTCCCTGCGAAACCGATCCGCACTCCTTGTGTTGGACAACTGCGAGCACCTGGTAGGGGCGTGCGCCGAACTCGCCGACAATCTGCTGAAGGCATGTCCGCGCCTCCGGATCATGGCGACGAGCCGGGAACCGTTGGGCATCCCAGGGGAGATCATTTGGGACGTCCCCTCACTCTCCGTCCCGGAGGCATCCCGGGTTACGGAACCGGCCCAACTCGGGAGATTCGACGGGATACGGCTGTTCGTGGACCGGGCGGCTAGCAACAGGCCAGGATTCGCGCTCACAGCGGCCAACGCCGCGGCTGTGGCGCAGGTGTGCGAACGGTTGGAAGGCATCCCCCTGGCGATCGAACTCGCCGCAGCACGGGTCAGGGCCCTGACCGTCGACCAAATCGCTACCCGTCTCGATGACCGATTCCGGCTGCTCACCAGCGGCGGGCGCGTCGGGCTACTTCGTCACCAAACGCTCCGGGCAACGATGGATTGGAGTTACGGTCTGCTTTCCGAACACGAACAGGGACTGCTCCGTCGGCTATCCGTGTTCGCCGGGGGCTGGACGCTTGAGGCTGCGGAGGGCGTTTGCGCGGGAGACGGAATAGCGGCGGCCAGCATTCTCGATCTGCTGACATCGCTGGCCGACAAGTCGATACTCACCGTGGAAACTCGCGGCGGCGCGGCGCGGTACCGACTGCTTGAGACGGTCCGACAGTACGGTCAAGAAAAACTGCGTGAGGGCGAAGGGACGTCCAAGATCGGTGGGGCGCATCGTGATTGGTACCTAGCGTTCGTAGAACAGACAGTTGCCGAGCAGTACGGACCCCGGGCAGAACTCTCGATGGACCGCTTGGAGGCTGATCACAACAACATCCGGGCCGCGTTGGAGTGGAGCCGGAATGCGCAGGATGGTGCCGAGGCCGCGTTGCGATTCGTAGGAGCACTCCACTGGTTCTACTTCCGGCATGACCACTGGAGCGAAGCCTTGGGATGGACCGAAGGAGCATTGGCACGAAGCGCGGAGGCGCCGCCTGCTGTCGTGCCGAAGGCGCTGGCACTGGCGACGCATCTGGCGTGGCGCCGTGAAGACTACGAATTGGCGAACGTATTGGGCGAGAAGGGCCTAGCCCTATGTCGTCAACTCGACGACAAGCATAACAGCGAACTACTCCTGTTCTACTTGGGGATAACCGCACATTTTCAAGGGCATTACGATCGCGGGGCCAGGCTTTACGCTGACTGCCTGAATGTCTGCGCCGAATACGGCGACAAATGGCAATATGCGATGACCCTTGTTCATGAAGGATTGATGGAGCACCGGCGAAACCGGGACGAATACGCCGTGCTGCATTATGCGCACGGTCTGGCCGTGTTTCGGGAGGTTGGAGACAAATGGGGGATGGCGTTTAGCCTTTACCAGTTCGGTGCCGCGACACTCGCACAGAATCAGCACGATCGAGCCGCGACCTTCTTCGCGGAGAGTCTCGCTTTTTGCCGCGATGTTGGAAACCGTTGGGTCAGCCGACTGAACCTGGAAGGCCTGGCGTTCGCTGCTGTAATCCGAGGGTGTCACGCGGTGGCTGCGCGATTGTTTGGGGCAGCGGAGGCGCAACGCGAGATCATCGGCGGCCACCGCTTTTCCGTTCCCCGTACGTTCTTTCATGACGACGGGGTGGCCATGGCTCGTGGCGCTCTTGGAGATGCCGACTTCCGTAAGGAGTGGGCCGAGGGCCGGGCGATGACGCTGGAGCAGGCCATCGAGTGCGCGCTGGAGGGAGAGGACCAGTGAGGCTCTACTAGAGTCCGGACAGTCCTCTCACCGGCGACGCATCCTCGGGTTGCCTCGGTTCCGCCCATGCTGTCCTGGGAGCGAGGCGTCCCCCAGGCGGGGGACGCCCGCCCGGGGCTGCGCTTCGCCCGCACTCGCGGTTCGGGCGATCACGGTTGAGTCTGTGCGTCTACGCTTCCTTCGCGACTTCCAGGATGTGTTCGCGCGTCAACGCGGTCGCGTGCTCTTTCTTGGCATGCTCCTGAACCTTTCGCACGAGTTCGTCATCTGTTTGCCCGGTGATCTCGGTGCCGCACGGCGGACACACAACCTTCTTCATAACACTTCCTCCGTAATCGGGCTCGGCTCGGCGCGCGCCACTCCGCGACCCTAGCCTGCGGGTCCAGTGTAATCTGACGCGAGCCCTGCGACTTCGCTAATTCAGGCCATATAATATCGGCCGTGCTGCATGGCCCAAACGGGCCATATTGAAGGCCCCGCCCCGAGTTGGTCATGGCAGGACGCCTGAACCGTTGGCCGAATCGGTTCCGCAAGATGGCCCCTCGATTCGAGAACAACGCAGGAACAACGCCTCAGCGCGGCGGAGCGAACCGCAAAGGCTTCGTGCCTGGGCAGTCCGGCAATCCGGCGGTCGCCCCCGTGGGTTGCGCCAAAAGAGCTCTTTTGGGCCGGGCATAAGCACGCCTCGAACTAAGGTTCCTCTTGGGGAGTCTGGGATGGTCGTATCACAGTCCGGTGCGGCACCGGCCCATCGCTGTGTCCTGCTTTGAGGGACTAGCCCGCGTCGCGTCTGAACAGGCCGATTACGCGCGCGCGGCTCGCTTACTTGGCGCGGCCGATGCACTAGAAACCTCACTCGGTCGACGGCAGCAGGCCGGCCATGCCGATCGTCGACGATTTGTCGCAAAGCTACAAACCGCCCTTGGGCCGGGGGCACTGCAAGGCGCGCTCGACGAAGGCAGGGCGATGGCTCTGGAGCCCGCTATCGATTATGCGCTATCCGCCGGACTCGTGGCGGTCGAACCCCGCACAGCCCCGGGTGGCCTAACGGTCCGAGAACTGCAAGTGGCTGCCCTTGTCGCGCACGGTATGAGCAATCGTGCCATCGCCACGGAACTCGTCGTGGCCGAACGAACCGCGGAGACGCACGTGCAGAATATTCTCAACAAACTCGGCTTCTCGTCGCGCGCTCAGGTTGCCGCATGGGCGATGGAGCAAGGCCTCAGACAGCCGAAGTCGCACCGGCCGTAGCGGAGCGTCGCTGCGCGACTCCCGGGAGGGGATGCCGATGGCGCACACCGAGGCGGATAAACAATCCGGAGGATCGGATACTGAAACCGCCAGGACTCTCCGGTTGCGCGATGGTCGAACGCTCGGATACGAGATATGGGGATCGCCGAGCGGTATCCCGGTCATCGGGTTCCACGGGACAGGGGCAAACCGGCTCTTTCATTATGGCGACGTGGTCCCTCGTGCCGCCGGCGTGCGGCTTGTCCTTCCCGACCGCCCAGGATTTGGCCTCTCGGATCCACACATGAGCGGTACGCTCCTTGACTGGGCTCAAGACGTGGACGAGTTGGCGAATTCGCTGCAGCTCGATCGGTTCGCGGTGTTCGGCGTCTCGGGAGGCGGCCCTCCGGCGCTTGCTTGCGGATTCGCCCGGCCGAATCGGGTTGCGGCTGTGGGCTTAGTAAGCGCGGTCGGTCCCTGCCAGGATGAGCCCGAGCTTATTCGGCATCTCCCGGAGGGAAGGCGTCGGCTGGCCGAGCTGGCGCGCCGGGATCGCGCCACCGCGGAGGCCATGATCCGCAGAGATTGTGAAGAAGGCATCGCTGCGACCGCACGGGATATGGAAGCAGAGGCTGACGCCTGGTCTTCGGATTCTGACCGAGAGGTCATGGCGGACCCAATCATCAGGGCTCGCTTCATTACAAGCAGACGGGAACTGGTTCGCCGAGGCCCTGAGGGCAACATTCACGACCACTTGCTCAATTACGCAAAGCCCTGGGGCTTTCGCACCTCCGACATCCGAATTCCGGTTTACATCTGGCACGGAACCCAGGACCCGATGGTGCCGGTGGAGGTAGCACGGTACCTTGCACAACACATACCGGGGGCGAGGCTGACCGAATACCCAGAGTGGGGTCACATGGGAAGCTTGGCGAATATGGGCGAGATCCTCGAGACTCTCGCTTCCAGCGTTTAGCGTCTGGGTCCGCAAAACCTTATATCCAAAGGGTTGTCCTACGAACGGCCGCGACAACGTGCAACTTCTGAAATGCTTGCCGACTGCCGTCGGCGGCTGTCGAGAGGGAGTCCTTTGAAGGGGATATAAGCAACTCCCACCACGACCCTTTGGGGAGTCCGGAAGTGACCCTGTCTAGGGCTGACGGCGGTCTGCACAACATCCCGACCGAGCTAACGACCTTCGTCGGCCGCGAGCGCGAGATCACACATGTGTCGCGTTTCCTCGCCCGCACGCGGTTCCTGACCTTGATCGGTGCGGGCGGGGCCGGCAAGTCGCGGTTGGCCTTTCGCGCAGCGGCGCGGGCGCTCGCCGAGTTTCCCGACGGCGTGTGGGCCGTCGAACTAGCGTCGCTCGCCGAACCCGCCCTCGTCCCCCAGCGCGTGGCCGTCGTTCTCAAGGTTCCGGAGCAGTCCGCCCGCGATGTCGCGGCGACGTTGGCCGACGCTCTCCGGGGCAAATCGGTGTTGCTCGTCCTCGACAACTGCGAGCACGTCGCGGCGGCCACTGCGGCGCTGGCCGGGGTGCTACTTCGCGAATGTCCGGACCTGCGGGTCCTCGCCACAAGCCGCATTCCCTTGAGCGTTCCCGGCGAGACGCTGTGGCGCGTGCCGTCGCTCACCCTTCCCGCGTCGAGCGACGTCGCCTCCCCCCGCGAGGCCGCCCACTCGGAAGCGGTGCGTCTCTTCGTCGAGCGGGCGCGGGCCGTGGATCCCGCGTTTGCCCTGGAGCCCGTCAATGCAGCCGACGTGGTACAGATATGCCGGCGGCTGGACGGAGTGCCCCTGGCCATCGAGCTGGCCGCCGCCCGCGCCGGCGTGTTGTCCCCGGCCCAGATCGCGGCGCGCCTGGACGATCGCTTTCGCTTGTTGACGGGCGGCACCACCGGCGCGCTGCCCCGCCATCAGACGCTGCGCGCGACCATGGAGTGGAGTTACGGGCTCCTCGGCGCGCGGGAGCGGACGGTACTCCGGCGTCTCGCCGTCTTTGCCGGCGGCTGGACCCTCGAGGCCGCCGAGTCCATTTGCGGAGAGGACATCCTCCCCGGCGATGTGCTGGATTCGGTGGGCCGGCTCGTCGACGGATCACTCGTCATCGCCTCGACGCGGGAGGGCGAGGCGCGCTACCGCCTCTTGGAAACGGTACTGCAATACGGGAGGGAGCGGCTCGCGGAATCCGGCGAAGAGGCTCAGGTCTGCCGGCGACATCTAGAGTGGTATGTGCCCTTCGCGGAGCAGTGCGACCGCGGACTGCGCGGTGCCGACGAGGCGCTCTGGATGGGCCGGCTCGAGCGTGAGCACGACAACCTCCTGGCCGCCCTCGATTACGCGAAGCTCTGCGACGACGGCGGAGCGGCCGAAGCCCGGCTCGCCCGGGCGCTGGAGTGGTTTTGGCATGTTGCCGGTTACTGGACGGGAGGGCGGGCGAGGCTCGACGGCGTGCTGGCTCGAGGAGTAGAAGACCAGGCGCTGCTTCCCAAGGTGTACGTCGGTGCCGTCAGGCTCGCGTACCGCATGGGTGACCGGTGCCGCGCGAGGTCGCTCTGTGACGAGGGGCTGGCACTGTCCCGCCGGGTCGGCGACCGCCTGGGGGAAGGATGCTGTCTGATCTGGCTCGGCATTCTGGCGATGGAAGACGAGAATCCCGACCGCGCCCGGCCGCTCCTCGAGGGGAGCCTGGACATCTTCCGTGAGCTCGGGAACCGTTGGTGGACGGTCGAGGCGCTGTCCTTCCTTGGCGCCCTCGCCGTGATGAGCGGCGCTTACGATGAAGCACGGCGTCTCCATGAGGCAAGCCTCGCCGTCGCGCGGGAGACCGGGAACCTCAATAATGTTACGACCGCGCTCCGTAACCTCGCCCACCTGGCCCTTCGTCGAGGCGACGACCAACAGGCCGCCGCGTATTATTCGGAAAGTCTTTTGCGCTGCCGGACGACGGCGGTCGTTACGGTGGTGGTGGATAGCCGACCGGTTACCGGGTCAGGCCCCAGGGGCGGCGCTCCCTCGCAACCGGTGCTGCAGCCCGGTGTGATTACCGAATGCCTGGACGGGTTGGCGCGGGTGGCCTGCGAACGCCGCGCGTACGAGCCGGCGGCCCGTCTGTTCGGCGCCACGGAGGCGTGCCTCGAACGGCTCGGCGGCGGACTGCCGCTCTGGTCCGATAAGGCTGAGCACGACCGGTACCTGGCCGTGGCGCAATCGGCGATGGGTGACGGCGCGTTTGCCGCCGCACGGGAGTCTGGACGAACGATGACCCTTCACCAGGCCATCGACTTCGCGCTGAGCGCCGCGGCCGGAACGACGTCGGCCGTCCGCGGGGACGCGCCCGGCCGGGAGGCGGCGGCCGGTCCTCTCACGGCGCGCGAACGAGAAGTGGCCGCCCTCGTCGCCCAAGGGCTAACCAATCGGGAAATCGCCGCCGCGCTCGTCGTCACCGAGCGGACGGCCGAAACGCACGTGCAGAACATCCTCAATAAATTGGGATTCAGCACGCGAGCCCACGTGGCCGCGTGGGCCGTGGAGCAGGGTCTCAAGCAGCCGAGGTCGCGTCCGCGGTAGCCATCGCCAAAGCCGCGCCTCATAGGCCAAAAATACGTACCGCCTACGGGGTTTCCTCGATGAAATCCAGGGCCGCTTCTCCTATAGTGATCGTGCTTCGAGTCTGATCACCGGGAGGATGCCGGCCATGCCAAAGTTCGTGATCGAACGCGAGGTCGCCGGCGCGGGGCGGCTGTCGCCCCGCGAGCTCCGAGCCATCTCGCAGAAGTCCTGCGCCGTCCTCAACGAAATGGGCCCGGAGATCCAATGGGTCCACAGCTACGTGACAGATGACAAGATCTACTGCCTGTATGTCGCCCCGAGCGAGGCGATGGTGCGCGAGCATGCCGCGAAGGGCGGCTTTCCCGCGAATCGCGTCTCCGCGGTCAGGGCCGTCATCGATCCCACCACTTCTGAAGTTTAGGAGGCCAACCATGCGTACCTACGTGACGAGAGCATGCGCCGTTGTCGTCGTTGCCGCGCTCGTATGGACTCTTGGGATCGCACGCTCGAGCGCGCAGCCCGTCCCCGACAAGACCGTCATCGCGCAACTCGCTTCGGCCCGCGTAGCCACCGCCAAATATGCCACTGACCTCGAGCGAGCCAAGGCCGACGGGTACACGATCATCACGCCCATGATCCCGAACATGGGCTACCATTTTCTGAACCCCAAGGTCCAAGGTTTTGACATCACGAAGCCGCCCATTCTGGTCTACGTTCGAAAGGGCGATGCGTGGCAGCTGGTCGCGATCGAGTGGGTGTGGCCCAAGGCGCCGGCCGCTCCTCCACTGCGCGGGGCGCGGTATGGCTCCTTCGGCGCCGCGTGCCATTATGCGGACGGATCCTTCCTGCCGTCCGGCATGGAGTCCATGTGCGCCAAGAAGAATCCCCAGACCGGCGCCGCATTTACGTTCTGGCACCCACCGCTCGTCACGTTTCATGTGTGGGCGTGGTACCCGAACCCGAACGGCGTCTTCGGAGAATTCAACCCGCTGGTGACGCCATTTAACCACGACTAGATTGACGTCGTGTGACCCGCACGTGAGCCGTTCGTACGGTCCGGAGCGGGGAGGATCGTTCGCGCCCGGAGCGACTCGTCGTCTCGGGATCGCGGAACGAAGCCTCCTCGCTCTGCTTCTTGCGGCGTCGGTCAGCGCCGCCGCACCGGCGTCCGTACCTGCTTCGGCGGTCACCGTCGTCCGGGTCGAGATGGCCGAGTTTACGTTTCGGCCCTCAGTGATATCCGTCCTGGCCGACCATCCCGTCCGATTGGTGTTCGTGAACAAAGGACAGCTCGCGCACCAATTCGAGGCCGATTATCTGCGCACGCTACCAGTGCACGTCTTTGACGAGGCGATCCTCATGGACGCTCCCGGCGCCGGCTTCCTGCGCTTGGAACCGGGCTCAACGGCATCGATCGAGTTTTATCCTCGGCGTCGCGGCCGGTTTGCCTTCGCCTGCACGATCGAGGGCCACCGGGAAGCGGGCATGAAGGGTGTCTTGGAAGTAAAATAGTGGCGGCAGGCGATGCGCCGTCGACGCCGCGCCGGTCGCAAAGAGCCTCGGCCGCCCTGGGCTGGTATCGGGACCTCCTGCATTTGGCCCGCTTATCATCTACAAAGGGTCTCTATCTAAGTTCATTTCAAGCGCTAAAGGGTGATCGGGTGGTGAGACCGTAGGACATGGAAGAGGAGACTGAGTCGAGATGGCACAGGCACAAGAACTCTCTCAGGACACGATCAACAATTTCGTGAGAGCCGCACACGGAGATATCGGAAAGCTACGAGATATCGCAGCCAGTCATAGGTCGGTCTTGGAAGCCACGGCTTCGTGGAAAGAGACTGCACTGGAAGCCGCTGCGCACTCTGCCAACAAGGAAATGGTCGAATTCCTTCTTTCAAACGGGGCACAACCTGATGTTTTTTCCGCTATCGTTCTCGAGCAAGTGGACGACGTGGCAACATATCTTGATCGGAATCCAGGATTGGCACGGGCGTTCGGGGCGCACGGAATTCCGATTCTGTTTTTTGCCGCTGCGGTCGGAAACGAGCGAATCGCCGAAATACTTCTCGCGCACGGCGCCGATGTGAACGCAGGAATGGGTGGAAACACCGCTCTTCATGGTGCTGCCTTCTTCGGAAAGCTCGAGATCACCCAGTGGTTGCTTGGGCACGGCGCAGATGTAAACGCAAAGGACTACAACGGTAAGACTCCTTTCGCCATTGCAACGGACCGGGGCCACGGGAGAGTCGCAGATCTTCTCCGCGGCCGAGCATGAGTTGTACGTCACGCCGGGAGAGTTTGCCACGATCGAACTCCTACAAGTCGAAGAGCTCCAACCTCAGGAGGCAGTCTCATCATAAGTGGACCACCGAATCGGGCCAGGTCACGGTCTAGCCCTCATCGCGCAAATGACGGAAACCGAGGGTGCGCCGGGTACTCCCCGAAGCCTAGCACCGAGATGAACAAGGCGCTCGCGGCGGACAATAATTCGGGATGGGCCGGCGTGTCCGGCCCATCCCCACTGCGTCGTGCGGAAACCGCTACCCTACGGGCCGTTGGCTACATTTTTGGCGTGAAGAGTGCGAACACTGCCCCCTGGACGTCCTGGCAGACTGCGAAGCGGCCCACGTTCGGAATGTCGATCGGCGGCTGCAGGACTTTGCCGCCGAGGCCCGTGGCCTTCTTCGCCCCGTCATCGACCTTTGTGACGGCGAAGTACGTGAGCCAGTGGGGCGGAACATCCTTGAGGCGCGGTGGCCGCCCCATCATGCCGGCCACGCGCGTGTCGCCGACCTTGAAGATCGTGTACGGACCGTCCTCACCCATGTCGATCGCTTCCGACGTCCATCCGAACGTCGTCTTATAGAATCGCCCCGCGGCGTTGATGTCGGGCGTCATGAGCTCGTCCCAGCACATCGCGCCGGTCTCGTTGACGACGTCGGCGCCGAGGTGCGTCTTGGCCTGCCAGATCGCGACTTGTGCGCCCGTGGGATCTTGTAAGACGGCCATCCGTCCGGCATCCATCACGGCCATGGCGTTGCCCATAGGCAACTTGCCGCCGGCTTGCGTCGCCTTCTTGACGACGTCGTCGGCGTTCGTGACGTTGACGAACGGAAGCCAATGCGGCGGCGCGCCATGCTGGATCGCTTCTTTGGGCAGTACGGCGAGACCCCCGACGCTCCGGCCCTTTAACCGGATGAACGTGTAGGTCATGTCCGGAGGGGCGGGCATATCTTCAAACTCCCATCCGAACAGGCTGCCGTAGAAGCGCTTGGCCGCCGCCGTGTCGGTTGTCCCCAGCTGCGTCCAGGAAAAGACGCCGTGCGCGTACTTGGTCGTCGTTGCCACAAAGACACCTCCCTGAATCGGTCTCACACCGTAGCCGAACGGCCGGGCTGCAAGTCAGCACCTCCTCGGGGAAGAATCTCGGCCGCGGAAACTCACTCGCACGGCCGCGGGTGCGGCCGGGTGCTACGGGCGTCAGACCCATGGGCATTGTTGCACACATCCCTCCGCGCCGCCAACTCGCCTCTACGCGGAAGGAGGGCGAGGATCGGCCAACGTCCTCGGCACGCTCGCTGGGGCGCGAGTTTACGGGCGCCCGCGTGAAGCTGCCTCGCTGACGGACAGCAGCGCCAAAAAGGGACGAGGTCAAACAGTACGGTTGGGGGTGGTCCGGGCCCGTCAGTTGGCGGGGCCGGCAGGTGGCCTATCTGTCAGGTTCTCTGATCGCGCAGCACCCGTTCCGCCGCCTCGCGCAGTTGGTACGCTTCGTAGGAGTAACCAAGTCGCTGGAGACTCTCGCTGAGGGCCATCAGACGCGAGACGGCATCGAGCCTACCGGTGGGTGGCGCGGCGTCGGGCTCCGCCGTCGCGGGGGATAGGTCGTTTGACGTGATCATGAATGGTTCAGCCTTTGTGCGGTGCGCACAGGCACGGCCTTCCTTCAATCGAACAATCGAGCACGATCTTTCGATGTCCGGTTGCGATCTCGTGGGCGCACCGGGCCGCCCCGACTTCTCACGGGAGAGGGCGGTCATCGCGTTCCTCCGAAAGAGCGGCGGAGTGCCCTGAGGCAGCGACGGTTGGTGGTCAGTCGGCCGTGGCGACGCCGGGATGAGCCTCGAGGACAACCGAGCAGGAGGTGTGGTGACTGTGCCGCCGGCATCGCAACACGACACGATCGATCACCATCCGGGTGCGGTGTCTTGTCGCTGCGGCGCGTCGTGCCTCTCCTGCCGCGCGGCGGTCCTCGCCACGACGTGCGGGTGTGAACTCGAGGCCAAGCAGTTCGAGTACGGGATGGCCGAGCAAACCCACACCCACGACCATCACGCCGCGGGCCACGGCATGGGGGAGGCGCACGATCACGGGGCGATGATGGCCGATCCGCGCATGGCCGCCTTTATGGAGGCGGATATGCGGCGGCGGTTCTTGTGGTCGCTCGCGCTGACGATCCCGGCGATTTTGTATTCGCCGCTCGGTCAGAACCTCGTTCGGCTTCGCCTCCCGGAGCCGCTCCCGGTCAACTGGATTCTGCTCCTGCTGACCACCCCGGTCGTGTTCTGGACCGGCTCGATCTTCATCACGGGCGCGTACTATTCGCTGCGGACGCGTGCGCTCAACATGTCGGTGCTGATCAGCGTCGGCGTGCTCGCGGCGTATCTGTTCAGCGTCGTCATCACCGTGCTGAACGCCGGCGAGACGTTTTACGAAGCGGCCGCGATGCTCGTCACGTTCGTGCTCTTCGGGCACTGGATGGAAATGCGGTCGCGGCGCGGCACCTCGGATGCCCTCGAGGCCCTTTTCGACCTGGTGCCGCCGAGGGCGCGCGTCGTGCGCAGCGGTCAGGTCGTCGAGATCCCGACGGCCGCCATTCAGCAGGGCGACGCCGTCGAACTGCGGCCGGGGGATCGGGTCCCCGTTGACGGGGTTGTGACGGAGGGTGAAACCGCGATCGACGAGTCATTGGTGACCGGTGAATCCATGCCGGTAGGGAAGGGCCCGGGCGACTCGGTCGTCGGGGGAAGCATCAACCAGTCGGGATCGATCCGGTTCAAGGCCACGAAGGTGGGGGAAGAGACCGCGCTGGCTCAGATCGTGAAGCTCGTCGAAGCGGCCCAGTCCTCGAAGGCCCCGGGCCAGCGGATCGCCGATCGGTGGGCCCAGTATCTCGTCGTGCTGGCGGTGGGCGCCGGCGTCGTCGCGTTCGGCGTGTGGGTCGGACCCATGCGGCAGTCCGTGCTCGTTGCGCTCACCTTCGCCATATCCGCGATTGTGATCGCGTGCCCCGACGCGCTGGGGCTCGCGACGCCGACGGCGGTCGCGGTCGGGACCGGCATCGGCGCCCGCCACAACATCCTGATCAAGAACGCGGCGACGCTCGAACAGATCTCGCGCGTGACCGCGGTAGTGATGGATAAGACCGGCACGCTTACGGAGGGGCGGCCCCGGGTTACCGACGTCGAGGCGGTCGACGGCTTTCGGGCCGAGGACGTACTTCGCTTCGCCGCGGCCGCCGAGGCGCGTTCCGGCCACCCGCTCAGCGGGGCGGTGCTCGCCGAGGCCGCCCGCCGAAAGCTCGCCGTCGATGATGAGGTCAGCGGATTTGAGAACGTGGCCGGGCACGGCGTACGGGCGGCCGTAGCAGGGCGCGATGTGCTGGTAGGGACCGCCAAACTGATGCGGGACCGCGGCATCGACCTGACGCCGGTACAGGCA
The DNA here is from genome assembly GCA_035280345.1 of bacterium. GTDB lineage: Bacteria > Sysuimicrobiota > Sysuimicrobiia > Sysuimicrobiales > Segetimicrobiaceae > DASSJF01. The sequence goes on along the minus strand of DATEGA010000284.1, from coordinate 4,336 downwards.
CACCTGGACCGGCTGCTCGCCGAGGGGAAGACCGTTATGCTCGTGGCCGCGGACGGCCGGATGGCAGGGGTGGCCGCCGCGGCCGACCCGATCCGGGCCACGTCGCGCCAAGCGGTCCACGGCCTGCGCCGTCTTGGGATCGAGGTCGCGTTGATCACCGGCGACAACCGGCAGACGGCGGAGGCAGTGGCGACGCAGTTGGGCATTGCAAGGGTCTTCGCCGAGGTGCTGCCGGAGCAAAAGGCCGGCTACGTGAAGCAGCTCCAACAGGAGGGGAAGTTCGCCGCCATGGTCGGGGACGGGGTGAACGACGCGCCCGCCCTGGCCCAAGCGGACATCGGCATCGCCATCGGAGCCGGGACCGATGTCGCGATCGAGACCGCCGAGGTCGTGCTGATGCGGTCCGATCCCGCGGACGTACTGCGGGCCATTTATCTCTCGAGAGCGACGGTCGGGAAGATGCGTCAGAACCTCTTTTGGGCGTCCTTCTACAATATACTCGCCATCCCGGTCGCCGCCGGCGTTCTCTACCCGCGCTTCGGCATCATGCTCCGCCCCGAGTGGTCGGGGCTGCTGATGTCGGCGTCGTCGATCATCGTGGCGACCAATGCGGTGTTGCTCAAGACGGCCGAGCGGCACATGGAAGAGATCTAACGCGCGAAGATCGGCCCGGCCGAGCGATACTCGCGCAGGGAACCAGAGGGCCCCGTCACAGCGAAGGGGCCCTCATCGTTATCCGCGATTTCGATGGTGCGTTTGCCGCCCCCGAATCAGCGGACCGACTGACGCTCCCGCGTCTCCGGCGTCGCCCGGCCGGACCAGCGCCGCACCAGCGCGCCGAGTTTGAGTGCGCCCACGATGACCATGGCGAGGGCCACCGCGGTGCCGGCGATGATGCCGATTTCCAGCGAGCCGTTCCCGCCGTCGGGCGAGATGTGAAAGACCTGCTCAATCCAGTCCATTCGTCTCCTCCTTGTTCCGCCGCCGGATCCGCTAACCGTCGGGCGCTGCGACTACACGCGAGATTAAGAGCGCGCGGGCCGTTCTCCTCCAGCACGCCCGGCCGCCGGGGCGCGGGACCGAAAATGGAAATTCCGGACCGGCACCAAATGCCTCCTTATGGACAACCTCTCAGAGTTCGCAGCGAAATTCGACGCCCTCAGATGGCGGTGCATCGGGCCGTCGCGCGGCGGCCGCGTCGTCGCCGTCGCCGGCGATCCGCAAGACCGCCAGACCTTCTACTTCGGCGCCTGCGCCGGCGGCATCTGGAAGACGACCGACGCCGGCACGTACTGGCGCTGCGTCAGCGACGGGTATCTCGGCTCGGCAGCGATCGGCGCGCTCGCCGTCGCGCCCTCCGACCCCAACGTCATCTACGCCGGTACCGGTGAAACCGAGATCCGGCTCGACGTGTCCTACGGCGACGGCCTCTACAAATCTACCGACGCCGGCCGCACCTGGCGGCACCTCGGCCTCCGCGAGACGCGGTTCATCGGGCGCATTCGCATCCATCCGCAGGACCCCAACCTCGTCTACGTCGCCGCGCTCGGCGACGTGTTCGGCCCGAACGAGGAACGCGGCGTGTTCCGCTCGCGGGATGGCGGCGAGACGTGGACCAAGGTGCTCCATCGGGACGCCAATTCGGGCGCCGTCGACCTCTCGATGGATCCGCACAATCCGCGCATCCTCTTCGCGGCGTTCTGGCAGACGCGCCGGAGCTTCTGGCACCTGTCGAGCGGCGGGCCGGGCAGCGGTTTGTTCCGGTCGATGGATGGCGGCGACACCTGGACCGAGATCTCGCGGTTTCCGGGTCTGCCGGCGGGCCCCCTCGGCAAGATCGGGGTGGCGGTGTCGCCCGCGCGCGCCGGCCGCGTCTGGGCGCTGATGGAGACGGAACCGGAGCAGACGGGGCTGTATCGGTCGGACGACTACGGCGAGACCTGGACGCTCGTGTCGTCCAACCGTGACCTCATGCACCGGCCCTGGTATTACACCCACGTCTTCGCTGATACCGGCCACGACGAGACGGTCTTCGTCGCCAATTTTCAGCTGTGGAAATCTACCGACGGCGGGAGAACCTTTACCGAGATCCAAACGCCCCACGGCGACAACCACGATCTTTGGATCGATCCCGCCGATCCGCAGCGGATGATCGAAGGCAACGACGGTGGCGCCTGCGTGAGCATGAACGGCGGCGAGACGTGGTCGACGATCTACAATCAGCTGACGGCGCAGTTCTACCGCATCGACATCGACAACCAGTACCCGTATCGCGTGTACGGCACGCAGCAGGACAACAGCTCGATCTCTGTGCCGAGCGCCACCGCCTGGGGCGCGATCGCCCTCGGCGACTGTTCCTACCCGGGCACCGGCGAGAGCGGCTTCATCGCCGTCAATCAGGACGATCCCAACATCGTTTTCGTCGGCGCGATCGGCTCGAGCGTCGGCGGTGCCGGGGCGTTGCAGCGCTACGATCACCGCACCCGGCAGATCCAGCTGGTCAACGTCTGGCCCGAAGAATCGACCGGCATCGCGCCCAAGGACATGCGCTACCGCTTCGCCTGGACGTTCCCGATCGTCTTCTCCCCGCACGACACCGGCACGCTCTACGCCGGCGGCAACCACGTGTTCCGCAGCCGCGACGAGGGCATGAGCTGGGAGGAGATTTCGCCCGATTTGAGCCTCAACGACAAGAGCCGCCAGGGGCACTCCGGTGGCGACATCACGCACGAAAGCGCCGGGGCGGAGGTGCATGCGACCTGCGCGTCGGTCGCTCCCTCGCCGCACCGGCCGGAGGAGATCTGGGCCTCGACGGACGACGGGCTCGTGCACGTGACGCGCGACGGCGGCAAGACCTGGCACAACGTCACCCCGCCCGGGATGCCGGAGCTCGCCTATGTCGGCTGCGTCGAGATCTCGCGCCACGACCCCGACACGATCTACCTCGCCGCGACCCGCTACAAGCTCGCGGACTACCGGCCGTACCTGTTCCGGAGCACCGACGGCGGGCGGCATTTCGAATCGATCAACGGCGACTTCCCCGAGGGCGAGATCACCCGCGTCGTGCGGGCGGACCCCGTTCGCAAAGGCCTGTTGTTTGCCGGTTCGGAAACTGGCGTCTTTGTCTCCCTGAACGACGGGCGCAACTGGAACCGCATGGGCGGAGGCCTGCCGGTCGTCCCGGTGTACGATCTCAAGATCAAGGACGGCGATCTGGTGGCCGCCACCCACGGCCGGTCGTTCTGGATTCTGGACGACATCACGCCGCTCCGAAGCGGCGTCGACGGCAAGAGGGGCGCCCGGCTGTTCGAGCCGCGCACGACGGTCCGCGCCAAGCTGCACTTTGGAACCCTCCGAAACCTCCGGCCCAGCGGCGTTGCGTTCGGGATATGCATGGGCATCGGCGGCGGGGTCCGGACGTTCCGCAAGCCGGATGGGACCACCGGCCGCGAATATCTCGATGTCGGCGAGAACCCGCCGAACGGGGCGATCATCTATTACTGGCTCGACGACGGCACCGCCGGGCCGGTCGCGCTTACGATCCGCGACGCATCGGGGACTGAGATCACCACACTCCGCAGCGACGACGCGGCGCTCGCGGCCGCGAAGCGGCCGCCGGTACGCGCGGGGCTCAACCGGTACGTGTGGGATCTCAAATATCCGGGGCCCGAGCGGCTCGACGTGAGCCTCGCCCCGCCGCGTAACAAGCCGCTGGCGGAGCCGGCCGACCCCCCCTCGGGGCCGACCGTGGCGCCGGGGCGCTATCGGCTGGAGCTGTCCGTTGGCCCGGAGAAGACGGCCGCGGAGTTTTCGATCGTGAAGGATCCCCGCCTGTCGACGGCGCCCGAGGGGTATCGGGCCCAATTCGACCTATGGCGCAAACTGACGGTATCGCTCGGCAAAGTCAACGCGACGGTCAATCAGATCCGGCGGCTGAAGCGCCGGCTCGGAGTGCTGGCCGAGGGCGCCACAAACGGCGCGCGCGAGCTGGCCGACAAGGCGGCGGCGGTGATCCAACAGCTGTCGGCGGTCGAGGGCGTTTTGGTAGACGTCCATCGCGAGTCGGATCGCGACGTGCTGCGCAACCCGGCGGGTCTCAACGATACGCTTGCGGATCTGATCAACACGATTTCCGTCGCCGACACCGCGCCCACGGCGCAGGCGGCGGCCGTTTCGAAAGTGATCATGGCGCGAGTCGATGTCGAGGTTGGGAAAGCGGAGCGGCTGATCGAGAATGAGGTCGCCGCGGTCAACCGCCTGGCGCTGGAGCGGACGATCGCGTCAGGATCCTGAAGGCGGTGCTGGAGGGCACGGTGCGCTAACGCGCACCGTGCCC
>DATEGA010000283.1:0-11495 GCA_035280345.1 bacterium | reverse complement strand
CCACGCCACGGCAGTAAACAAGCCGGCCGCCGCGCTCGGTGGCGCAGGCGCCCGGACTGGAGGTCCACTTTCCCCCGAGGCTTCGCCAGGAGCCCCACACTCTTCCGGTCCATTCGACGTAGCCTAGGGAGCGGTCATCGGCCCTCACGCTATAGACCGTTACATGATGTCCCCCTACAGATGAGGCGGTTGCCGCGGGGGAGAACGTCAGCGGGGGAACGTTGGGGACCCGTGCCCACTGGCTCCAGCCACCACTGACGGCCCAGGCGGGCCTGCGAATGCTGCTGATTGTGGCCACGGTGGCGAGACTGCCGATCAGTCCGATGGCCCGGCGCCGCGCTGGCGTAGCTACGGCGGGCGGACCTGCCGTAACTCTCGCCATCGCCGTATCGCCCGGGTGTGCTTAGGGTAGTGGCTGTACGTATCGAGACGCAGGCGGCGCCGGAAACGGGTTTCCCGAATCACCTGGTCCTCCGGCACCCCCTTGATCATGTCGATGAGTCGCTGATGGATCGCCTCTTGCTGCCGGAACACCTCGGAGAGCGACAAACGTTCTTTCCGAGTCGTCATTAGGGCGTTAAAGGTGTCGATACCGCCATATGTGACAGAGTACCGAGGTGGCCTTCGGTTCTCGAGGACGGCCGGCAAATGGTTCAGCGCCTCCTCCTCCCACGTGGTTACATGCGCGATGATGTCCCTGATCGACCAGGCGCCCGTCACGCCCGGCTCCAACAATTGTGCGTCGGAGAGACCGGCGTACGACGCTTTGAACGCCAGCCACGCCGCGCCGAGCCGTTGCAGCAGCTGCTGTCGATTCATCGCACACGTCCTGCGAAAATCGCGAATGGATCCGGCATCATGTCCATCGCTCTGGTTTGGGCAGGCTCCGCTTGCGCTCGACGCCGAGCGGTAGCCTAAAAAGTTCGCCCATTGTCTTCCGGCGGCAAGCGTAGCATCTTCACACCGTGCAATCGCTCCGATTCGTGCATTCAAATCATCGCGGGATTCCTGCGCAAGGTGTGGCGGTGGTCGAGCGGGTGACAGCGAGTTGCCCCCGAACTCTCCGGCGAGAACGCGTTTTTTCGAACGTCTGTTTGCGCGATGTGCGACAACCTGTTCAGCTGAAACACTGAAACGTTCGTTAGAGTGCAGGTAAGAGCGTCGCGTTGGAAGTATCGTGGCGCGTGCAACCGGCCGGGAGCGGCGACGCTGAGCCCAACGCCAACTTGTTCCGCGACTCCCCTCTTCGCGAAGTTGAGCAGCCGGCTGAGGAGTGGTCGAGCGGTGCCCGCGCGCCCGGAGGCCGTGTCGGAAGACGTGAAGGGCCGTTTGTGGGCCATCACCTGCTATTTTAATCCCATCCACTACCGGCGCCGGATGGCCAACTACCGGGCGTTTCGTCAACACCTGACGGTCCCGCTGGTCACGGTGGAACTGTCGTTCGACGGCCGCTTCGACCTGGAGGACGGTGACGCCGACGTCCTCATCCGCATAGGTCGCGGCACCATCTTATGGCAAAAGGAACGCCTGCTCAACATCGCCCTGGCATCCATTCCCCGGTGGTGCGACTACGTCGCCTGGCTCGATTGCGACATCATCTTTGACGGCGACGATTGGACTGTCCGGGCTGCCGAGGCGCTGGAGCGTTGCGACCTCGTCCATCTGTTTCACGAACGCTACGATCTGCCGAGCCACGTGCGAGCGGACGATGTCTTCTCGTGGACCGGACTGCCGACGGCGTATTCGGTGATGTGGTTACGGTCCATGGGCCGGGCGGCAGCGGAAGATCTGTTTCTAGCCAACGCGCCGCTGGAGCGGCAATCGACCGCCGGCCTTGCCTGGGCGAGCCCGCGAGCCGTGCTGGACCGGCACGGTTTGTACGATGCGTGCGTGCTCGGCAGCGGCGACCGGGTCATCCTTTGCTCCGCGCTCGGCGAGTTCGCGCACGGCCAGCAGACCATTCTGATGAATGCGCGCCAAGCCGAGCACTACATTAAGTGGGCGCGGCCTTACCATGACACGGTAGGCGGTCGAGCCGGATACATTGAGGGCCGCGTTTTTCATCTCTGGCACGGGGACCGCCAAGATCGCCGGTATGGAACTCGGCACATGGACCTCTCGACGTTCGACTTCGATCCGTTTACCGATATCGTGCAGGATGATCGCGGCAGCTGGCGATGGAACTCTAGAAAACCAGCGTTGCACGCGTATATCGCCCGCTATTTCGCCGAACGTTGCGAAGATGGGCGGCGGCCCGAGGCGGTGACGGCGGCGGCAGGTGACGGTGAAGGTCGCCGATAGCGTTCAAGACGCGTGGGACGGCGTGCACCCGTGAGACGACGGCGCAGCGCGGGCCCCGCACATCGATGAGTGGTGGCGCCGCGCCTCCCACATTAACGGCCCGGGGTGTCCACGTATGGAGCGTCTCACTTGCCGGTGCCGTCGCACAGCGGGATTTCGGAGATCTGCTGTCGCCCGAGGAACGGGAGAGGGCGGACCGGCTGAAGTTCGAACGTGACCGGCGGCGATTCATCAGCTTCCGCGGTATCTTGAGGACGATCCTCGGCCGCTACCTTGATGTGTCGCCGGCCGTGATCGAATTCTGCTACGGATCGTCCGGCAAGCCGAGCCTCGGCCCGTGCGGCAGCCGACACCCGCTGCGGTTCAACCTCTCGCATTCGGAAGACACCGCGCTGTACGCCGTCGCCCTCGGGCGGGAGGTCGGCGTCGACATTGAACGCATTCGTACGGACGTCCAGACCGCTGAATTGGCCGGACAATTCTTCTCCGCGTCGGAACGGAGAGCGCTTTCATCGCTTGCCGTGGCAGACCGTACGGAAGCGTTCTTCCGCTGCTGGACGCTCAAGGAGGCCTTTATCAAGGCGCACGGCGAGGGGCTCTCCCTGCCCCTCGAGCAATTCGACGTGGCATTTGCCCGAGGTGCACCAGTCGCCGTTATTGCGATCCACGGGGATACGGAGGATGCGGCTCGCTGGTCGTTGCGGGAGATCCCGGTCGAGCCGCGCTACGTTGCGGCGATTGCCGCAGCGGGGAATGATTGGGACCTCTGGTGCGGGGAATGGTCTGCTTGAGCCACGTGGGCGCCCGAGGACGGCGCAGGGCCTCCGCCGGGGCGCTCACTTGGAGTTGGCGCTCTGGAGGCACGCCGCCAGGCGTTCGCCGACCACGGGGGCGTATTCCGTGATGCATGTTGTGTGATCGCCGGGCGTGACGTGAACCTGGACGTGGGAGACCACCCCGCTCCACCCGAGATCGTGCTTCGGCTCCCTGTTACCGGCCGCACGAATGAGCGTGACCGCGCCGGCGTACCGCCGGGGAACGTAGCCGGCGATCGCGCGCACGTAGGCGCGGTCCAGGGGTGTATGCGCCGGCGGCCCGGCGGCGCCGGCCGGCGGCTGCTGCCCATTCTGTCGGAGGGGACGGAGTCGCTCGCACGCTCGCTTCACCTTTCGCTCGAGGGCCTCCGCCCAGGCGCCGCGACTCGAGGAGAGCTCGCCGATGCGCCGGCGATAGTGCCTCGGGAGGCCGTACACGTCGATGGCAAGGCGCCGCAGGCGCACAAACCGCTCCAGGCGCTCGGCGGGCGTCCACCCCGCGATCGCGCCGGCGCCCTCCACGAGCACGCGGAAGATCCGGGCGCAGAGCGAGGTGTTCCGGATGGCGGCGTCCAGCAAGACGAGGAGATCCACCCTCTCCCCTACCCCCCGAAGTTGCTGGGCCATCTGGAAGGCGATCAGGCCTCCGTGACAATATCCGCCCAGCAGATACGGGCCGTGGGGTTGTAGCGCCCGCATCGTGGCCACGTGATCCGCGGCCATCGCCTCGATGGAACCTGGAACCCGGCCGTTGGGACCGTGGGAATGCAGCGCGAAGAACGGCTGGTCCTCGCCCACGGCCCGAGCCAGCTCGCGGCAGTAGAGCCCGCCACCAAGGTAGTCGCCGTCTAGGAAGAAGAACGGTCGTCTGCAGCCGTCCTGGTGAATCGCCGTCACCGCGGACGTGAGGCTCTCTCGTGGTTGCCTACCAAGCGCTTGCGCCAGATCCTGGACGGTCGCGTGCTCAAACAGCATGGCCAGCGGAAGCTTCCGGCCAACCGTTCGCTGGATGCTGTCCATCAGGCGCGCGGCCAGCAGCGAATGGCCGCCCAGATCGAAAAAGTTGTCGGTCACCCCGACGGGGTGGACCCCGAGGATCTCCTCCCACACCTCGACGAGCCGCCGCTCCACCTCGTCGCGCGGACCAACGTAGGCAGGCGCGGGCCGGGCCGCGTCGGGAGCCGGGAGTTTCCGCCGGTCCACTTTGCCGCTCGAGGTAAGCGGCAGCGAGGGAAGCGCCACGAAGGCCGATGGCACCATGTGCTCGGGCAGCTTGGCCCGCAGGAATTGCCGCAATGCATTGCCGGTGGGCGCGGCGCCGCGCGGCAGGACGTAGCCCACCAGACGCGTCTCCCCCGACGGCTCCTCTCGCAGGACCACCGCTGCATCCCGCACATCGGGGTGTGCGCCAAGGGTGGCTTCGATCTCGCCCAGTTCGATGCGAAAACCCCGCAGCTTGACCTGGTGATCGAGGCGGCCCAGAAACTCGAGATTCCCGTCCGGCAGATAGCGGCCCCGATCCCCGGTCTTGTACAGCCGCCCGCCCGCCTCCGCCGCGAACGGATTCTGGAGAAACCGCTCCGCCGTCAGCGCGGCGTTCCCCAGATATCCACGGGCCACGCCTGCCCCCCCGACATACACGTCGCCCGGGACGCCGATCGGCACGGGCTGCATGTGTGCGTCGAGGACATACACGTGGGTGTTGGCGATGGGGCGGCCGATCGGCACGAAGTCCGCCGTGGGTTCCGGTCCCGCCACCCAGAACGTGTCCACGTTCCCTTCTGTTGGGCCGTACAGGTTGATGAGCTCGACCTCGAGCTGCGCGCGGACGCGATCCACAAGCCCGCGCGACAACGCCTCCCCGGCGGAGAAGATGCGGCGCAGCGATGTGCACGCCTCGAAGTCCCGCTCCTCAGCCATCGCCTGCAGCAGGGTCGGGACGACGTGCAACTGGGTCACCCCTTCCGCCCGTATCGCGTCGACGAGGTATCGGCAATCGCGCTGTCCCTCCGGTTGCGCCATCACGAGCCTCGCCCCGACCAGCAGAGGCGCGCACAGTTCCCACACGGACATATCGAAGGTAAACGGCGTCTTCTGGAAGACGACGTCCGTCCTGTCGATCGGAAACGCGTCTTGCATCCAGGCGACGAAGTTCGAGACGCTGCGGTGGGGGATCATCACCCCCTTCGGGATGCCCGTCGACCCTGACGTGAATACCACGTAGAAGAGGTGGTCCGCCGTCGCGCCGGCAGCCGGATCGTGTGAATCTTCCTGCGCGATCGCCGCCCGGTCCGCGTCCAGGCGCACCACGGTCGCGCCGCGCCCCGTGAGACGGTGCGCCAGCCGTTGCTGCGTCACTACGACGGCGATGTGGGCCTCGTGCAGCATGACCGTCAGGCGGTGCTGAGGATAGGTCGGATCAAGGGGCACGTAGGCGCCCCCGGCCTTGAGGATGCCAATCACGCCGACCGACATCTCGAGCGAGCGCTCGAGGCAGAGACCCACGAGGACATCCGGGCCGACCCCGTGCTTCCGGAGATGGTGGGCGAGCTGATTGGCCCGCTCGTTCAGTTGCCGGTAGGTCAGGGACCGTCCATCGAAGGTCACCGCCACTGCTTCGGGGCTCCGCGCGACCTGCGCTTCAAACAGTTCGTGGATGCGCGCGGCCGGCGGAGCCGTCCGCGGCGCATCCCATTCCACCAGGAGCTGCCGGCGCTCCGCCTCCGTCAGCAGCGGCAGCCTCGCCACGCGCTCGTCTGGATCCGCCGCGATGCCGCGGAGCAGCGACTCGTAGTGGCCAAGCATCCGCCGGATCGTCGCCGGATCGTACAGGTCCGTGTTGTACTCTAGCGACACGCGCAGCCCCGCCGGCCGCTCGCCGACCGATAGCGTCAGGTCGAACTTGGCGGTGCCCGTGTTCACCTCCACCGGGGCGGTCTGGAGGCCCGAGAGCGCCAACCTGGGCTCGCCCGGGTCGTGCAGGACGAATAGCACCTGGATCAGCGGCATCCGGCTCAGACTCCGCTCCGGCCGCAGCGCCTCCACCAATTTCTCGAACGGCAGTTCCTGATGATCGTATGCGTCGAGCGCCACCTTTCGCATTTGGCCCAGCAACTCGCGAAACGTGCGATCGCCGGACAGGTCCCCGCGCATGGCGAGCGTGTTCACGAAGAAACCGATCAGCGGTTCCAGTTCCACGCGGTTGCGGTTCGCGATGGGAGCGCCGACGACGATGTCGTCCTGGCCAGTGTAGCGGGCAAGAAGGGCGTTGAAGGCGGTCAGGAGCGTGATGAACATCGTCGCGCGCCCGCGTCGGGCCACCGCCTTGAGGGCGTCGGCGAGGGCCGCCGGAAGCGTCACGGTCGCGGACGCGCCTCTGACGCTCTGCGCGGCGCGCCGGGGGCGATCCGTCGGCAACGCGATGACGGGCGGCGCCCCGCGGAGGGTGTGGGTCCAGTAGGTGAGCTGCTGCCGGAGCACGTCCTCCTGCAGTCTCCGCCGCTGCCAGATCGCGTAGTCGGCATACTGGACAGGAAGAGGACGGAATGCGGGAGCGTGCCCCGCGCTGTACGCCGCATAGGCCGCCGCGAGTTCGCGGGTGAGGATCCCCAGGGACCACTCGTCGAAGGCGATGTGGTGCACTGTGAAGAGCAAGACGTGCTCGCGCTCCTCCAACCGCACGAGCAGTGCTCGGACCATGAGGTCGGACGAGAGGTTGAAGGGCCGGCGCGCCTCGGCAGTGAGCACCCGCCCGAGCTCCGCCTCGCGCTGTGCGGCGGGGGTGCCGCGCAGGTCGATCACCGGCAGGTCCGCCACGGCGTGCTCGGTCACGATCTGTACGGGCCCCTCGTGGTGAGGGCGAAACGTGGTGCGCAGGGCCTCGTGGCGGGCGACGATCGTATTGAACGCCTGCCGGAGCGCGCCGACCTGAAGGGTGCCCCGCAGCCGTACCGCGTGCGGAACGTTATACAAGCCGGTCTGCGGATCGAGTTGATCGAGGAACCACAGCCGCGCCTGCGCAAACGACAACGGACACGGGTCCGGCCGGTCGCGGCGCGCGATCCCCCCCGCGTCTCCAGCGTCCACGGGCGCTTCCGGCGCGCGGGGCTCCCCCGGCGTGTGCTGGAGTGAAGGACGGCCTGCGGCCTCCGGGCCGGCGTCAGACATGTCCCGCGGTTACCTGCGTACGCTCGCCAATCGCGCCTCCGTCGGAAGCCCGTCCTCGTTTCGCGCCCTGAAATATTGCTTGACGAAGGCGTGCATTTCCGGCTTCTCCGTGTTCCACCGCCAGCATCCGTTGGGATCCGGCGCGATGTCCGTAAACGGGTCGAACGCGAACCGTTGCAGGTCCTGATGCCGCGCTCCGTAGCGGCGTTCGATCCGCTCCCCGTCCCAGAGGTGAAGGAGCCTCCCCTCGATGTAGCCGACGCGGTCGCGGACGGTACCGTAGAACGGCTGGGCCCATCGCAGGTAATGGTCCGCCTGCCGGGCATTCATCAGACTCGCGCGTTGGCCGTACGCGAACTCGCCGAGGGCCGCGCACGTCATCACGCGGGCCCCGCTCCCTAAAACACAGGCATCGTAGAATCCGTGCGTCTCAAGCACCGGCCGGGCGACGGCCCATGCGAGCCCGGTGGTCGACCGGCGCTCCAGCGGCGAATTGGCCAGACAGAGGTCTTCCGGCGCGGCCTCGCCGCCGACCCACTTGTGGACCGCGGACCGCGCCGTAGCTCCTGGATCCAACGGGAAGCGCCGATCGGGTTCCGCATCCCGTGGCAGATACTGTACCTCGTCGAAAAGGTGGATGAGGTCAAACTCCTCGAGCGCGTCGACGGCGCGCGCGGCCCAATCGTCGCTGGCGAAGATCACATCGCAGTCGATCCACGCGACCTTGCCGCACGCGCTGGGCACGCGCGTCAAGGCGATGTTGAGCAGCCGCTCCTTCTGCCACAGGATGCTTCCGCCGTGGATCTGCACGAGGACGTCGGCGTCGGCGTCGCGCAATTCGAAGCGGCCGTCAAACGAGAGTTCTACCGTCACCAGCGGGGCGGTGAGGTGCTTGCGGAAGGCCCGATAGTTCGCGATCCGTCGCTGGTAGGCGGCCGGGTTGAAATAACAGCTCATCGCCCAAAGCCCGTGCGAATCACGCGTCATCGCGCCACTTCAGGGGGCCTCGAGCGCGCCCGCGTCCCCGCCGCCCGACGCAACGGCGTCCTCGCTGCGCAATCGTCCCATCCGGCCGCGGACAATCTGCAGGGCCATCTCCGGCACGGTCGGCGCATCGAACACCGAGCGCAGCGGCAGCTCCACCTGAAACTCCGCGAGCACGCGCGCGAGCACCCGGATGGCCAGCAGCGAGTTGCCGCCGAGTGCCCAGAAGTCGTCGTTCACGCCGACCTCGTCGAGCGCCAACACGTCGGCCCAGATCGCCGCCAGGCGCTCCTCCAACGCGGTGCGAGGTGCGGCAAACGGCGCGTCCAGGCTCGGTCGTGCTCGACCGGGAGGGGGAAGGGCGCGACGATCGACCTTTCCGGTTGCCGTCAGCGGCAGCGCCTCCACCCGCACGAACACCGAGGGCACCATGTAGTCGGGCAGCGTCTCACCAAGGTGGCGCCGCAGGTCGCCGACGGTAGGCGAATGCAACGCGGCGGGAACGATATAAGCCACGAGGCGCGTGTCGCCGGGGGCTTGTTCCCTCGTTACCACGGCGCACGCCTCTACGCTCTTCATCCCCAGCAGGACCGCCTCGACTTCCGTGGTGTCGACCCGGTGCCCCCGGATCTTGACCTGGAAATCCTTTCGCCCGACGAAGGAAAGGCGGCCGTCCCTTCCCCTCCGGCCGAGGTCGCCCGTGAAATAGCGCGAGCCGGCGCTATCCGCAGGGTCGGGGCGGAACGCAGCCTGAGTCAGATCGTCCCGGCGCCAATATCCGAGGGCATTGTAACGACTGCGGATAACGATCTCTCCGACTTGATCGGCGCCCACCGGCCGGCCATCTTCGTCGAGGAGCAGTACCTCGGCGTTGGCCATCAGGGCGGCGCCCGGGATACCCGCCCCAGTGAGCGGCGTCTGACTGTCGATGAAACAACATGCGTAGTCATCAAACTCACTGCAGCCGAGTGACGAGCCGAGGAGACAATCACGGGGAAAGTGTCGCTGGGACAGTTCGACGTCGGCGCGATAGACCGGCTCACCGTACAATAGGATCAGCCGCAGGTGAGGAAAGCGCTCCACACCGCGCAGGGCGCCGGCGAAGCTCCGGAAGGTGGAGACCGCCGCCCGGTACACTGTGATCTCCTCCCGCGTCATCCAGTCCACGAGACCGACCGGATCTTGCTGCGGGCACGCGACAGGGTAGCACGCGGCGCCGTTGAGCAGCGCGTACAGATGTGGCCGAAGACTTGCCCGAAACCCCACGATCCGGTCGTGCGCGCACACGCGGTAGGTGTTGGTATGACGCATCACGGCATGCAGGACGCCCCTGTGATTCCAGACGATCCCCTTCGGCTGGCCCGTCGAGCCGGACGTGTAGTTGATCGCGACCGTGGTCTCCGGCCGAAGATCGAGTTCGAGGTTTGGCGCGGAGCCGCGGTGATCGAGTTCGTCGATGTTGATGACCGATGGCGCGGCCAATTCGCGGGCGAGCGCGAGATTGGCATTGTCTGTCACGAGCGTGGTCGCCCCGGCGTGCTCAAGCATATACTGCAGTCTCGGTCGGGGAAACGAACTTTCCAGCGGCACCTGGATTCTGCCGGCCTTGATCACACCGAGGGACGCGATTATGAAGGGCGCCCCATGCTCGAAGAGGAGCGCCACCGGCTCCTGCGCGGCTCCGCGCTGCGCCATGACCGTCCAGGCCACCTCGTTGGCGGCGCGGTTCAGGTGAGCATAGGTCAGCCCTGCCGTCCGGGTCTTGACCGCGATGCGGTCGGGGCACTGCGCCACCTGCTGCTCGAACCGGGACGAAATCGTTTGCTCGACATCTTCCACGGGAAATTCCCGAAAGGGATCGGTTGGGCGGACTTGGGGACCGCCATGAGCAGTCAGGGACATGACAGATCATCGAAGTTGGCCGTGCAAAAACTTTCTACCTCCCAGTCCGCCGCGCTCGTTTGGATAGTGATCGAAAGGCTCGAATGGGCGGACCGGCCTTTCTTTTGGCGCACCTACATCGCAGCCCGGAGCTTGCCTAACGGGCTGGGTTCTTCCGGAACTTCCGGGTCAGGTTCGGCCCTGATCAGGGCGTGATGGGCGGAAAGACTGAGATGAAACAAGAGGGCCGCCCCACGATGGTGGGGCAGCCCTCCCGCGCAAAGACTTACCTGACGGTGAACTCGGTCTGCAGCGTTCCCTTTCGATCCCCCGCCGTGCACACGACCTCGAGTTGCCTTGTCTCACCAACACGGCTTTTGCCGCTGCTCGCCGCGGTCTTCCATGACCACCGAACGAGGCCGTCGCTCCCCGCTTTGCGCGCCGCCAAGTTGAAGTTGATCCCTTTTGTGATCGCGTGCGCTTGGCACGTGGCACCGGCTTCAGTTTGAACGACGAGAGTCTCCTGCTCGCCGTACCCGATGGGAGAGACGATTGAGACGAGTTTGACAGTAAGATCATCTGCCAAGGCCGTCGTGCATGGTATTCCGATCACGGCCCCTATCAACGCCAGATACATCGCCGTCCGCATCAGTACCCTCCTGGTCGGTACGTGTAGCGCCCGATTATCCGTGCCACAGCAGGATCATCGCAAACAACCTACAGCGAAGAAGGGTCCGCTCAGATTATTGGTGCACGGGAAGGTTCTTGACGATTCCTTGATGACTTGCCGCGTTCCTGCTCTTCTGGCAACCGCATGGGGTCAAGCTACCCTCTATGAACTACTCAGGGACGCGGGACCGAACGGGCGGAGCTACCGTGCGCCGGTCCAAAGGCCCTTGGTAATATGGTCGGGCCGGCCGGATTTGAAACCTGCGACCACCTGAACCCCATTCAGGACATCGCCCCGCCAGGGCTTATGCATCAAGGGCTGGCGAGGGCTGCTAGCACTCTGCTGGCACATTCGGGGGAGCCTCGCCGTCGGGGTCCCCCATCTTGGGCCATGCAAATGTCATCACGGTGTTAGTGCCGGGTCGGGGGAGGCGGCGGCCCCTGGGCGAGAGATGCCGGCACCCGTGCTGACCCCGGGCCTCGTCATCGAGGCGCCGTCAGTGCAAATCATCCTCGAATGCATTCTCCACGTCACGAGATCCGCCGGCGCCACTCGAAGACGAGGCGTCCTGTGACCGCGCCGGGCACCCAGCGGTAGGCCAGCATGTACGCGAGCAGCCACGCCGCGGCGGCGAACGCCGCCGCGCCCGCGCGCGCGATCGCGACGTCACCGCGCCA
>DATEGA010000282.1:0-13651 GCA_035280345.1 bacterium | reverse complement strand
AGCGGCTCCGGCAGCTCCGCCGCGCCGCCGAGGGCCTGCGCGCAACGCGGCCGACCGCGGTCAATTTAGCCTGGGCACTGGACCGGCTGCTTGCCCTCGCAGACGCGACGGAGGCCGAGCGCCTGCCGGCACGGCTGCTCGCGGAAGCGCACGCCATGGCGGCCGCGGACGTCGAGCTGAACCGGCGGATGGCGGCGCACGGCGCCGCGCTCTTCCCCGAAGGCGCGTCCGTCCTCACGTACTGCAACACCGGCATGCTCGCGACCGGCGGGTGGGGTACAGCGTTCGGCGTCCTCCGGCAGGCGCACGAAGAAGGCCGGCGGATCCGGGTCATCGCCTGCGAGACGCGTCCGGTGCTGCAGGGCGCGCGCCTTACCGCGTGGGAGCTCATGCAGCGCGGTATTCCTGCCACGCTCATCACCGACAACGCCGCGGCGTCCCTCATGGGTGCCGGCGAGGTGAATGCGGTCATCGTCGGTGCCGACCGCATCGCCGCCAACGGCGATACCGCCAACAAAGTCGGCACCTACGCGCTCGCCGTCCTCGCCCACGCCCACGGCCTGCCGTTCTACGTGGCGGCGCCGCTGTCGACCGTCGATCTTGCGACCCCGGAGGGTACCGTGATCCCGATCGAAGAGCGTTCCGCGGACGAAGTGACGACGCTGGGCGGCGCACGCGTCGCGGCCGCCGGGATCGCGGTACGCAACCCGGCGTTCGACGTGACGCCGCACCGGTTGATCACCGCGATCGTCACCGAGGCCGGTGTGCTGCGGCCGCCCTACACGGTCACGCTCCGCGATGCGCGCGAGGGCGCGACCGTGGGGGCGACGCGATGAAACGGCCGCTCCGCCGCAAGTCGCTGGTCGTCGTGGTGCTCGCGATTTGGGCCGCCGTCATGGCGCGGCAGATCGCGCAGCACGACGCGACATGGCTGTCTGCGGTCTTCTTCGCCACCGGGGTCTACGGCACAATGCTGATGGCGATCGCCGTATGGCCCCGCCGCCGCGGGACGGAGCCGTCGCCCGCCGGCCGGGCATTCCGTCCATTCGCGAGCATCATCGTGCCCGCGCGCAATGAGGAACACGTGATCGCCGAGACGGTGCGCTGCCTGTGCGCGCTGGATTACCGGGACGCGGCGGGCGCTCCCGCATTCGAGGTCATCGTCGTCGACCACCGGTCGACGGACCGGACTGGGCAGGTGCTCGAGGCGCTGCGCCGGGAGCTCGTCTTCACCGTCGTTCGGCCCTCGGTCGAGGACGGCGTCGGCAAGGCGGTCGCACTCAACGTTGGCCTGGCCGCGGCGCGCGGCGAGGCGATCTGCGTCTTTGACGCCGACGCGCGCGTGGCGCCGGACTTTCTCGCGCGGTTGATCCCGCATCTTGCCCGTCCCGGCGTTGCCGGGGTGCAGGCGCGCAAACTTGTGTACGACGGCGGCGGAAACTTGCTCATGCGCGCCCAGGACGACGACTACTTCGTGTTCCAGACGTTGACCCAGCGCGCCCGCCACCGCCTCGGCGGCGCGGTGATCCTGACCGGGAACGGGCTCGTGACGCGCCGCGCCGCGCTCGAGGCCGTGGGCGGGTGGAACGAAGACGCCCTCACCGAGGACATCGATCTCTCGGTGCGCTACGCGCTGCGCGGGTGGACGGTGCACTATTGTGAGGACGTCGTGGTCTGGGAAGAGGCCGTCTCCACGTGGCGCGCCCTAATCCATCAGCGGACGCGCTGGTCGGAGGGTTCGTTGGGATGTCTCTTTGAGTACGCCGGGGCGGTGCTGCGGGCCCCCGTGCCGTGGCGCAAGCGGATTGACTTTCTCGTGTTCCTCTCGGGCTCGCTTGTATTGTCGATGGGCATGATGGCGAGCTACATCCTCCTTGCGGAGGACTGGTTGCTCAGCTTCGGGTCGCACCGGCTCACCGTGCTCAACGCGCTGCCGGTCGCGCAGCACCAGCCGTGGTACGCCTACTATTGGATTGTCGTCATGCTCTCGACGGTTGTCGGGATCGCCGTGGAGCGGCTGCGCCCGCCGCTCGACGTACTGCTCACCTCGGCCCGCTATATGCTCTTCGCCACGCACCAGATTGTCACGCTGCCGCTGGCGATGTACCGGTACGTGCGCAGCGTCTTCACCGGACGGATCGAGTGGATGAAGACCCACCACCAGGGACTCGGGCTGCCGTCGTTTGCCGGCCATCGGCTGCCGAGCGCCGAGCGGAGCACGAAGGAGCCGGTCGCGGCGACATCTCCGCCCTAAACGAGGCGTCGCTTCATTGACGCTCCCGCGGGCCTATGCTAAAATCCGCGGGAACGCGATGACGGAGGACCGCCGCCGCGCGGCCCGGAGAGCGAGCCGGGTTCTGGTGAAAGCCGGTGCGGCGCCTGTGGCAGCGATCGCCTCCCGAGGTGCGGAGCCCAGGGACAACCTTCCGAGGCTTCGCCGGTCTCCCCCGATATCGGGATCCGAACCGGATGCAGCGGCCATAACCTAGCCGCGCGTCGGTCCGAACGAGTGCCGGGCTCATGAGATGCGCGAGCCCGGAACGAGGGTGGTACCACGGTGACCCCGTCCCTTGGCGGACGGGGTTTTATCATTCCGCTAGCCCGCCAAGCGGGCCTGGCCGTCACGATGCGACGGCGTCGTGTGGCGGAAAGCGCGACCAGCCTGCGGGATGCGCAGGCGTCGCACCCTGACGGGTACTAGCCTGCGGGATGCGCAGGCGTCGGAGGTTGGGCTCCATGGCGTTTCGGCAAGTCGATCCGCGCGCGGACTTTCCGGCGCAGGAGCGCGAGCTCTTGGAGTGGTGGACCCGCGAGGGCATGATCGGTCGTTACATTGGGAAGAACCGCAACGCGGCCGAGCGCTGGTCGTTTCTCGACGGGCCGATCACGGCCAACAATCCGATGGGCGTGCACCACGCCTGGGGCCGGACCTACAAAGACCTCTTCAACCGGTACCACACGATGCTCGGCCACCGCGCGCGGTACCAGAACGGGTTTGATTGCCAGGGGCTCTGGGTCGAAGTCGAGGTCGAAAAGGAGCTCGGGTTCAAGAGCAAGCGGGACATTGAGCAGTACGGGATCGCGGAGTTCGTCGAGCGCTGCAAAGCCCGGGTGCTTCGGTTCGCCGGGGTGCAGACGCAGCAGTCGATCCGGCTCGGCTATTGGATGGACTGGGACAACTCGTACTACACGATGTCCGACGAAAACAACTACAGCATCTGGCTGTTCCTGAAGCGGTGCTGGGAACGCGGCCTGATCTACAAGGGGCACGACGTGATGCCCTGGTGTCCGCGTTGCAGCACCGGCATCTCCGAGCACGAGATCGTCACCGAAGGCTACCAGGAGGTCACCCACCTCAGCCTCACCGTGCGCCTGCCGATCAAGGGGCGTGCCGGCGAGTATCTGCTGGTATGGACCACCACGCCGTGGACGCTCACCAGCAACGTCGCGGTCGCCGTGCACCCGGACCTGACCTACGTCCAGGTGAAGGAGCGCAGCGGGACGAGCTACTACCTCGCCAAGGACCGCCTCGAGGCCACCACCACGGGGCGGAGCAAGGTGACGGTCGTCCGGGAACTGCCGGGACGGGACCTCGTGGGATGGAGCTACGAGGGGCCGTTTGACGACCTCCCCGCCCAGCAGGGCGTCACCCACCGCGTCATCCCCTGGACGGACGTAAGCGCCGCCGAAGGCACCGGGCTCGTGCACATCGCGCCCGGCTGCGGCGCCGAAGACTTCGCGCTCGGCAGGGAGCACGGCCTCGACGTGCTCGCCCCGATCGACGAGTTTGGGATCTTCACGGAGTCCTTCGGGCGGCTAGCCGGCAGGCACGTCTACGAGGTCGCGTCGCTCATCAAAGACGATCTGGAGCAGCGGGGCGTGCTCTACCGGGCCGACGAGCATACGCACCGCTACCCGATGTGCTGGCGGTGCGGCAGCGAGCTCGTCTTCCGCCTCGTCGACGAGTGGTTCATCGCGATGGACTCGCTGCGCGAGCCGATGATGGCGGTGACCCGGCAGATCACCTGGATTCCGGAGTTTGGCCTCGAGCGCGAGCTCGACTGGCTGCGCAACATGCACGACTGGATGATCAGCAAGAAGCGGTACTGGGGCCTCGCGCTGCCGATCTACGAGTGCCAGGCGTGCGGGACATTTGAGGTCCTCGGGAGCGAGCACGAGTTGAAGGAACGCGCGGTCGAAGGGTCGGAGGCGTTCGAGGGGCACACGCCGCACCGGCCCTGGATCGACGCAGTCAAGATCCGCTGCGGGAAGTGCGGTGCCGCCGTTTCGCGCATCCAGGACGTCGGCAACCCGTGGCTGGACGCCGGGATCGTCCCGTTCTCGACGATGTTCTACCGGGAGGACCCGGCAAAGTGGCGGGAATGGTTCCCCGCCCACTTCATCACCGAAGCGTTTCCCGGGCAGTACCGCAATTGGTTCTACTCAATGCTGGTGATGAGCACGGTCCTCGAGAACCGGCCGCCGTTCCTCACCTGCCTCGGCCATGCCATGGTCCGGGACGAGACCGGCCGGGAGATGCACAAGTCCTGGGGCAATATGATCGAGTTCAACGACGCCGCCGAGCGCATGGGCGCGGACGTGATCCGCTGGCTGTACGCGATGCAGAACCCCGCGCAGAACGTGAACTTCGGGTTCGGCCCCGGCGACGACGTGCGGCGGCGCTTCATTCTGCCGCTGTGGAACGTCTACGCATTCTTCGTCACCTATGCGAACCTCGACGGGTGGACGCCCGGTCCGACGTCCGGCGCGCTGTCCCTGCTCGACCGCTGGATCCTGTCGCGCCTCGCGGACGTGGTGGGAACGGTCCGGAGCCGCCTGGACGCCTACGACGTGGCCGGGGCGGCGCGGCCGATCGAGCGGTTCGTCGACGATCTGTCGCTGTGGTACGTCCGCCGCGGCCGCCGCCGGTACTGGAAGTCCGAGGCGGACGCGGACAAGCGGGGCGCGTACGAGACGCTGTACCACGTGCTCGTCACGCTGTCGCGTGTGCTCGCGCCGTTCGTGCCGTTTCTGAGCGAGGCGTTGCATCAGAACCTCGTGCGCTCCGTCGACGCCACGGCCCCGGCGAGCGTGCACCTCTGCGCGATGCCCGCCGCGGACGGGACGGTGCGCGCACTGGAGCTCGAGCGGGCGATGGAGCAGACGCGGCATTTCGTCTATCTCGGCCGCGCCGCGCGGAACGACGCCAAGATCAAAGTTCGGCAGCCGCTCGCCGCGGCGACGCTCTTAGACCGGTCCGGCACCGTCGCCGGCCGCCCGGAGCTCATCGAGCTGCTGAAGGACGAACTGAACGTGCGCGACGTGCGGTTTGCGGGGGCGCTCGGCGAGCTCGGCCGGCTCGAGGTACGGCCGCGCTTCGACCTGTTGGGGCCCAAGTTCGGCGGCCAAATCACCGCGATCGCGGAGGTCCTGCGCGCCCAGGGCCAAACGCTCGTCGAACAGACGCCGGAAGGCGAGCCGTACCGTCTCCGCCTGGCGGACGGCACCGAGGTCGTGCTTGAGCGGGCGGAGGTCGACGTGCGGATGCGGTGGCGCGAGGGCCATGCCGGCGCGGGCGAGGGTACCGCCTGGGTCGTCCTCGACACGAACGTGACCGACGATCTGGCGCTCGAGGGCCTCGCCCGCGAGCTCGTGCACCAGGTCCAGCAGATGCGCAAGGAGGCGGGACTCGAAATCGCCGATCGGATCATCCTGTACTACGAGGGCGACGACCGTCTGACGCAGCTCCTGCGGGCGCACGGAGAGACGATCCTGCGCGAAGTGCTGGCGGTGTCCGCGGTGCCGGGCGTGCCTGCGGACGGCGCGCACACGAAAGCCGTGCGGCTCGATGCGAACACGGTGAGCGTCGGCATTGTCCGTGACGAAGCGGGCACGGCCGCCCGCGCCGGGACAAGGGGGGCACGGCCGTGACAGACGGGCCCGCGCGGCGGCGCACGATCGGTGTGATCGGCGGCATGGGGCCGCTCGCCACGGCGGACTTTTACCTGCGCCTCGTGCGCGCTACCCCGGCGTCAACCGATCAGGAGCACCTCCACGTGCTGATCGACAGCAACACCGAGATCCCGGACCGGACCGCGGCGATCGAGGGCCGCGGGCCCGATCCGACGCCGGTGCTGGCCGAGACCGCGCGACGGCTCGTCGCGGCCGGCGCACAGGTGCTCGCCATTCCCTGCAATTCCGCCCATGCCTTCTTGGATCCGATCCGGCGCGCGGTACCCGGCGTGCCGGTGCTGGATATTATGGAAGAGGTGGCGGCGGCCGCGGCCGCTCTGCATCCGGCCCCGAGGGCGGTGGGCTTGCTCGCGACCTCCGGGACGATACGGCACCGCCTGTATCAGGCGGCCCTGAGCCGCCTCGGCATCGAGGTCTTGACCCCGGATGCGGAAGACCAGCGGCTGGTCTCGGAGGCGATCGCGTCGGTCAAACGTGGCGACACGGGTTCGCAGATACGGGCGCGGGCCCGCGCCTCTGCGGAGGCGCTCGTTCGAGCAGGAGCCGGGGCGATCGTGTTGGGCTGCACCGAGCTGCCGTTGATTTTAGGCCCCGGCGACCTGTCCGTGCCGGTCCTCGACGGCACCGAGTTGCTGGCGCGGGCCGCCGTGCGCGAAGGCCTCGGGGAATATCACTCGGGACGAGAGCGTTCGCAAGGCAGTATTGGGGCGTCGATCGGCCCCGCGAGGAGGCATTGAATGGCCTCAGGTCGTTCCGCTAAGAAACCCGCCCGCGCCGCGGCGTCACGGACCGCGGTCAAAGCCGCAAAAGCAGGGGCCAGACCCGCGCCGGCCGCGCCGCCCGAGCCGCCGAAGCCGATCGTTCGGGCCCGCGGGCTGTCCGGGCCCCGGCTCGAGCCGTACATGCGCCGCTTGATGGACGAGCGCCGGCGGCTCCGTCAGGAACTGACGGAGATGGAGCAGCATCAGGTCAAGACCGAAGAGAAGCCCGTCGCGGACGTCTCAGGCAGCTATGATGACGATCTCGTCGACGTGGCAACGGAGACCTTTGAGCGCGAGAAAGGGATGGCCCTGGAAAGCAGCGTGCAGGGCATGCTGCAGATGGTGGAAGACGCGCTCCGGCGCGGCCGCAGCGGCACCTACGGAGTCTGCGATGGGTGCGGGCGGCTGATCGACGCCAACCGCCTCCGGGTCATTCCGTACGCGCGCCTGTGCATTAAGTGTAAGGAGCGCGAAGAGCGCCTGCGCAGCGCGATGCGCTGAGCAGCCGGCGCCCCGGCGGCCGGGACACGGACCGGCGGCGTGGGGCAGGGTGGGTGGCCGCACTCGCGTTCGCGACGGCGGCCGGGGCATCTCTCGTGGTGGACGCCGCGGCGCAGTCCTCGCTGTCGCCCGGCGTCGAGCACGTCCTCTTTCCCGGCGTTCTCTCGCTCACACTCGTATACAACACCGGCATCGCGTTCAGCCTCCTGCGTGGCCTCCCCCCGGCGGCCATCGTCCTGCTCGCCTTGACCGTGCTCGCGGTTGCCCTCTACAATAGGAGCGCTTGGCCACGGACCATCGCGGTTCGGTGCGGCCTCGGGTTGGTGCTCGGCGGCGCTGCCGCCAACGTGGTCGAGAGGCTGCGCTTCGGGTACGTCATCGATTACCTCGACATTCACGTCTGGCCGGTGTTCAACCTGGCGGACTCCGCCATTGCGCTGGGGGCCGGACTGCTGGTTCTGGCATTGCTCCGCGAAAGAGGGGGTGACGGATGAAGCCCGTGCTCTTCCAGATCGGGCCGTTTCCCGTGTCGTCCTTCGGCGTGTTTCTCTTGGTCGCGTTCGTCGCCGGCATCGTGCTGCTGCGGACACGGACGGCGCGGTGGGGGTGGGACGGCGGCGAGGTGCTTGATCTCAGCCTCTACTCGATCATCGGCGGCGTGATCGGGGCCCGTATCGGCTACGTCCTCGTCAACCTCCGCGATTTCGTGACGGACTGGGCGCGGGTGTTCACGATCTGGCGCGACGCCGGCCTCACCTTCTACGGCGCGTTGATCGGCGGCGCGATCGTGGCGTGGCTGTACTGTCGCGGCCGCGGGTGGCGCTTCGGATGGCTGGCCGATGCCGCCGCCCCCGCGCTCGCGCTCGGCTACGCGATCGCGATGCTCGGCACCCTGTTGTACGGCCTGAACTACGGGCGCGCCGCGTCGGTGCCGTGGGCGGTGACCCTCTTCGGCGAGCCGCGCCACCCGACGCAATTGTACCTGATGCTCGCCGCGGCGATCATCCTTGCGATCGTTCATCCGTCGGTAAACCGCCCGCACGCGCCCGGCCGTGTCTTCTGGGAATTTCTCGCGCTCTACGGTATCGCGCGCGCCATCGTCGAGATTTTCATGGAAAGCCCGCGCGTGGTCGGTCCCCTGACCCTTGCGCAGGTGCTCAGCATCATCGTCGCCATCGCCTCAATCATTATGTGGCTGAGGCTCGGCGGCCGCACGGCGGAGGCGGGCCCGTCCGTGGCGCCGGCGATCGGATTGTCGCCCGATCTCGGGGACACGGACCGCGGCTCGCCGGCGTCCAAGCCCGGTGAACCGGGGGCCTAGCGGGGATCCCGAGTTCCATCGGTTCGATGCCGCCGCCGCGGATACGGGGCGGCGGCTCGACGTCGTGATCGCCCGACACATCCCGTCCCTGTCGCGATCGCGCATCGCCCACCTCGCAGCCGAGGGGCGCGTCCGCGTGGACGGGCGCGTGCGGAAGCCGGCGTTCCGGGTGCGGGAAGGCCAGGCGGTCGAGGTCGCCGTGCCGCCGGCGGCGCCGTCGGAGCTGCGGCCCGAACCGATCCCGCTCGAGATCGTCGTCGAAGACGCCGACCTTCTCGTGGTGAACAAGCCGGCGGGATTGACCGTCCATCCGGCGCCGGGCCATCCTTCGGGCACGCTCGTCAACGCGCTCCTGTCCGCCGTCCCAGACCTTGCGGGCATCGGCGGTACCTTGCGGCCCGGCATCGTCCACCGCCTCGACAAGGACACCTCGGGGCTGCTCGTGGTGGCGAAGTCGGACGAGGCGCACCGGGCGCTCGCCGCGCAGTTCAAGGCGCATACGGCGCAGCGCACCTATCTCGCCGTCGTGCGCGGACGGATGCCCCGCGACGAAGGGACGATCACGGCCGCGCTCGGCCGGCATCCCGCGCACCGGAAGAGGTTTGCGGTCGTGTCGCGCGGGCGCCCCGCGGTCACTCACTACACGGTGCTGGAGCGGTTTCGCGAGGCGACGTTGCTGGCGTGCCGCCTCGAGACAGGGCGCACCCATCAGATCCGCGTGCACCTCGCCCATTCGGGCCATCCGCTGGTGGGGGATCCGGTCTACGGGCGGGCGCGTGCCCCTGAGATCGCGCGCCAGGCGCTGCACGCGGCGCGGTTAGAGTTCATGCATCCTCGGACCGGCCGGCGTGTGACCTGCACGGCGCCGCTGCCGGAGGACATGGCTCGTCTGCTCGCGCGGCTGCGCCGCGAGGCGGGGGACGTTTCGTCCGGAAGCGAAGCATAGACCGTGGAGGTGGCGCGCGGGGTGGAGCGGCGGGAAAAGGCTCGGGTGATGGATCAGGAGACCATCCGGCGCACCATCACACGCATGGCGCACGAGATTGTCGAGCGCAACAAGGGTGCCGCCTCGCTGTGTCTCGTGGGGATCCAGCGGCGTGGTGTGTACCTCGCCGAGCGGCTGGCGGCGGCGATCGCGGCGGCCGAGGGCACCGAGATTCCAGTCGGGACGCTCGACGTCACGGCCTACCGTGACGATCGCGCGACACGCCCAGAAGGTCCCGCGGCGGAGACCCGTCTCCCATTTCCCGTCGCCGGCCGGCCGATCGTGCTGGTCGACGATGTGCTCTATACCGGACGGACGGTGCGCGCCGCGATCGCGGCGCTCATCGACCGGGGACGGCCGTCCGGGATCCAGCTGGCTGTGCTCGTTGATCGGGGACATCGGGAACTCCCGATTCGCCCCGACTACGTCGGTAAGAACCTGCCGACGTCGTCGCGTGAGCAGGTGGCCGTGCGTCTCCGCGAGATCGACGGCAGCGATGAAGTCGTCATTGAAGAGCCCGTCTGACGGAAGCCGTTACGCCCGTAAGGTGGGCAGCACCGGTTTGACC
The DNA here is from genome assembly GCA_035280345.1 of bacterium. GTDB lineage: Bacteria > Sysuimicrobiota > Sysuimicrobiia > Sysuimicrobiales > Segetimicrobiaceae > DASSJF01. Next base: position 3,542 of record DATEGA010000282.1, on the reverse strand, counting down.
CGCAGCGTCCGCTCGCCCTCGTAGATCACGGCGCCCGGCGCGGCACCCCGCGCCTTGCGCACCTGCCGCCGCGGCATCACGTCGACGGCGACCTGTGCGGCCTCGCGCCCCTCACTATAGTAAGCGGCGACCTCCGCCGCGGCGACAATCGCCGCCTCGCTCGGTTCGCCGGACGTCTTGAGGACGACGTGCGCGCCGGGGATCGCGCGTGCGTGAAACCACAGGTCGTCCGGGCCCGCGACTTGAAACGTGACGTGGTCGTTTTCGCGCGAGCTGCGGCCGGCGACGATCAGGGCGCCGTTGGGTCCTTCGAAGCGGCGCGGACCGGTGCGCGTCACCGGTCGCGTGCGCGGCGGCCGCCGCAGGAGGCGGCGTGCGACGAGGTCAGTGTGTACCTCGTAGAGGTCGTCGCCGGTCGCCGCCGTGTCGATCTGCACCTGCGCCTCGCGCAGCGCGAGGGCCGCGTTCTCCAGCGTGGCGATGCGCGACGGCACCGCGGCGGCAGATGCGCGCGCCTTGGCATATCGCCGAAAATACCGCTGCGCGTTCTCGACCGCGGAGAGGGCCGGGTCGAGCGCGATGTCGATCTCGGCGCCGGACGCGGTGTGGTTCGGGAGCTTCACGGACGCGGCCCCGGCCGGGACGTCGCGGCCGTACGTGAGGAGCAGGTCCCCGACAGCGCGAAAGCGCTCCGCGGCGCGACTTTCCTCGAGCGCCGCACGGTTGGCCTCGAGTGCGTGCTCAGTGTGACGCAGCGCCGCGGTCACCGCCGACGCGAGCGCGCGCCGCCGATCCTCAAGCACGACGGTGCCGGCCGTGGACTCGTAGTAGCGCCGGACCGCTTCGCTCATGGTCGGGACGGGTACGGCCTCCAGGGTCGCGTAGACGTGAAGCGGCACGGCGGCAAACGCCGCCGGGCGTCCGTCCCGAAGATAGAGCGTCGGGGCGAGGGGCGCCGCGCGGAAGGCCACGGCGAGGGCGTGGATCGTCTCGACGAGCGGCGCGGCAAACGCGGCGGCCTGCGACGCCGGCGTGTTCGGATCGACGCCCGCACGAAGGGCAGCCTCGTGGGCGAGCACCGGGCCGAGGCCCTGCACCCCCTGTCCGAGTGTCTGCCACAGTGGCCGGTCGCCGGTGAGCAACCGCTCGAGCGACGCGGCGTCGATGGTCTCCAGGTGCGGGCGGTCGGCCGGCGGCAGGCGGTACTGGCCGCCCGGCGTGACCGGCCGCCGCGACATCTCCGCGGTGACGATTTTGAGCGATCCGGCGATGACGGCCGGCGTACCCGGGGACCGGCTTCCGCCGGGCCCGCCGGGAGCCATGAACTCCGAGCCGGCGCCGCGGACGAGGACGAGATTGCTGTATCGGCCCATGATCTCGGCGACGAGCGTGTGCGGGCCGTCAAGGGTTTCCATCTCGAGGAACACGATCCGCTCGAACGCGGGCTGCTTCGCGCGTACCAGGCGCGCATCGATGAGCCGGCTGCGCAGCAAGAGTCCGAAGGATCCGAGCCGCTGGCCGGGGTCGCGTGGAGCGCCCAGGTGAATGCGGGCGGCCTGCGGATGAATGGAGCAAAAGATTTCGTCCGTGCGAGGGCCGTCGCGCAGAGCCAGCACGACTGTTTGGGGATCTGGCTGGCGGACCCCACCCAAGCGGCGCCCGGCCTGCGCGTTCAAGTCCTGGACCACCGCGGCCAAGCACAACGCGTCGAGCGCGGGTTTCAGTTTTGTGGTTGCCGGCCGCGGGTCGGCCGGGGGTGGCACCGAAGCCATCGATCGTTCCTCCGCGACGAAAGAGCGCGTCCGAACGCGTGCGGACGAGCAAGAAGGAGATTCGTCGCGCCACGCCGGACTTCCTGACCGTGGCGCGCAGCATGACGGGATTCGGAGCCGGAGAAGTCGTGGCCGGCGCAGGCCGTTACGGGGTCGAGGTCCGATCGGTCAACCACAGGTTTCTGGAAGTGGTAGTCCGGTTGCCGCGCGACCTGAGCCTGTTGGAGGATCGCGTCCGTGCCCTCGTTCAGAGCCGGTTGCTTCGGGGAAGGGTCGACGTGGTGCTCGTCCGGGACGACTACAGCCGTCGCCCGCGCACCGTGAAAACGGACGTCGAACTGGCCAAGGCGTATGTGAGTGCTCTGGATGGGCTGCGCCAGGCCCTCCCAGTCTCCGGGACCGTCGATCTGTCGGTGCTGCTGTCCCTGCCCGACCTTGTCAAGATCGAAGAAGAGAAGGAAGATGTGGAAGCGTCCTGGCCCGCCGTCGAAAGCGGGCTGAGTGCGGCGCTCGACAAGATGGTCGCGATGCGGGAGGCCGAGGGGGCGCGGCTCGCGGCCGATCTCCTCGAGCGCATCGCGCGGATGGAGAGCCTCGGCGGGGCGATCGCCGCGCGGGCGCCCAAAGTTGTCGAGGACTACCACGCCCGGCTCGAGCGCCGTGTCCAGGAACTGGCCGGCGCTGTTGCGGTGGATCCGGGACGGCTCGCGACGGAAGTGGCGCTCTTCGCCGATCGCTCCGATATCGCGGAGGAGCTGACGCGCTTCCGCAGCCATCTCGCGCAGTTCCGGGCCACGCTCGGCACCACCGGCGCGATCGGGCGGACACTCGAGTTCATCGTTCAGGAGATCGGCCGCGAGGCGAACACGATCGGCAGCAAGGCGAACGACCTTGAGATCACGCGGCACGTGATCGCGATCAAGGGCGAGCTGGAGAGCCTGCGGGAACAGATCCAGAACGTCGAGTAGCTCCGGAGGACGGCGCGCCATGGACACGCGGCTCATCAACATCGGGTTCGGCAACATCGTGGCGGCCAGCCGCATCATTGCTATTGTCAGTCCGGATTCCGCGCCGATCAAACGCATCATCCAGGAGGCCCGGGACAAGGGCATCTTGATCGACGCGACGTACGGCCGGCGGACGCGCGCTGTCGTGATCACCGACAGCGGCCACGTTGTCCTGTCGGCCGTGCAGCCCGAAACCGTCGCGCATCGATTCACGAGCAAAGAGGCCGTCGACGAAGAGGATGAGGACGTCGAGGAGGAGGAGCCGGTGGCGGGCGCATGATCGTCACGGTCAGCGGCGAGGTCGGGGCCGGGAAGAGCACGGTGGCCCGCGCGCTGGCGCAGACGCTGGGGCTGCGGTATCTCTCGAGCGGCGAGATCTTCCGGGAGGAGGCACGCCGGCGCGGCGTGAGCCTCGCCGAACTCGGCCGACTCGCCGAGCGCGATCCCTCGATCGACCGCCGAATCGATGAGACGCAGGTCGCGGAGGCGCGCGGCGGCGAGATCGTGATCGAAAGCCGCCTGAGCGGCTGGCTCGTCGACGGCGACGTCCGTGTCTGGCTGCGGGCCCCGCTGGAGGTCCGGGCGACACGGGTCGCCGCGCGCGACGGCGTGCCGGCCGACGGGGCGCGCGCCGAGATCATGGAGCGGGAAGACTGCGAACGGCGCCGCTACGCGGCGCTGTATCGGATCGATTTCGGAGATCTCACACGCTATCATCTCATCCTCGATACATCGTTGTGGGGGTCCGCGGACATCACGCACG
>DATEGA010000281.1:0-3994 GCA_035280345.1 bacterium | reverse complement strand
GGCTGCCGTGGCCGGTGCCGCGGTCGGGATGGACCGTCCCGCGCATGCCGGCCCCGCACCGCGCTGGTGGAGCAGCCTTGTCTGGGGTGTCTTCGAGAACCGCACGTTTACGGAGGTGTCCGCGCTCGCGTCGCACCGCCGGCTTGCGCGGGAGGGCGCGGTGCTCAGCCGGTACTTCGCGGTGTCGCACCCGTCGGGGCCCAATTACCGCGCGATGGCCTCAGGCGAAACCTGGGGCACGGACGAGGTCGTGGACGCGTTTCATCCCACGGTAGCCAGCGCCGGCGCCGCGGCGGCGCGGGCCGTTCCAGCCTACGTGTACCATCTGGCCGGCACGATCGCGCCTAAGCACAACCCGCTCGTCGACCTCCACGCGCCGATCGCGCGCACGCGCAACGGCTTCGCGGCGCTGCGCGCCGGCCTCAGCGGCGGACCGGAGGGCCTGCCCGACCGCTGCCTCGTGTACGTCGGATGGGACGACGACAACGACATGCACAACGGCCACCCGCTGCGCGCCGACGCCAATCTCGGAGCCCTCCTCGACGCGCTGGCCGGCTCGGCGTGGTTTAGGACGCCGGACGCGCACGGCCGCTATCCGGCCTTCTTCTTCTGCTACGACGAGGACGATTTCAAGTCGGACAACCGCGTGTTCGCGGTGTTCTGGGGCCGGGGCGTGCGTCGCGGCGCCGGATCCGCGGTGCGGCACACCCACTACGGATTCTGCCGCACGATGACCGATAATTGGGATTTGCCGGCGCTCGGCCGCGCGGCCGGGGAGGCCCCGATCACCGAGATCTGGCTGTAAGCGGGCCCCCGCCCGCGCCGGCCTGGCGACGCCGGGAGGAGTTGCGGAAGGTCTGGCGTAGTAGCACCCCGCGAACTCGGCGCCTTTCGTTGCAGCAGTCGACGCGGCATCATCGGAGGCAGAACATCACACACCAAAGCCGGCGGCGCGGCCTTCTCCTCGGCATCCTTCTCTGTATTGCCGCCACGAGCGCGGGGATCTCTGCGTCGCCCGCGCAGCCCCTGCCGCTCCGAGTGATCGCAAACGGCGAAGAACTCCCGCCGGCCGGTGAGGCGATCGTGCAGGACGGCGTCGTGATGGCGCCGCTGCCCGGTCTCTTCGAGCCGCTCGGTATCCACGCCGCTTGGGACGCGAATGCGCGTGCCCTCCGGCTGCTCACACCGGCGGGCGACGAGATGGTGTTGCGCGCCGGCGACCCGTATGCCACGGTCAACGGCGAGCGCCGTCCCGTGCCGGTTCCGCTCGTCGCGGTCCTCGGCCGCGTTCTCGTCCCAGCGGAGTGGGTGTTCGACGCGCTCGGCGACGTGCCGATCTACGACGAGGCGCGGCAGACCCTATTTGTCAACGGGCAGATCACCGGCGTCTCGTGGCGCGCGACAGAAGCGGGGTTGGAAGTGGCGGTCGAGGCGACCGCGCCTCTCCATCCTCGCATCATGACGCTTCGCGCGCCCGAGCGTCTGGTCGTCGACGTTCCAGGGGCGGTGACGCTGACGCCGCACCCGCTGACGGACGTGCACGAGGGCGCGCTCCAGACCATCCGGATGGGCCAGACGGCTTCCGGCGCGCGCATCGTGTTTGATCTCGCAGAACCCGCGCGCTACCGCGTGCTGTCCGCACCGGCCGACCGCCGCGTCGTCATCGTCCTCGGCGGCGATCAGCAGACTGCCGCAGCGCCCGCGGGAATCGCGGGGCGAAAATTGCTGGACGTGGCCTACGAACCCGCTGATGGTGGCGGCCGGGTCGTGATCACGGCCGCGCAGCCGGTCCGGGCAGTGGAGCACGTACTTCGCAGCCCGGACCGAATCGTGCTCGACGTCGCGGACGCCGTCTTTATCCCGGTCAAGAAGGCCCTCGACGTCAACGACGGCCTAGTTGTTCAGGTGCGCGCGGCGCAGTTCCACAAAGATCCCAACATCGTGCGGATCGTCGTCGAGCTGAGCCGTCCGGCCCCGTACGTGGTGCATTTGGGCGCCGATCCGGCGCAGCTCGTGATCGAGCTCGGCGCCGCCGCGCAGGCGCCGGCGCCCGGCGCGATAGGCGCCGGACGCCGCCCGCTCGTTGTCGCCATCGACGCCGGCCACGGTGGGAGCGACCCCGGCGCGATCGGGCCGTCCGGCGTGCGCGAAAAGGATGTCGTATTGGCGATCGCGCAGGCCGTGCGGGCGCTGCTCGCCGGACAGCACATCGACACCGTGATGGTGCGTGACGCGGATCTGTTCGTGCCGCTCGAGGGCCGCGCGCGCATCGCGGCGCGCGCCGGCGCGACGGTCTTCATCAGCATTCACGCCAACGCCGCCGTCGATCCGAACGCCAGCGGCACGCAGGTCTTCTATCTGACACCGCAGAGCGTCTCCCTCGCCGCGGCGATCGCCGACGAGACCGGCCATGCCGCGGGCGTAGCCTCCCGCGGCATCGCGGCCGCCCGGTTCACGGTGCTCTCGGATAACCCGCACATTCCCGCCGTGCTCGTCGAAACGGCGTTCATCAGCAACCCGCGCGAGGAGCAGATGCTGCGCGATCCGGCGAGGCAGCGGATGTTTGCGCTCGGCATTCTGAAGGGCCTCCAGCGGTTCGCGGCTGCCCCGGCGACGGTGCAACCCTAATGCCGCAGCGAAACACGCGGGACGGCAGCGGCAAAACGCGCGGAGCATCCAGGGGGCGCCGAGGCGGTCGAGGCGGCCTCGCCTTCCTGCTCGGCATGCTGGCAGGCGCCGCGCTGGTCGTGGGTTTTATCGGGGGATCGCACTTCCGTCCGGCGGCGCGGCCGGCAAAGTCCCACGCGTCCGCGGTGTCCCGGCCATCGCACCCGGCGCCGCCCGCGGTGCAGCCTCGCCGTGTTCCGCCGGCGCAGACCGCCACCCCGCACCTTCCCCGGGAAAACCCGGAAGGATCGCGGACTCCGGCGATCGTGCCCTCGCCGGCCACGCCGCGGGCCGCGTCGGACCATCCCCGCGTCGCGATCATCTTCGACGACGCGGGCTATAGCCTCCGGGCCGCGCGCGAGGTCATCGCGCTGCCGCGGCCCGTCACGATCTCCGTGCTGCCGGACCTGCCGTTCTCGACGCCCATCGCCGAGGAGGCGGCCGCGCACCGGGTACAGATCCTCCTACATCTTCCCGTCCAGCCGGACGACGCCGCCCTCGACCTCGGACCCGGCGGCGTGACGGTCGACATGTCGAACGGGGCAATCGCAAGGACCGTGGCGTCGGATTTCGCGACCGTGCCCGGCGCCGCCGGCACGAACAATCACATGGGCTCTCGCGGGACCGCCGACCCGCGCGTCATGCGCGCGATACTCGGAGTCGTCAAGGCGCGGCGCCTGTTCTTTGTCGACAGCCTGACCTCGCCGCGATCGGTCGGGGCCGAAACCGCGCGGGCGATGGGCGTACGGACCGCCGTGCGCGCCGTCTTTCTCGACAGCCAAGACGACGACACCTACGTGCGCGCGCAGTTCCACGCGCTCATTCGGGTGGCCCAGACGCGCGGAGAGGCCATCGCGATCGGCCACGTGGGCAAGGTAACGGCCCGCGTGCTTCGGGAGATGCTGCCCGAGTTCGACGAAGCCGGGATCCAGTTCGTGCCGGTCTCTCTCCTGGTGCGGTAAACCCGTCTGCTACAATGGGCTAAGTAGCAAGGCTGCGCGAACCAGGGCGTTGAGCGCCACGCGGCGCGCCCGTGACCAACCTCGCGAATTATGCCTTTGCGGAGGGATCCATGCGCGTGACGCTCGCCGACACACCCGCTGCCGCTACCGCCTGCGATCTGCTGGCCCTGCCTGTCGCCGAACCCGGCACACTCTCGGGCGACGCCGCCGCGGTCGACACGCAGCTCGGCGGCCGGCTCGCGAACGCTGCCCGCGCCGACGGCTTCACCGGGAAGCGCGGCCGGACGCTGTTGCTCCACGCGCTCGACGCGCCGTTCCAGCGCGTGCTGCTTGTCGGCGCGGGAAACGGCCGCGACCTGGAAGCC
>DATEGA010000280.1:0-2993 GCA_035280345.1 bacterium | reverse complement strand
AGAGCCGATGTAGCAGGTTTTTGAGCCGAAAGTTCTCTCGGATCGGCGGAGGCGCGGGCGCTTCGTCCGCGCCTTCGCTGTTGCATCTGCACGGTATCATGAATCCGTGAAGGCCGATCGCACGAGATGGGAAGCTCGCTACCGGTCCGGCGATCGGCCGCACGACGGCCCGCCCTCGGAACTGCTCCGGCGCTGGCTGCCCAAAGCGATGCCACCCGTCGGGGGCACGGGGCCGCGCACCGCGCTCGACGTCGCCACAGGACTCGGCCGCAACGCGCTGCTCCTCGCCCGCGCCGGCTATCAGGTCGACGCGGTCGACATCTCAACGACGGCGCTGCGGGAAGCGGCGCGCCGTGCACGGCGCCTGGGCGTGCGCGGCGTCCGCTGGATCGCGGCTGATCTCGACCGGTGGAGGCCGCCGCGGGCCCGCTACGATGTCGTGGTCAACGCCTTCTTTTTGAACCGGCGGCTGTATCCCGCGCTGCGGGCGGCCGTCCGGCCCGGCGGTCTCCTCGTCTTTGAGACGCATCTCATCGGCGAGGACGGAGCAGAGATCACGCCGCGCCGCAGGCGACTACGACTGCGTCCCGGAGAACTCCGCCGCGCGCTGCGCGGTTGGGACGTCTTGTACGCGAAGGATGGCCTCGGCCGCACCGGGCGCCGGATACTGGCGCTCGGGCGCATCGTCGCCCGCCGCCCGACCGCTACTCGGGCACGCCCACCGCGAACAGCGGGTCGTTCGGGTTCGTCGCCGGAGCCGTCACGGTGAAGAGCACGATGCCGGACCCGGGAGCGCGCAGTTCAGTGAGCGCCCGGCCGAAGTAGTCGCGGATCTCGCCGATCCGGGCGCCGCGTTCGACGCGATCGCCGGGTGCGACAGTCAGGTACGCCAGTCCGGTGTGCTCCGACCGGACCCAATGCATCTCGGCAAACGTCGTCACCGGCCCCACCGGCTCGGGCGCGCCCTCGACGAGACGCAAGTGACGCAGCACGTTGCGCAGGCCCCGCAGGTGCGCCGCCAGCGAGGGCTCGTCGAGCAGCCCCTGCCCACCGGCTTCCGCGAGGATCGCGGGAATGTTGCGCTGCGCCGCGGCGGCGTACGTCCCACCCCCGACGCGTCCACGAACGATGTACCGGATGCCGTAGACGCGCGCGAGATCGCGGGCACGCGCATCGACGTCCGCGTTGCCGGTCTCCACGATGATCGTAAACGGCACCAGCGCCTCGTTGATGTCGCCGCCGTGCAGGTCGACGTACGCGTTGCTCGGCGCGATCACCTCGGTGAACAACGTATGCGCGAGCCGCTCGCTCGCGGTGCCGTCAACCTTCCCCGGAAAGACGCGGTTCGGGTTCTTGCCGTCGAGCGGACAGATGTAGATGCTGCGGGCCGCGAACGACGGCACGTCGACGATGTGCACGATCACGACGGTGCCGCGAACGTCCTTCGCCTCCAGCCCGGCCGCGGTGCGGATCGCCGCCTCGATCCCGGGATATTCGCCGCCATGGACGCCCGCGGTGATCGTGAGCCGCGGCCCCGGGGCCACGCCGTTCACGATCGTCACCGGCATTTCAATCGGTATCCCGGGTACCGGGAGGAAGCCGGTCACCTTCGCCCCCGGCGCGGCGCGGAGCGGTCCAATTGTTACCGGATCCTGTCCCATCGCGGCTCCCTTCCGAAACGCGCGCTGCGGTTACGGCGGCGCCGGCGCGAAGATCGCCGCCTCGGCGCCCTCGTCCACGACCACAGCGAGTTCGGCGCGAACGTCCTCGAGCGTTCGCTCCTCCCAGCGCACCTCGAACGCATCAGCGAGCGCCCGGCCGACGGCCGGCGCCGCCTCGTCGAGGGACACCGGGCGACCGAGCAGGCGCGCGATTGAGGTTACGGGCCGTCCGAGCCCGCACGGATTGATCAGGTCGAAAGCGCCGAGGTCGGGATCGACGTTGAGGGCGAAGCCGTGCATGGTCACTTTGCGCTTCACCGCCACCCCGATCGCCGCTACCTTTGCCCCGCCTGCCCAGACACCGGGAAACCCCGCCAAGCGTTCGGCGGCGATCCCCCAGCCCCCAAGCGCGGCGACCAGCGCGGTCTCGAGGGTATGGACGTAGCGGCCGATGTCTTCGTTGAACGCGCGGAGGTCGACGATGGGATAGCCGACGAGCTGGCCGGGGCCGTGATACGTGACGTCACCGCCCCGCTCAATCTGGAACATCTCAATACCGCGCGCGGCGAGCAGCTCCGGTGCCGCGAGTACGTTGGACGCGCGCGCGGCGCGGCCGAGCGTGATCACCGGCGGATGTTCCACGAATACCGCGGAGTCGGGTATTATGCCGGCCTGACGCGCCGCCAGCAGCGACTTCTGCAGAGCCCATGCGTCGCCGTACGCCAGGCGCCCGCACCGGACCAGCCACGCGGTTCGCATCCCGCTCCTCCGTAATCTCCGTCCGCGTGGTTCGACGGCTGCGCGAAGCGATTCCTGGGCCGTTGGGGTGCGGGCGCGCGGCCGGTCCCGTGCCGTCAGCGACGCGCGGTCAGCGACCAGGCGGCGAGCACGACGACGCCGCCGGCAAAGATGACGAGCTCCACCACCGCATAGATACCGTGCAGCGAGCGGATCGCGGCGTACCGGGGATCGCCGGGCGTTCGGTTGACGAAGTCGAGCCCCGCGGCAAACCGCGTGATCTCGGGCGTGAGGTAGAAGGCCTGTACGGCCGCGAGAATCAGCATGACCGCGGTCACGACGACGGTCCACCGGGAGGAACGCGCGGCGATCGCGCCGGCGAGCGCTGCGACACCGCACGCCACTTCGGTCTGGTTGAACCGGGCGAACACCGCCTGTCCGAGCGCGACGGCTTCATTGCGGGTGAGCGCGGGCGTCGCGAACCGCAGCGGTGCATCGATAAAATCGAGGGCCGCCATCCCGCCGATCCACAGCGCGATGGCGAGCGTGCGGACGACCGCGGCGAGGCCGCTCACGCGCGCGGGCGGCCGGCCG
>DATEGA010000279.1:0-8411 GCA_035280345.1 bacterium | reverse complement strand
CCGCGGCGTACAACGCGCACCGCGCCCCGGGCACCGCCGCGGTCGCCCCGGCGACGGTGCCGTTGACGGCGGCCGGCGTCACGCCCGCCGGGATGCGCGTCCTTCAGCGCGCGCTCCAGCGTTTCAACCTCGTGCCACGCCAAGGCTACTCGGGCAGCCGGAACTTTACAGCGCCGCCGATCGAGCCGGGCGCGTCGCTCGGCGTGGAGTTGGTGCGGGGCGACGTCGAGGTGGGCGCCATCGGGACCGCGACATACCGGCGCGGCAACACCGTGCTCGCGTTCGGCCATCCGCTCATGAACGCCGGCACCGCCTCGCTCTTCATGACGAGCGCCTGGATCGACACGATCGTCCGCTCCCTGGACTTTCCATTTAAAGAGGGCAGCTTCGGGCCCGCCACAGGTACGTTGACCCAAGACCGCACCACAGGGATCGCGGGGGTGCTCGGGCGGTTTCCGCGTACGTTTGCCATCAAGATCAACACGAAGGACCTCGACACCGGCGTCGCGCACGCCTACGGCGCGCAGGTCGTCCGGCGGCAGGACCTGGCCGAGAGCCTCGTACCTACCGCCGTCTTGAGCCTCGTGCAGCGCGGGCTCGACCGGGTGGCAGGCGGATCGGCCGCTATCCGGATCACCCTGCGGGCGCGGAACCTCAAGCGGTCGGTCGTGCGCGAGGACTTGGCTTACGACGTCGGCGACATCGCGACCGCGGCGGCGCTCGACGTTCCGGTCGCGACGCAGCTCCTGTTCACGAACTTCTTCGAGGAGCTCGACCCGGTGGACATGACCGTGGACATCGCGGTCACCAGCAAGCCCAACATGGCGCTACTGGTCGGCGCCCGGCCCGACGTGCGTACCGTGCACTCCGGCGAGCAAGTCCACGTCGACGTCCGCGTCCGTCCTTTTGGCGGCGGCCAGGCCGCGAGCAAGACGATCACCTTCACCGTGCCGAAGGACTTCCCGGAGGGCCCGGCGTTCTTGCTCGTCGGCACTGCGGGGGCGCTCAATGACTCGTCGTCTCCGGCCGACAAGTTCGCGGCGCTGGTCGCGGCCGAGAGCACGCCGAGCGGCGCGGAGTCGCTCGCCTCGGCGATCGATCAGTTCGAGAACGAGGGCAAGAACACCGACCTGATCATCCAACTGGTGCCCGAAGCGGTCCTCACGGCCGTCGGTGCCAACGCCAACCCAAGCTTCGAGTCGCCGGCCGGCACCACGCTCGAGACCGACTGGGTGGTGCTCGGTAAGTATCAAATTCCGATGACGGTCAAATGAGAAACCTCCCGTGACCAAGCAGCTCGCGGTGGCGATCCTTGTGGCGGTCTCAGCCCTCGGGCTGGGAACGATCGCGGCGCCCGGCACGGCGGCGGAGCCGCCAATCATGCCGGCGCACGCCGTCGCCGTCGGCATGACCGGTGTTGGGAAGACCGTCATCATCGGTACCGCGGTCGTCCCGTTCAACGTCCGGGTGCTCGGGATCTTGCACAACGCGGGACCCGCGGGAGACCTCGTGCTTTTCCGGGCCTCGGGCTCCGCGATCCAGAGCGTCGGTGGCATCGCCGCGGGGATGAGCGGCAGTCCGATCTACCTCCAGGGCAGGCTCGCGGGTGCGTTGTCGTACACCTTCCAGGCCTCGGATCCCACGGTCGGGCTGTTCACCCCGATCGAGGACATGCTGCGCGTGCTGCCCGCGTCCGCGTCGACAGGGCCGTTCGCGACGCGGGCCTTCGCGCTCGCGCCGGTGCGGATCGGCGGACGCCTCGTCCGCCGCGTGGTCGTTCCCGCGTGGGGTACCCGGGCGGCCGCGGCGGCCGACACACTGGTCGCGACGCCCGCCGCCACACCGCTGTTCGTCTCCGGCCTCGGCGGGGGCGGCCTCGAGGCGTTGACGAACGTGCTCGCCCCGATGGGCCTCGCGCCCGTCGCCGGCGGTTCGGAAGCCAACCTTCCCGTGTCGCTGCCGCTCGAGCCCGGCAGCGCCATCGGCGTCGCGCTGCTGAAGGGCGACATTAGCGCCTACGCGATCGGCACCATGACGTACCGTGACGGGAACCGCATCCTGGCATTCGGCCATCCGTTTGCGGGCATCGGCCCGTCCAGCTACCTCTTGATGAACGCGACGATTTTTCAGGTTGTGCGGGGCCAGCAGCAGAACATCAAGATCGGCGCCGTCGGGTCGCCGGTCGGCATCGTCTCGCAGGACCGTCCGGCCGGCATCGGTGGGACGATCGGCGTCATGCCGCGGATGTTCGGGGTTCACGTGCATGTGACCGACGCCGACGGCGGCGGCGGGCACGACTATAACTTCCAGGTCATCCCGAGTACGGAGATCGCACCTGTCGTGGTGCCGGTGGGGTCTCAGGGCGCGATCGAGCGGGCGCTCAACCGCAACGGCCAGGGCACGGCCACGGTGAAGATGACACTCTACGGGCGCGGGCTGCCGGCACCGGTCGTCCGTGAAAATATGTTCTACAGCCCGGGCGGCGTCGCGGCGCGCGCGCTTGCGGAACTGCCCCAGGCGATGAACCTTCTGTTTGACAACGACTTCAAGAACGTCGGCCCGACGGGCATCGACCTCGACGTCCACGTGACGTCCGCGCAGCGCACCGCGTCGATCGTGGAAGCGGTGGGGCCGCACGACCCGATAGCGCCCGGCGACACGGTCCACGTCCGCGTGACGGTTCGGCCTTACCGCGCGGCGCCGGAGACCGAGGACGTGGATTTGACCATTCCGGCGAACGCGGTCGCCGGTCCCGCAACGCTGGTGATCCGGGGCGGCAGCAGCGCGCTCCCCGGCGGGGGGACCGCCGGCTCCGCGCCGGGGGCGCAGGGGCCCGGGCCGAGGACGCTCGACGACGCCATCAAGGCCTTCGAGGCCGGCGACAAGAACACGGACGTCGTGGTGGAGTTGATGGGCGGGCTCCCGGTGAAGCGTGACGACGCGGCTGCGCCGCCGGCCAAACCGTCCGCGCGCTGGACGACGCCGTGGGTCGTGCGCGGCCGGCTCCAGGTCTCCATCGTCATCAAGGGAGGCCCACACTGATCGCGCCTGTGTCCACGATCGCGTTCCGGCCGGGGTGCCGCCGGCCGGTATGAACGCGACTCCGCGCGCCCGGTTGCGTTTCGTCCGGCGCGGCGCGGTGATCTGTGCCGCGATCGTCCTCGTAGCCGCCGCGGGCTGGGCCGGCGCGGTCGCGAGCGGATGGATGGCGCATGTGATCCGGCACGCGGTCGTGTCGCGCCTCGGGCAGGCGCTCGGCCGCTCCGTGGCCCTCGGCGCGGTGGGCGGCAACCTGGTCGACGGCATCGAGTTGCGCGACTTGGTGATCGCGGAGCACGGCGGGTTCAGCCACGGCGCCGTCTTTTCGGTCGACCGCGTGCACCTCACCGTGTCGCTCTGGGATCTCGCGCGCCATCCGCAGGACGTGCTTGCGAGCATCAGCCGCGCCGACCTGACGACCCCTCACATCGTCCTCGTACGCGACGCACGGGGGAACTGGAACCTCCAGGATCTGCTCGTCCGGTCCGAGAGCCCGCTCCTCGGTCCGGCGTTCCACGGGCTGATCGCGGTACACGGCGGCGTCGTAGCGTACGCGGACTCCTACGGCGTGGAGTCGCCGCCGTTCGTGACGCGGTTCGAACTGATCGACGGCACCCTCGCCTCCGAGCCCGACGGCCGGCTCGTGATCGCGCTCTCGGGGCGCAGCACCGACGGCGAAACCGCCGCGGTGCACGGCCGGTACGCCGCGCTCGACGGGACCTACGACTTCGACATCAACGCGGGCCGCGGGTCGATCCGGCACTGGGGCGGGTACCTCGTCCACCTCGGCCAGTTGCGCTGGCTCGGCGGACAGTTCTCGGGCCGTGTTCACCTCCTTGCGACCTCCTCGAAGTCGGGTCTCAACGTGACCTACACGGCAACGATCCGGCTCAACGACGCCGAGGCGCTGTACCGTCCCGCCGCGGTGCCGCTCCGGCACGTCAACGGCGAAATGCAGGTCACGTCCGGCCACGTCTCCGCCGACGGGATGACGTTGATCGCCGGCGATTCTCCGGTGTGGGTGCGCGGCGACGTCTCCTACGCGGGCGACCCCTGGCTGAACTTGGTGGTCCGCTCGCAGCGGCTCGACCTCGCGCGGGCGCGGGCGCTGTTCTTCCCCGGCACCGGTCTGACGCTGGTCGGCCGGGCGACAGGGGATATGTGGATCTCCGGTCCGGTGAGTGCGCCGTCGTTTGCGGGAACCGTGGCGGCCGCGGACGGCCGGTTTAACGGTCAGGACTTTTCAGGGCTCACGGCGCGGTTCGCCTACGGCGACGGCGTGCTCTCGCTTCGCGACGTCTCGGCCGGCGTCGGCGACGGGCGTGTTACCGGCGACGCCGTCATCGATCTGGCGGTCGCGGAGCCTTCCTTTACATTCGCGGCGACGGCGGAGAACGTCGACGCCGGGACCCTGCCGCGCGCCGGGCTCCCGATCACGGACGGGCTCGCGGCCCGTGGGTCGGGCGCGGTTGCGGGCGCCGGGCAGGGCCCGCACATGCAGGTGCTCGGCGGGCTGTCACTGGGGCGGGGCGTACTGCGCGGACAGGCGTTCGACAGCTTCAGCGCCTTCTTCTGGGACGACGGCGGAGCCTTGGAACTCGACACCCTTCGACTACAGACGGGGTCCGCCACCGTCTACGCGTCGGGCTCGGTCGCGCCGGACGGTGCGTTGTCGCTGACCGCCGAGGGCCACGATCTTCCCCTCACAGAGATTGCGAGCCGGACGGGGCTCGGGCCCTCTGAACTCACCGGTGTCGGGAGGTTCAACGGGCGCGTCGGCGGCACACCCAGTGCGCCCGCTGTGTCGGGCAAGGTCGCGGCGTGGGATGGCCGTTTGGGGCCGATGCCCTACACGTTCGCCGGGGGCTCGCTCAACGTAACCGGTGCGCTCCTATTGACGCCGCACGCCGACCTCTATCAGGACGGCACGTACTATGCGGTGCGCGGCGCGCTTGCGCTTCGGCCGCTCGAGGCCCGCGGCGTGACAATCGACACGCAGGGGGTGCCGGCTCAGTCCCTTCTCCACGACGTGGCCGGGATCGACACTGTCTCCGGGACGCTCTCGGGGCACGTCGTGGTCAACGGTCCGGTCGACCGGCCCTCGGTTGCTGGACACGTCGTCCTGGTTAACGGCAGCGTGCTCGGACAGCGGGTGGACCAGGCCGACGCCGACCTTGCCGGCGGTGCGCGGGGCGTGATCCAGGTGGCCCGGCTCGATGCGCGCGCAAAGAATTCCCATGTCCACGCGTCCGGTACCGTGGATCCCCACGGCCCGATCGACCTCAACTTCCAGGCCGATCGCATCCGCCTCGCGGACGTCTCGCTGCTTCAGCGATTCGGTGTGGTGCCCTACGGCGGCGTGACCGTGGACGGGCACATTACCGGCACGCTGTCCGATCCGGAGTTGCAGGGCCGGCTCGTCTCGCCGGATTTGTGGATGCAGGGCCAGGCGTTTTCCGCCTCGGGGATGGTCGATTACCGGAACGGCCAGGTGCGGCTGGCCCCACTCGACCTCGTCCAGGGCGACGCGAGTTACAGTCTGACCGGCAGCGTTTCCTGGGCGGGGGAGCCGGCGGTCGACCTCGATCTCCACGTCACTCACGGGCAGATCGCTACGCTCGTCGATGCGGCGGGCCTCCGCCTGCCGGCGCGTCTCGAGGGGTTGATCGACGGGGACGTCTCGCTCGCCGGTCCGTTGAGCGACCCCTCGGCGCAGCTAACCCTCGGTCTTAGCAATGCGAGCATTGGCGGCGTGCCGGCGGGCACCGGCACGGCGGACCTGGCGCTGAGCCACGGCGCGGTCGATATCCGCCAGTTCGAGCTTCACCCCGGACAGGGCATCATCGCGGCGCGGGGGCAGGTCGCGATCAACGGAACAAGCAACGTCGAGGTCTCGGCGCACGACCTGGATCCGGCGATCTTCGTCCCGATTTTCCATCTCTCGCAGCGGCCCGTCGGCAAGCTCGACTTCACCGTACAGTGGAGCGGACCGGCGCACAATCCCACCGCCGGTCTCTCCCTCGAGGCCACGGACGCCGGCGTGCCGGGCGCGACCGTGGACCGGGTGGCGGCGCTCGTGTATTACAAGAATGGCACGATCACGATCCAGGACGGCATGATCGCCAAGGGCGAACACCGGCTGGTCGTGCAGGGCACTCTGCCGGTGCTCACGGACCGGTTCGAGCTTGATCCACAGGGTCCGATCCAGCTTGACCTGCACCTCGAGGACACGGATTTGAGTTTCCTCAGCCTGCTGACGCCGGCGATTCAGGACGCGTCCGGAACGGTGGCGGGGCAGGTCGCAGTCGGCGGTACTGTTGCGCAGCCGACGATGACCGGGTCAATCCAGACCACGGGCGGTCGTCTGCGGTGGGCGCCGATGCGAACCCCGTTCGAGCACGTGGCGGCTAATATCACGTTTTCGCAGAATCTCGTCGAGGTGCACGATGTGTCGGCCGACGTCGGCGGTGGCCATCTCGCCATCCAGGGGACCGCGGCCGTCAGCAACTTCCGGTTGGAGACACTCAACCTCGGTCTGGAGGCGCACCAGCTGAACGTCGACGTTCCGGGTGTGTACAGCGGCCGCGTTGACGCGACCCTTGCGCTCAAGGGCCCGGCGGCCGATCCCGTCCTCTCGGGCGGAGTTATCGTCTCCGGAGGCCGCGTGACCTACGCGGGCGGCGTGCCGGGCACCCCCTCCGTCAAGGCGGCGGCGCCGCCGGTTCAGCTCGACGTCACCGTGCGGACCGGCACCGACGTCACCTACGGCGAAGGCCCAGTACAGCTCACGCTGGCCGGGAACGTGCACGCCGGCGGCACGCTCGCCCAGCCCAAGCTCTCCGGGGAGGTGCGGTCCGACGGCGGCAGCGTCGACCTCTTCGGCACCGTGTTTACCGTGGTCGAAGGCCGGGCGACGTTCTCCGAAGGACTGGGGCTTACTCCCCTTGTGACGGCGCGGGCCCAGGGTCAGATCGGCGACACCCGCGTCTTCGTCGACGTGGCGGGGCCCCTCTCCAATCCGTCGGTCGTCTGGAGCTCGGAGCCGCCAATGAGCCAGTCCGACATCCTGGCGCTTGTTTTCGGCGCGACCGGCGAGACCGGCACGCCGACAGGGCTTGCGGGACAAACGCTCAGCCGGCTGCTGATCGGGTCGGTGACCTCGGCGATTCAGCGCGCCCTGCACCTCGACGAACTCTCGATCTCGTACGATACCCAGAACCCGGTCACGCTGCGGATCGGGAAGTTTCTCTCTGCCAAGTTCTTCCTGACGCTGACAGAGGTGTTCGCACAGCCCACCACGCCCGGGACGACCCCCGCGGTGCTGCCGGGGACGCTCTCACGGCCGACGCTCGTAGGGCAGGCCTACACGGTGCTCGGTCTCGAGTACCTCATGAGCCCAAGTGTCTCCGTCTCCTACGACGTCGACACGATAGGCGACAACGGCTTCTTCCTCCTGACGCGCTTCCCGTTCTAACGAGAGAAATGCCGCGTCGCCGCCCGGATACTGTAAGGATGGGCATGGGATCGCCAACGCGGATCGGCTCGTGCTGAACGAGTATCTACGCGAGCTGCACCGGGTCGAACTGCTGCGGCCGGCCGACGAGCGCCGTCTCTGGCAGGCCTACAAGCGCCGGGGCAGCCGGCAGAGCCGTGCGCGCTTGATCGAGGCGTATCAGCCGCTCGTGTTCAAGGTGGCGATGTCGCTGCGGCTGCGCGAATCGGTGCTCATGGACATGATTCAGGAAGGGACCATCGGCCTGATCCAGGCGGTGGAGCGATTCGACCCGGGCCGGGGCGTGCGGTTCAGCACGTTCGCGACCTACCGGATCCGCGGGCGGATCCTCAACGCGCTGCAGCGGGACCGGGGCCGCGGGGCCGACGTCGAGGACGCCGGCGAATCGCTCGCGCGCGTGTCCGACGTAGCCGCGGCGGACGCGCTCGCGTCGGTCGAGGACGCTGTGCTCGTGGGCCAGATCGTGTCGGCGATCAAGGGGCTGCCGGCGCGAGAGCGCCGCATCCTGGTGGGTGCGTTTTTGTCCGCGGAGGAACCCGGCCGCATCGCCGACGAACTGAAAATCAGCTTGTCGCACTTCTACCGCCTCCAGCAGCAGGCGTTGCGGAAGATCCGCGAAATGTTTGCGCCGCCGTTCCGGCCGCGGCCGGTGGAGGAGTAGCGTCGCCGTGCCCAGCGGAGACGACCCGCTGCTGCGTCACATTCGGCACGCTGAGGATTGGCTCGCCCGTGCCCGGTTCGACTGGCGCCGCGGAAATGCACCCGCGGCGTTGCTGCGGTTGATGCTGGCCGAGGCGGAGATCCGGCATGCGCGGGAGACCAGTGGGGCGGCGCCTGTGGCGGTACCGGCCGGACGCGG
>DATEGA010000278.1:0-2513 GCA_035280345.1 bacterium | reverse complement strand
CACCTCGCCCACGAGCAGCAGCAGCGCCCCGGCCGCCAGCGGCGGCCACACGTCGCGGGAGCCCGTGCCCGGTCCCGCACGGAACGCGTCGGCGGGATCGGAGAGAAACGTGCCGCCGCTCGTTTCGACGATGCGGCTCAGAAGGGCGGGCCCGCCGGGAGCCGGGCGCAGCTCGGGCGAGTACGGCACGACGAGCCCCACGATACGCGTTCCGACGGGCGCGGCGCGCTGTGCGTCCCGTGCGGCGAGTACCACCGCGTACACACCCGGCGCCGCCGCGGGCCAGACGCCCTCATACCGCCCGGGGACGGTTTCCGCGAGCGTGATCGCCCGCTCTGCGCCGTCCGGCGCGGAGACGCGCGCGGTGACCCCGAGACCGCTCCACGGCACACCGTCCGCGCGGCGCACGTCGAGAACGACGTGACCCTCGCCCCCGCTCGCCACGGTCTGGGCGTACAGGCCGCTACCCTCGTCCCGCAACATCCAGCGGACCGCCTGCGACCAGAATCGCGAGGCGTCCGGCCACGCCCGCCACCCGGCCGTCCAACGCAGGCCGTCGTCGGACGTGAACGCGACCGCGCGGCCGAGCCCGTACTGCCAGGTCGCGAGCACCGGATCGCGCCGCGGGCTCAGGAGCGCTACGTCCGCCGCCGGCTTGGGCACGGTGGCCACATAGCCGTCAACCGGCGGCGGCACTGGGAGCCCCGCCAGCGTGGGCGCCGCACCAGAACGGCTCAGCGGCGACCGCGTCTCGATCAGGTACGACCGCGTCGCGAGGAACGCTTCGGTCGTGAAGATCTCGGGGATCGCGTAGAGGTCCTTCGCGAAGTAGGCGCGGCCAAGACCCCACCCCGCGATGTTCTTCATGAGCGGACGGTCCGCGTCGTTACCGATCGCCACGGTGCTCACCGTGACGCGGTCGCGGGCCATCCCGGTTGCGAGCGCGCGGAAGCTCGCGCCCGGCGGCGGGGGATCGGTGAGCCCGTCGCTCATCACGATCACGTGCCGCAGGCGGGCGGGCGAGGTCCGAAGCGCCTGGTGCGCCGCCTCGATCGGCGGGTACATCACCGTCCCGCCGCCGGCCTGCAGCTTCGAGATCTCCTCGAGCACGCGGGCGCGGTTCTGGACCTCCGTCATCGGCACGAGCCAGCGGTACTCTTGATCGAAAGTGATGACGCCGATCAGGTCGTGTTCGCCGAGGTGGTCGATCACCGAGGCGGCGACCTCTTTCGCCAGTTCCTCCTTGGCCAACTCGGTGCCGAACGCTTCCATGCTGCCCGAGGTGTCGATGGCCAGCACGACCGCGACGGTCGGCAGCGTGGCGGCCTGGCGTACGTCCATCTTGACCGGAAGTGCGGCCTCGAGCGGCGTGCCGGCGTAGCCGCCGATGCCGAACGCGTGCGGCCCGCCGATGGCGGCCAGGCCGCCGCCTGCCTCCGCGACGAACGCGCGCAACGCCTCCTGCTGTGCCCGGCTCAGCGCGGTCGCCGGCACGTCGTCCAGCACGATCCCGGCATACGGGGCAAGATCGATGGGTGACGCGGGGACGCCGTCCGGCGAACGCTGCTCAACGTCGAGTCCCTGCCTGCGGAGCCACTCCGCGATCGGGCGCGGTCCGTCCGCCACGAATAGCACGCGCGGGCGTCCCCGCACTACTACCAGCGCCTGGCCCCGCTTGTTGCCGGCGAGCGCGCTCGGTGACGCGTCGACCTCGACGGTGTAGCGGATCGGCCCCGGGGTGAGCGCAACCTCGGGGAAGCGCACCGCGGTCTCGCCGGCCGGGAGCGAGAGCGAGCGCACCGCGCTGGGGGCGCCGTTGCGGCGCAGCCTCACGGTCGCCGTGGCAGGGGCCGTCGCTTGCAAGACCGCGCGCACCTCATACGTCTCGCCCGGCCGCACTTCCTGCGGGGCGACCACATCGTCGACGAACACGTCGGGCGCCGGCGCGCCGCCGACCGGCACGACGTCGATGGGAATGCCGGCCGCCGCGGCCGCACGCTCCGACGAGGCGGCGTCGCCGGCGTTCTCTCCCCCGTCGCTCAGGAGCACGATCCGCCGTGTGCCCTCGACCGGAAGGACACTGCGCGCCAGATCTAGCGCCGCACCGACGTCGGTCGCATCGGGTTCAGGGCCCACGCCGAGGTCGCCGGCCGCGACGCGCGGCGCCACAGGCACGCGCAGCGCGGCGCGTCCGCCGAAGGTCACGATCCCGGCGCGATCCTGAGACCGCATCCGGGCGAGCGCGGCGCGCACAAACGCGGTTTCCGTGTCTCCCGCGCCCGACGCCGTCACGCTGAGCGAGCGGTCCACCGCGAATACGACCGACGCACCGGTGGCCGGTACGCGGACGGCCGGACCTGCGGCCGCGAGAATCAGGCACGCCAGCATCGCCGCACGCATGGCGGAGGCGATACGCCACCGCCGGCCGGTGCGGCGGCGGCCGAGCCGCAGGGCCAGCACCACGCACGGCAGAAACAGCAGCGCGAGCGGTCGCGCAAAGGCGACGAGCGGCA
>DATEGA010000277.1:0-2490 GCA_035280345.1 bacterium | reverse complement strand
CAAACCTCGTCGGCACAACATCCCGCGCACGCATCGACAGCGACGCGTCGAGCACCAGCACGACATCGCCGCGCTCAGCGGTCCAGCCGAGCAGCGCCGGCTGCGCCAGCGCGGCGGCCAGGCCGGCCGCCGCGATGACCTGCAGCAACAGAAGGAGGCTGCGTTCGATCCGCCGCGACGGCCGGAACGCCGACGGCGACGGCTGCGACTTCACCCACAGCAGCACGCTGCTCACGACGTGCTCACGCCGCCGTACGCGCAGCAGGTAGAGAACGGCGAGCACCGGGATCGCGGCCAGCGCCCACAGCGCCGCGGGTGCGCCGAGGCTCACCGCACGAGGCCTCCCTGCCGCAGGTACCGCAGCACAAGCGCGTCCGCCGGCACACCGGACGTCGTCCGCAGATAGTCGATGCCGTGCCGGAAGCAGAACCGCTGGATGCCTTCGAGATAGGCATCGCGCGTCTCAGCGTACGCCCGCATCGCCTCCGCGTCGACCGTCACCTCCACGGCCCGCCCGGTCTCCGCGTCGACGAGGCGGAGTTCTCCGGACAGCCGCGGGGACAGCTCTTCCTCCGCCAGCACGTGAATCACGAAGGTCTGAACACCCTGGTGCCGCGCGCGCAGAAAGCCCTCTTCATAGTCGTGGGGATCGAGGAGATCCGAGATCACGACGAGCAGTCCCCGCCGCGGCGATTCCTCGAGCGCGCGCCGCAGCGCGTATCCGAGATCGGTCGTTCCTTCAGGCTCGATCCCGTCGAGGAACCGGAGCAGGTCGAAGGCGCGGGCGCGGCCGCGCAGCCGGCTCAGCCGGGGGCCCGGGCCGGACGAAAACGCGCCGACCTCCACGCGGTCGAGGTTGACGAGGCCAATGTAGCCGATCGCCGCGGCGAGTTGTTTGGCGAGCCGCAGCTTGCTCGGGGACCCGGCCGCCATCGAGCGGCTGGCATCGACGAGCAGGCGCACGTCGAGGTCTTCTTCCTCGCTGAAGAGCTTCACGAAGAGGCGATCGAGCCGCGAGGCAATGTTCCAGTCGATGTAGCGGTAATCGTCACCAGGTTCGTACGCCCGGTAGTCGTCGAACTCGATGCCGCGCCCGCGCACGAGGCTGCGCCGCTCACCGTGCTGCCGTCCGCGGACGCGGCGGCGGCTGACGAGGCTGAGGGCCTCGAGCCGCTGCAGGAACGCGGGGTCGAGCAGGCCGCTGCCCTCGGTCGCGGGCACGGACGCCGGTCGGTCGACGGCCATCGGCGATACTCGGGCTACGCGCTGACCGCGGGCGCCGTCTCCGCCTCGGTGTGCCGGAGCGCGTCCTCGATGACGCGCTCGGCATCGATCCCCTGCGCCTCGCCTTCGAAGTTCAAGAGAACCCGGTGGCGCAGCGACGGCGCGGCGAGCGCCCGCAGATCTTCGGTCGAGACGTGCGCCCGGCCCTGGGCAAGTGCGCGCACCTTCCCGGCCCGGATCAGCGCCTGCAGCCCGCGCGGGCTCGCGCCGTAGCGCACGAACCGCCGGGCGGTGTCGGTCGTGCGCTCCGGCTCGGGATGCGTCGCCAGCACCAGGCGCGCCGCGTAATCCTGCACGTGGGACGCGACCGGCACCTCCCGCGCGACCATCTGCAGCCGGCGCAGTGTCGCGCCGTCGACGACGCGGCGGGCCTCGGGCGTCTCGGGCCCCGTCGTCCGCTCGGCGATCTCGCGGAGTTCGTCGAGCGCGGGAAAAGCGACGCGCAGCTTGAACAGGAAGCGGTCGAGCTGCGCTTCGGGCAGCGGATACGTGCCCTCCATTTCGATCGGGTTCTGCGTCGCCAGCACGAAGAACGGCTCGTCGAGCGGCCGCGATTCGCCGGCAATCGACACCGCGTGCTCCTGCATCGCCTCGAGCAGTGCCGATTGGGTCTTCGGGGTGGCGCGGTTGATCTCGTCGGCGAGCACGATCTGCCCGAAGATGGGGCCGGGCTGAAATTCGAACCGCCGGTGCCCGGCGTCGTCCTGCACAACGAGGTTTGTGCCCAGGATGTCGGCCGGCATGAGGTCGGGTGTGAATTGGATGCGGGCAAAGCGCACGTCGAGCGCCTGCGCGAGCGCGCGCACGAGCAGCGTCTTGCCGAGACCCGGCACGCCCTCGAGCAGGATGTGGCCGCCGGCGAAGAGTGCTGTGACCACAAGGTCGAGCAGTTCCCGGTGGCCGACGATGACGCGGCCCAGTTCGCCGCGCACGAGCCCGAACGTGCGGCGGAACTCCTCCATGGACTGCGCGGCCGGATCGGCCGCGGGACGATCAGCGAGGTTGCTCACGGGTTGCCTCCGAGCGTATCGAAATAGCGGCGGATCAACGTGACGTAGTCGGCCGGCAGCGGGTCCTGCGAGAGCGCCCGGTCGATTTCGTGCGCCACGCCCGCCGGCGCCGGGACCGGCGCACGCTGCGACGGCCCGGCGCGTCCCGGTCCCACGAGTTCCCGAACCTGCGTCGACCCCGGCCCGGGGAGTCCTT
>DATEGA010000276.1:0-3005 GCA_035280345.1 bacterium | reverse complement strand
GGGCGCGGTTGCCGGAGTGGCAGGCGCGGGCGTCTGAGTGGCGGGCGCGGTTGCCGGAATGGCAGGCGCGGGCGTCTGAGTGGCAGGCGCGGGTGCCGGAGTGGCAGGCGCGGGTGCCGGAGTGGCGGGCGCGGGCGTCTGAGTGGCGGGCGCCGGTGCCGCGGGCTGCGATGGCTGCGTGTTGTATTGCGCCGCGGCTGCCGACGCCGTGAGCGCTATGGTGGCCACCACAACGACACGCATGACACGGACGTGAAGCGACTTCATGCAACACCCCCTCACAATTGAAGCAGTTGGATGGGCCTGCCTCCATGCAAGTCTTTTCCCGTCCCGTGCAGCGGTGTCACAGGCGGAAACCTCAGCGGTGTGAGCGGAACGCCGATGCTATACTGGCACCGGAGGGATGGCAGAGCGGGCGATTGCGGCGGTCTTGAAAACCGCTAGGGGGCGACCCCTCGGGAGTTCGAATCTCCCTCCCTCCGCCATACACTCCGCCGCGTGGCAACTCCGTCGCGACAGGATCAGTGCACAGTTGGCGACGGAAGAAGAGATTGCCGCGCAAGCTGCGTTCCTCGATTCTCCGGCGTGCGCGGCGCCGGGCTCACCGTTATCACCGCCTACGGACGTCGGCCCGCGGCCTGAGCGCGCGAGGCTATCGAAAGACCGGGTTCTGCCCGGCCAGCGTTGCGTAGTCGATCTTCCAGTCTCCGTCGATCAGGCGCAGGCCGACGCGCATTGGCGTGGTCGTCGCGCGACCAGTCCGCGGCGTCACGCTTGCCGCGAAGGCCGCGGTCGCGGCATCCCCGGTCACGGCGGTCTTGACTCCCGTCAGCACAAATCCGGTAATCGATGAGCGCTCGAGCGGACCGGGCCACGACGTCGGCCGGTTGTAGGTGAAGCGTTCGACCCACGCCTGAGCCTCCGGCGTCCGGGCGTGGACGAATCCCTCGAAGACCTGTGTCAAGGTGTTTTCGACCAGTTCTACCGGCGGGGTCGGGTAACCGACGAGCAGCCCCGCCTGGGCGTCACGCGTGACACCCTGATACGCCCAGTGCCACGGCGGCACATCGGGAAACGGCGTAGCCGGCGCCTGCGCCGCTGCCTGGCCTGCCGTCAGCAGCACGGCCGCGGCGAACGCCGCGGCGGCGCTGCCCCACGTTCGTTGGAAGCGCATGACGATCTCCCCGCCGGCGCGGCACGTTAGTCTGCGTCGGACCGCCGCGTAGCGGCCACCGACAGCATTCGCGCCCGGACGGGCCTTTCCCGGCGTACCGGGCCTCGGCCATATACTTGACTAGGTCAACTATATTTGCCACGATAACGCCATGACGCAGTTTCTGTACCTTGAGGATAGCTATCTTCGTGAGACCGGTGCGGTCGTGCAGTCGGCCGGGGACGCGGCGGTGGCGCTCGACCGCACGGTACTCTATCCGGGCGGCGGGGGGCAACCCGCCGATACCGGTTTGCTGCGCTGGGAGGGCGAGGAGCGGCACATCACCGAGATGCGCCGGGATGGCCGGGACGTTTGGCATGTTCTCGACGGTCCGCCGCCGCCGGATGGGACGCCCGTCCGGGCGGCGCTCGACTGGGACCGGCGGTACTCGATCATGCGGCACCATTCCGCACTGCACGTGCTGGTGGGCGCGGTTTATCGGCTCTTCAACGCCAAGGTGACGGGCGGCGCCATCTACCCCGACCGGGCACGGATGGATTTTTCGCTCGAGGATCTCAACAAGGACCGCGTCGGTGAGATTGAGCGGGAGACCAACCGGGTGCTCGTGGAGAACCGGCCGATCGCGGTGCGGTTTGTGACGCATGAAGAGTTCGCGCGTTCGGACCTCGTCCGGCTCGCGCGGGACCTTGTGCCGAAGGATGTCGAGCGGATTCGAGTGATCGAGATCGAGGGCTACGATGCGCAGGCCGACGGCGGCACGCACGTACGGCGCACCGGCGAGATCGGCGCGCTGCGGATCGTGAAGACTGAGAACAAAGGCAAGGCCAACCGGCGGCTCGAGATCCAACTAACCGCACCGGACTTGGACAGGTGAGCGCGATGCGACAGGTTGGCGCCATCCGGCACTACGTGCTGTTGTACGAGGTCGTGGACAACTTCGTGGCGCAGCGCGCGCCGCACCGCGCGGCGCATCTCGAGCGCGTGCGCACCGCCACCGCGCGTGGCGAGTTGATCCTGGCGGGGGCGCTCGGGGATCCGCCGACCCGCGCCCTGCTCGTGTTCCGGAGCGCGGACCGCGCGGCGGCCGAGGCGTTCGCGGAGGCCGATCCCTACGTCCGCGAGGGCCTCGTCCGGCGCTGGGAGGTGCAGCCCTGGGCCGTCGTGGTCGGGGGCGCGCCTTGATCGCCCGCGTCTGGACGGCGCGGACGGCGCCCGCGCGGCTGCCGCGCTACGCCGAGTTCTTGCGCACACGGGTCCTGCCGCACCTTCAAGCCCTCGACGGCTACGCCGGCGCCTCGCTGTTCCGGCGGGACGCGGACGGGGAGGTCGAAGTCGTGGTTGTAACCCGGTGGCGGTCCCTCGAAGCGATCCGCGGGTTCGCCGGAACGGACGTCGAAGCCGCGGTGGTCGAGCCCGAGGCGGCGGCCCTGCTCACGCGTTACGACACGCGGGTTCGGCATTACGAGATCGTGAGTGAGGATGCCTGACCGCGTCCTCGCGGCGCGCGTCGAGGCGGTCCGAGCCTTCACCCGGTACTACACGCGGCGCATCGGCGTACTGCGCAAGGATTATCTCGGGAGCCCGTTCTCCGTGACACAGGCACGGGTGTTGTACGAGATCGCCAAGCGGTCACGGCCGACCGCCGCGGACCTCGGCCGCGATCTCGATCTCGACCCGGGATATCTGAGCCGCATCCTTAGCGGGTTCGCGGCCCGAGGTTTGATTCGGCGAATGGCCTCGGCGTCGGACCGCCGGCAGCGCCTGCTCGCGCCGACCCAGCGCGGGCGCGAGGCGTTCGCGCCGCTGGACGCGCGCTCGCACCAAGAGACGG
>DATEGA010000275.1:0-18098 GCA_035280345.1 bacterium | reverse complement strand
GTTCGCGATCCTCGCCGCGCTGCGTGCGCGCGACACCGGCGGAACCCGCGGGCGGGTCTCCGAAGGGGGCGGCGCGGCGGCGGCGGCCGGCCAAGTGATCGACGTGAGCCTGTACGAGCCCCTGTTCCGGCTCTTGATTCCTCACATCACGCAGTACACGGCACTCGGCATCGTCGCCCGGCGCACCGGCAACCATTTCCCGGACGCCGCGCCCCGCAATCTGTACCACACGGCCGACGGCGGCTGGATCGCCATCTCCGCCACCAGCCAGCGCGTCTTCGAGCGTCTGGCGGCGGCAATCGGGCAGCCCGGCCTCGTCGAGGATCCGCGGTTCCGCGACAACCCGTCGCGCGTGCGGCATAACGAGGCTCTCGACGCGATCCTCGCGGAGTGGTTTGGCCGGCACAGCGAGACCGAGGCGCTCGCGCGCCTCGAGGAGTCGGGCGCGGTCGCCGGTCCAGTGTACGACGTGCCGCGCATCGTGAACGACCCGCACTACGCCGCGCGCGGTGACATCGCGACGGTGCACGATCCCGACACGGGCGATCTGCAGATGCCGGGGATTGTCCCGAAGTTCTCCGCGACGCCCGGCGCGCTGCGGCACGCAGGACCGCCGCTCGGCGCCCACAACGGCGAAGTCTACGGCCGGCTCGGCCTCGACGCCGCGGAACTCGAGCGGCTTCGCGCGGACGGGGTCGTATGAGCCCCGTCCGCACCGTCTCCGCCGAGGAAATCACCGCGGTACTGCGCGACCTCTGCATCACGGTCAACCACCGCATGGGCCCGGACATGGTCGCGGCTCTCAAGCGCGCCCACGCCGCAGAAGAATCCGAGATCGGCCGGACGGTGCTTGCGCGCCTCTTGGAGAACGCGCGGGTCGCCCGCGAGGAGTGGTTCCCGATCTGTCAGGATACCGGCACGGCGGTCGTGTTTCTGGATCTCGGACAGGACGTCCACGTGACCGGCGGCGATCTCCAGCAGGCGATCGACGAAGGGGTCCGCCGCGGCTACCGCGAGGGCTACCTGCGCGCGTCCGTGGTGCGCGGGCCGCTCGACCGGCAGAACACCGGCGACAACACGCCGGCGATCGTCTACACGCGGATCGTCCCCGGAGACCGAATCACCCTCTCGCTGCTTGCGAAGGGCGCGGGCTGCGACAATATGAGCCGGCTCGCGATGCTCACGCCGGCCGAGGGGCGGCAGGCCGTCGTCGACTTCGTGACGCGCGCGGTCGCCGAGGCCGGACCGAACCCGAGCCCGCCCCTCGTCGTGGGCGTCGGGCTCGGTGGAACGTTCGAACAGTCGGCGCTTCTCGCCAAGCGCGCGCTGCTGCGCGGCATCGGCGAACCCTCACCTGACCCCGGCGCCGCGGCCCTGGAAGCGGAGCTGCGGAGGCGAATCAACGATCTCGGCATCGGCCCCGGCGGCTTCGGCGGGCGCATCACCGCACTCGCCGTCCACGTGGAAGAGCACCCGACGCACATCGCGAGTCTCCCCGTCGCGGTCAATCTCGACTGCCACTCGCACCGCGCGGGCACGGTGGTGCTCTGAACGGCCCCGCCGCCACCCCCACCGTCCTGACGACGCCGCTCCTCCCGGCGCAGCTCGCGCGGCTGCGCGCCGGCGACGAAGTCCTGCTTTCGGGAACGATCCTGACCGCACGGGATGCGGCCCACGAGCGGCTCGCCCGCATGATCGCGGCCGGCGCGCCGCTCCCGGTCGATCTTGCCGGCGAAACCATCTACTACTGCGGCCCCACCCCGGCGCGGCCCGGCCGGCCGATCGGCTCAGCCGGGCCGACAACGGCGTCACGCATGGACCCGTACACGCCGGCGCTGCTCGAGCGCGGCGTGCGGGGCATGATCGGCAAAGGCCGGCGCTCGGCCGCGGTCAAGGAAGCGATGACGCGCTATGGCGCCGTGTACTTCGCCGCGGTCGAAGGCACGGCCGCGTTGCTCGGCCGCTGTGTGCGACACGCCGAGGTGGTGGCGTTTCCCGACCTCGGCGCAGAAGCGATCTACCGGCTGGCGGTCGAACAGTTTCCAGTGGTCGTCGCGAACGATGGCCGGGGCGGCGACGTCTACGACGACGGCCGCGCGAGGTACCGGCGGTGACACCCGGGGCTCAGGCCGCCGGCGACGCCACTCCTTTGCGTGGGCCCGGCGGCCGTCCGTCGGTGCCGGGCCCTGGGTATAAGGGCGAATGGCCGGGGTCGATCCGGCCGCGGGGACGCACTTCATGAGAGGTGAGATATGCGCAGCACACACGTAGTCGCGCTCTTGCTGGCGGCGATGCTGGTGCAGGTGCCGGTGTCTTTCGGAGCCGCGACCGCTCCGGTCGACCCCTCGGTTGCGAACCTGTCCAAGCTCAGCGGGCACGCGTTCGACGTGGCCTACCTGCAGTCCGTCATTCCGGTCGATGACGAGTCGGTCGAGATGGCGATGACCGCCACGCTCTACGCGGATCACCCGGACCTGCTCCATTGGAACCAGAACTACACGGAGCGCGCGCACGACCAGATCCAAAAGATGGTGGGCCTGCTCGACGAACTCGGCGCGCAGCCGTCGCGGCGGAACGAAGGCGTGGCGACGGCGCCGGTCAAAAAGCTGCGGACCCTGCGCGGCGCCGCGCTCGAGCGGACGTACATTGCCCTCATGACTCAGCATCTGGACCGTACGGTTGCGATGTCGAAGCTCGCCGCGCAGCGGGCGGACCGGCCCGAGATGCGCGCGTTTGCCGCGAACGTCGCGGCCGCAGACGGTAAGGACGCGTCGACACTGCGGAGCTGGATGACCGCGTGGTATCACTAACGCCGGCGGGATCCCGCTAGCAGGGGCAGAAGACCGTGCGGCCACACGCGGCGGCCGGTCAACCGGCCGCTGCGTGTGGCCGCTTCGTTTCTCGACGCGTCGGGCGCGCGGGCTAGCCGGTGGACACCGCCTCGCGGTCCAGCGCGCGGTCTAGCGCGGCGTCAAAGGTCTTGGTTCTCCGGAGGACGCCGCACGCATCCTGGGTTGGAAGGCGCCCCAACGCGGCAAACACCTCGTTGTGCAGCCGGTAGGCCTGGAGGGACTTGCCGCACCGCGACAAGACGCGCGCGGCGGCGTGCCCGGCCACGACGGCCTCCACCGTCATGCCCGCCTGCGTGCACTGCCGATACGCACTGGTCAGGTACCGCAGCCCCTTCTGCACCCGCCGCTCGGCCACGGACACGATGCCAAGCACGATACTCGCCCGCGCCACCTCGTCCGCGAACCCGCGGGCGTGACTGCGGCCCACCGCCTGTTCGGCGGCGGCGCGGGCCTTCGGGATCGCCCCGAGCGCCAGGTAGCATCGCGCCAACTCCGTCAACACCCGGCATTCGTCGATGAGGGCGGACAGCCGCTGCGCCATCGTCACAGCGACGGTCAAGTGCTCGAGCGCGGCGTCGGGCTGGCCCGATTCGATCAGCACGATCCCGATGTTGTTGCGAAGCCGCAGGATGGCCTCAAGATCTTCATACTGCTCGGCGCCGCGCAGCGCCGTCCGGTATTCCTCGAGCGCTCTGAGGTGATCGCCGGTCCGATAGTACACGACCCCCACGCTCAAGCGCGCCTCCGGGACGCGCTCCGGCGCGTGCGCCTCGAAGATGGCGATCGCGTCCGTCGCCGCGGCCAACGATTCCTCGTATCGGGCGAGCCGGAAGAGCATCGTGCTCAGATAGGCGAGCGCCTCGCCATGCAGCACGGGCGCCGGCTTGGGAAGCGACGGCACGAGCGCCAACACCGATTGATATAAGCGAACGGCCTCGTTCAATCGGCCGCGGCGGTGCTCGATGAGACCGAGGCTGCGCAGCGCCCGGCACTCGATCAAGCAGTCGCGCGTCCGCCGCCCGTACTTGAGAGACTCATGCAGGAGCGGTTCAGCCTCCGCCGGATGATAGAGCCAGACCAGTGACTCGCCGAGGCCGAGTTTGGCGGCGGCGGCAAGCCGGGGCATGCCGGCGGCGCCGGCCAGGTCGCGAAGCTGTTCGAAGACCGCGCGGGCCTCGGCGTACCGGCGCCGGCGCAGCGCCAGCCGCCCGCGGTCGTCCAGATCGTTGAGCACGCGCGCGGCCGCACGGGCGTCGAGGGCGCTCACCAGATCCGCGACGGGGTGCCCAAGCCGATCGGCGAGGTGATTGAGCGTGTCGAGCGAGGGCCGCGCGCCGTCGCGCTCAAGCAAACTCACGAACGCCTTGGTAAGAACCGGCGCCGCGACCTCGGACTGGCTGAGTCCGCGCGCGATCCTGGCATGTTTCAGTAGTTGCCCGAAGGTCGACTGCGGCATTGCATGGTCCCTCGGGTCGTCAACAGGTCCTTGACTATTGGGCGGGTGAACCTTCGACTCCTTCAGTCCTGGATAGGTGGCCGTCCGGCCGGCTGAACCTACCTCCAAACCGAGCGATCGTTTTTGAGTCCCTCTAGCCCCCCGGGCCGCTATCGCCGTCGGCCGTAATCTGACCCGGAGTGTAGGCGTGACCCGTTTGATAGCCGGCGCTGCCGATGCCGCCGAGCAGCAGAACTGCCAAAACCGCGACGACCGCGAAGATCTTCCGCATTGTGCAACACCCCCAACAGAGTTTTGGCCGGACGGCCACACACACAAGTGGAACGGTTACCGAACACCGATAGGACGGCAGTGCATGCGGAAAGTAGCTGCTGGACATCCTCTGCCAAGTTGAGCGATGCTTACTAAAATACCTACCGAACTATTGTACGATTGACGAAAGTCGCGCTTTCCCGGCCGCACGCCGGAGGTTGGCGATGGGCGCCAGGCGCCGGGTGGTGCAGCTTCGCGGCCGCACGCGCCGGTCGTCAGAATCGCAAACGCGAGGAATTCCGGCCCCGAGGCTGTAAACGAACCGACGCGCTCACGACGACGCCTGCGCGGACGGACAGTCACAGGGAGGTGAGACGATCAGCACGCTGCCGCACGACGCGGCGCTTCCACCGGTCCCCGGCACCCGAGTGCGGGCGGCGTTTACCGAAATGTCGGGCGGACGCCGCGCCGTTGCACACGTCGGACCGTGGGCGGTCTCCGTCGCGGACACTGTGCCCGGCGACGTCGCCGACGTTGAGCTGCGCGAGCGCCGCGGGGCGGCCTACCGCGGACATCTCCTCACGCTGGTGCGTCCATCGCCGGTCCGCGTGGTGCCGTCGTGCGCTCATTTCGAGCAGTGCGGCGGCTGCCAGTGGCAGCGCCTCGACGCGACGGCGCACGCCGAGTGCAAGGGCGCGTTCGTGCGCCGGGCACTCAGCGACATCGACCTCGGCGGGGTGCCCGTGCGCGTCGTCGCCGCAGAGACGGCGTGGGGTTACCGCACCGCCGGCACCTACGTGCCGGCCGGCAACGGCGGGCCGGCGGCCCTCGGTCTACATGCGGTCACCGCGGGATCGCCCGTGGCGATCCGCGCCTGCCCGATTCAATCCCCAGCACTGCAGGCGGCGTTCGACGAGATGCAGCGCGCCTTCCGTGATTTGGTCCTGCGCCTCGGCACCGACCCCGCGTGGCGCCAGATCCGGATCAGAGCCGGCGACGCGTCTCGAGAGGTGGCCGTCGGATTGGTCCACGCCGGGCGTCTGTCGCCACGATCCCGGGACGCCGTCGTGGACGTAATCGTCGGCGAGATTACCCGGTTGGTGGAAATTACCGTGAAACCGGCGCGGCCGCTCTCCCGCGCGGGCGAGCCAATGAACGAGTTACGGTGGGGACGCGCGGGGGTCGTCGAGGCGATGCTGGACCGATGGTATCATGTCCCGGTTTTCGCACCGTTTCCGGTGACGGGACGCGGCGCGGCCGCCGCCGTCACCTCGGCGATTGACGCGCTGGCCGCCGACGGTGGCACGACGGTGGTAGAGACCGAGGCGGGGATCGGCGCGTACACGCTTCCCACGGCCGCGGCGGCGCGCCGCGTCATCGGGCGCACCACCGGCGAATTTCTGGACACGGCGCGGCAAAACGCCCGATGGAACAACGCGTCAAACGTGATCTTCGCCGACCGAGCGGCGGAGACGCTGACCCGGCTGCTGCGCTCGTACGCACCCGTCGACCGGGCGCTCGTGCAGGTGACGTCTGCTCCCGTCCCTTTCGAGACGCTGCACCGCGGGGGGGTGGAGCGGGTCGTGCTCGCGGCCAATTCACCGGCGCGACTGGCGGAAGTCTTGGCGGCCGGCGCCGGCGGATTTGAAACCCGCTCGGTCACCGTGATCGACACGCATCCGCAGACGAGCCGCGCCGAGATCCACGCAGTCCTTGAGGCCCGGCGCGGCGCGTGGTCCGGCGCCGGCTAGGACCCACTGGGCTGGGACGCGGCGCCCACCGCGGCGTCCACCGAATCGAAGATCGGACAGAGCGACCCCAGGTCGACCGTGCGAATGATACCGCTCAGCGCCGTGTCGGGCGGGACAACGAGACAGAGCGTGCGGCGGTTGATCCGAAGGCGCGTCGCCGCGTGGAACAGCATCGAGACGCCGTGACTGTCGAGATATTCCGTCCGGCTCAACGACACGATCACCGGTCCGGAAACCTGCGCGGCCGCGGCTTCGAGCGCCGCGCCAAATCGCTGCACGGCCGTCAAATCCACCGCTCCGGTGACCTCTACGAGGCATGCGTTGGCCGTGATTCGGACCGGGAACTGCGGGTCCGCGAACTCGGGACTCGGGCGTCGGGGCGCGGGCGTCACGCCGGCGGACACCGGAAACTCGCGCCGCGCTGCAGCCGGCTCGGACGCGTCCCCGTCCGGCGTGCCCTGGGTGTGTCCCAGTGCGAGCGCCAGCCGGACAGAGGTGCCGGACGGCGTCGTCTCGACCTCCACGCTATCGACGAGCGCGCGCATTACGGTAAGCCCCCGTCCGCCCTCGTTCGTCGGGCGCGCGGCGCGCCAGCGTCCGCGATCGGAAATCTCGATGCGCAGCACGGCGCCGTCGGCCCGCGCGCGAAGCGACACCGAGCCGGCCGCGACCACGTAGGCGTGCTCGATCACGTTGTTCACGGCTTCGCCGACGGCGACGCTCAGCGCGAAGGCGCGCTGTTGGTCGAGCCGCAGGTCGCGGACCAGGTGCTTCAGCGCGTGCCGCACGATCGGGAGGCTGTCGGGTTCCGCGGGCACCGTGAGATCCAGCCGGTCCACCGGCTTCGCATCGACGGCGATCGTCACGAGCGCGATGTCGTCCACCGCGTGCCCCACGTCGACCTGGTCCAGGATGGTATGGGCGCCCGCCGCCGTCGCGGCGGGCGCCAGTTCCTCGATCACCCTGGTCAGCGCGGCCAGCCCGGCCAGCGCGTCCCGGCGCGACTCGATCAGCCCGTCAGTGTACATGACCAGCAGCGCACCGGGCGGAAGCGGCACCGTCCATGACGGTGCCGGCTGCCCGGTCATGAAGCCGACCGGCAGCCCTCCCGACGGCAGCATCTCCACCCGTCCGGCCACCGCGAGCAGCGGCGCGGGGTGGCCGGCCGCCGCGTAGGTAAACGTTGACCGCAGCGAGTCCAACACACCGACGATTGCCGTCGTCATGTCGCGTCCCGTCGCAGCGAGCGGGAGCATTCGGCCGACAAGTGCCACCACGTCGGCGGGCGCGTGGCCTTCGAGCGCGGCCGCGCGCACCGCCTGGCGGATCTGGCCCATGGTCACCGCCGCGTCGAGCCCCCGGCCGACGACGTCGCCGATCGCCACCACGATGCGCCCATCCGGCAGCCGGAACGCATCGTACCAGTCACCGCCGACGTCCGCGCCGGAGCTCCCCGCCCGGTGCGCCGCGTCGATCGTGATGCCGGGGACGCGCGGCAGCTCCGCCGGCAGCAGCGCCTGCTGCAGCGTGGCCGCGACGTGGTGTTCGTGCGCGTACAGCCGCGCCCGCTCGAGCGCCTGCGCACACTGGCCCGCGAGCGACTCGATAAAATCGCGGTCGGCGCCCTCGAACGTCCTCGACGCACGGAAGACGAAGAGCAGCGCGCCGGTGGCCCAACCCCGGACGATGGTAGGCACGATCGCCCGCGCGCCCGGATACGGGTGCAGCTGATCCCGGACGTCCGGATACCGCCGGATCGTCTCGTCCGCCGATTCGAAGTAAAGGGGCGTGCGCGTCTTGACCGACTCTGTGACGGGGGTGACGCCGGTCAGCGGCCGGGACCGGCGCTCCCGGATCACCTCCTGCGGATAATCGATGCTTTGGAGCGACGCGAGTACGGCGGTTTCCGCCTCCATGAGATAGAAGGCGCCGACGGCGGCGCCGAGCGCGGCGATGCCCTGTTCGAGGATCACGCCGGCGACCTCGTCCGGCGTGACGGCGCGCGAGAGCGCCGCCGTGACCGTCTGCAGCCGCGTGATCCGCTGCGCGGCCCGTTCGGCGTCACGGCGGGCTTCCTGTTCCGTTTCGTGCAGCAGGGCGTTGTCGAGGGCCAGCGCGGCGCGCTGGGCCAACTCCTCGGCCAGCGCGAGGTCATCCTCGCCGTACGGACGGCCGGACCCGGTCCGGATGAGGCTCATCGCGCCGATCGTACGGTCGCGCGCCGTCAGCGGCACGAAGATGCCGGACCGCCAGCCCACCCGACGTGTGGCTTCGAGCAGCTCGGGGGACGACGATTGGGTCGCCAGGACTTCATCCGTGATCTGCGGGTACAGGGCGGCTTTTCCGGTACGGAGCACACTCGGTATGCCGTGCGGCGCATCGGCTTTGTCGGGGTAGTGCTCTTCGAGCAGCCGCACGACCTCGGCCTTGAGCGGGTCCCCGGGCGTCGCGGCAAACCGCCGGACCACCGTGCCGTTCCGGACGATGTGGACGCCGCAGACGTCGGCGACGGTCGTCGCGACCGTGCGCGCCAAGGCCTCGAGCGTCTCCACGACGTCCAACGAGCGGGCGAGCGTGGCGCCCGCCTCAGCGAGGATCCGCTGGCGCTCCTCGGCGCGGCGGCGCGCCGTGACGTCGCGCGCGATCTCCAACACGAAGCGCCGGTCTCCGCGTGCGATCACCTGATGCCGGCTATCGACGAGCAGCTCCCGGCCGTCCTTCGTCCGATGGCGGATCTCGCCTTCCCAGCGGCCGGTCTGCTGGAGCGTGTCGATGAACGGCCCGAATCCGCCCGGCCGGACGGTGCGAAGGAGTTCGTGCGAGACCCGGCCAATGGCCTCGGCCTGCGAGAAGCCATAGAGCGCCTCGGCACCGCGGTTCCAGAAGGTGATGCCGCCGTGGAGCTCCCAGACGAAGATCGCGTCGTAGGACAGGTTGAGCAGCTCGCCGTGTTCGCGGAGCTGCAGGTCGGCGCGTTTGCGCTCGGTGACGTCCCGCGCCACCGTGGACGACCCGATGACGCGCCCCGACTTGTCGCGAAGCGGCGAGATCGTCAACGCCACGTCGACGCGCGTGCCGTCTTTTCGCACCCGGACGGTCTCGTACCGGAACGACTGCCCGCGCCGCAGGCCGTCTAGGATGGCGCGGGCTTCGTCGGCATGATCGGGCGGCACGAGCACCGCGACCGACCGTCCGATGATCTCGTCCGGGCGATAACCGTACAACCGCTCCGCGCCGCCGTTCCAGCTGAGGATCGTGCCCTCCGGGTCCTTGCTGAAGATCGCGTCGTCGGACGTCTCGACCACCGACGCGAGCAGAGCGTGCGCCTGCTCGGCGTCGCGGCGTCTGCGCCCGCCGGCCCGCGCGGCTGCCATCCAGACAGCGAGCGCGAAAGCGGCCAGGGCAAAGAGGCCGAGCGTGAGGAGCGCCTGCGACGGCGGCAGCTGCGACCTCGGGAGGCGGCCTTCGTAATACCACGCGGAAAGCACCGAGAGCGCCGCCGCGGCCAGGCCGGCCCGAAGCCCTCGAACGTATGCGGCCGACGCGATCAAGAAGAACAAGATGAAAAACCGGTCGATACCGCTCAAGTGGGGCGCGGTCGCGGTGACCCAGACCACGATCGCGGCCAGGCCGGCCATCAGCATGGTGAGCCACGCCGGAATCGGAGAACTCATCTTGGTTTGAACTGACGGCTCTTCGCCGGCCCGCCTGGCTCGCCTACGGCCCGGCGTCGGCGACCGACTGTGCGCGGGCCGCCGGCAAGGCCGGAAAGGCGGGCGACGGCACCGCCACGTAGCGCCCGGTGAGCAGCCACACACAGGTCACGCCCGTGATACAGGCGCCGGCCATGATCCACAGCGCGACCTGCGGCGAGGCGGCGTCGGCAACCCCCCCGAGCGCCAGCGCGCTGATGAGGCGCGTCCCCTGCAGCAGCATCTGGCGGTTTCCGAGCACGCGTCCCAGCAGCGGCAGCGGCGTAACCTGCATGACCAGCGTGGCGTTCACGATGCCCGACATCATGTTGCCGACCGCGAAAATGAAGGTGCCCACAATCAGCCCAATAAACCACGGCGCCGACGCGAAGACGGCGACGCCGAACCCGGCCAGTACGTACGCGAACACGGCCAGATTCGGCGTGGCCCAGCGCCGGGTGAGCCCGGCGAGGACAAGGGCGGTGGCGAGCTTTCCGACCCCCAGCGTGCTGTTCACGACGCCGTAGGCCTCCGGCGAGAGGTGCGCCGTGTGCACAACCATCGGCGCGCGCAGCGCCTCAAACGCCAGCGTGAGGTACCCCGGAAGGATCAACAGCGCGAAATATCGCTGGAAGGGAGTCTGCCAGAGGAACCGCAGACCGGACTTCAGATCCGAAGTGATCGTCGCGCCGCGCCGGACGCCGAGACCCGCGCCCCAGGCGAGCGGCATGAGCAGGACGCAGCACGCGCTGACCAGGAACGATCCGGCGTCGGCGAACATCACGCCCGCGTAGCCGAGCGTCAGCACCGCGGCCGCCCCCAGCACGCCGCCCGCGATCTCGGCGATGCGCTCGGTTGTCTGAAACAGCGCGTTGATCGCCGGCAGTTCCTCCACGCTGGCGATCGAGGGCAACAGCGCGGTCACCGCCGCCCGGAAGAAGACGGAGCCGACATTCAGCACCCCGAGAAGCACGAGGCCGGCGGGCAGCGATTTCGGCAGTACGAACGGCAGCGCCGCCACCACGGCCGCCCGTCCGACATCGGAGATCGCGACCACCGCGCGGCGGTCGACGCGGTCGGCCACGGCCCCAGCAAAAAAGCTGAACACCGCCTGCGCCACGTATCCGGCGGAGAGCGCCGCCGCGAGCATCACAGCGGATCCCGTGAGCGCATACACCCAGAGCGTAATGGCGATGAAGAAGACCTCGTCGCCGAGAAACGAGACCATCTCCCCGAACCACAGCAGCGCAAAGGCGGGCCGGCGAAGCACCGTCAGCCACGCCGGCGCGGCCTTCGCCGCCGCGCCGGCGGAGCCGTGGACGGCCGTCCTCAGCGCCGCCACCAGCGCCGGGTCGAATTGCGTACCGCTGCAGCGCTCCAATTCGGCCAGCGCCGCCTCGGTGCTCCGGCGCGGGCGATACACGCGGTCGTTTGTCAACGCGTGATAGGTGTCGGCGATCGCGACGATACGGGCGGCGAGCGGGATCTCCTCGCCGCGCAGTCCGTCCGGATAGCCGCTGCCGTCGAAATGTTCATGGCTCGCCCGGACCATCGGCGCGATGCGCGAGAGCCCGGCAATCGAGTCGACCATCTCGGCGCTGTCGACCACGTGCGAGCGCATCACGTCCCACTCTTCCGGACTGAGCGCGCCGGGCTTCTGGAGAATGGCGTCGGGCACCGCCACCTTGCCGATGTCGTGCAGGAGACCCGTCATAAACGCATCGTGCGCCAACCGTTCGCTCACGCCGACCGTGCGCGCGATCCGCTTCGAAAGCTGGGCGACGTCCTGCGAATGGAGGCCGGTCCGGCTGTCCTTGACGTCCATCGCGTTCGCCAGGACCGCGGTCGTCGCGAGCACGCGCCGCTCCTCGCGCCCGCTCATAGACTGCGGGTGAAACACGTGCAGGACGACGCCGCCGGCGAGCAGTGGCAGCGCACTCAACGCGACGCGGCTCGTCTCGGGCAGCCAAATGCGCTCCACCGCCCCGGTGGCCAACGCCAACAGGATCGAGATCACGAACGGCCTGCCGCACCCGCTGGCGACGACGACGAACGCTCGGCCCCAGGTCATGCCCTCGTTCCGCGCGATCCGCGTCGCGACGAGCGGCGTGCGGATAGCGGCATAGGCGACCGCCGCCAAGATGAGATCGCCGAGCCGATAAGGCACGTACGGCAGCAGCGCGGCAGCCAGCACGGCGCCGGTCAGCGCCGTCCCTTCCTCGATCGCCCGCGCCCCGCCCCACCGCTCCGTTTCCGTGCTCGCCGCAAGCGCCAAACCGGCCAGAGCGCCGGCGGCGGCGATCAGGGGGCGCCCCACGCCGAGCGCGACGATCACCGGCACGATCACCAGCGGAAAGTCGTCGCTCGGGGAGATACGCAGCGGGTAGGCGGCGAGCCAGGCCACGGCCGCGGCGGTGGCGAGGAGCAGCGTCGGATCAGCCAGCGTCGGCTGCGCACGGAGCCCGGCTAGCGCGAATAGCCCCGCGGGAACCGCAAGAAACAGCGCGCTCGGAATGAAGAGACGCCGGCCGATCGTCACGACGCCGCCCGGTGATGCTCTAACCGCTCTGCCGTTTCCAGGACAAACGGCGCGACGCGAGGGTCAAGGTAGGACCCGATCAGCGGCCGCAGCGCCTCCACGGTCGCGGCGTGGGTCGCTCTCCCGGGAACCGCCGGCGCCCCGTGCCGAACCTCGTCGTAGCATTCCGCGGCGGCGAGGACGCGTGCGCCCAGCGCCGCGGCCCCTTTGAGCCGCGGCGTGACCGCGGACCACGGCGTGTGATGCTCTCGCACCATCTCGGCCACGATCGCGTCGGGATAGGACACGAGAATTCGCGCACCGACAATCGCGTGGCTCACCGGCGGCGCCGCCCGGCTCTCGGCGTCGATCAGGCCGATGTCGTGAAGAAGTGCGGCCATGCGCCACGATTCGAGCGTGGCCGCGGGCACCCGCAGCCCGCGCCCGACTTCGTCGACGAGCGCGCTCACCCGCTGTGCGTGGGCGTGCGCGCCTGGAACCGCCCGCTCGAGACCAATCATCAGCGCGCGCACGATGTCCTGTACGGTGCGCTGCGATGCCAAGAACACCGCCAACTGCGCGCGAACCGCCGGCATGGTGATCGCGGATAATGTCGTGAGCGCGAGCGCCACCCAGGCCCCGCGTCCGGATCCGATCGCGATCGTTCCGAGGAGGATCGGAACGGGCACCGCCAAGATTTGCGACAGCGGATTCTCGTTGAGGCAGCTCCACCAATATGCGAAGAACGGCTCGCCGTGCCGAAGGCGGCGGTACAGCGCGAGCAACCCAAAGTTGGCCAGCAGGTACACTACCAGGATGACCAAACTCGCGCCGGTAATGCCGACGAGCCGCCCGGGAATGGCCCGCAGCAGCGCGTGCCCGACCGCGGATCCCAGCGCAGCCGGATAGGCCCACCAAAACGTATTGATCAGCGCGCGCCACGGTTCGTAGAGGCGAAAGACGGACACAGCCAGCAGCGTGCCAAACGCGATCGCAATCAACGTGTGCAGCGGGGACCAGAGGAGCATCAGCGTCACGAGAAACGCCACGCGCGGCGTCCGAATCATGCCGAGCGGGCTTGGAACGGGAGGCACCAGCATCGTCAGCCCGTACACGGCGGTGAGCCCGGCCACGGCCGGAACGTCGTGAAGGGAAAGCCGTGTGAGAGCGGCGACGTCGA
This sequence comes from bacterium, assembly GCA_035280345.1. Classification (GTDB taxonomy): domain Bacteria; phylum Sysuimicrobiota; class Sysuimicrobiia; order Sysuimicrobiales; family Segetimicrobiaceae; genus DASSJF01. Next base: position 4,397 of record DATEGA010000275.1, on the reverse strand, counting down.
TAAGGAAGCTTGCGGCCAGCGTTCGGCGCAACCAAGGCGGAGGATCCACAAACTCGTTGCGCTCGCTCGGAGCCCGCACGTTCATTTCGACGATGGTCCGCGTCCATTGGCGGACCACCGCGAAAATGCGGGAACACGAAATCAGCAACACCGGTCTGGGGTCGGGTGGGATCTTACTCACGGCATCGGCCTCGCCGTTTGCCGTTTACTGTGGACTACGTTATGCCCCGCCGTCGCCGTACATGACATCACCTGCGAGTGTGTGGAACGAAGTGCGTACCATATGCACCCCACCCACTCGAACGACAAACGTTCGCCGCCCCCGCGGCGACTATGAAGTCCTCCCCTCCGCTGCCCAAAGGGCACCCCGGGTATTTGCGGTGTGGTAGACCGCCTTACGCCCACCCGCCCCGACCGAGTGGCCTGTAAGTTCAATGGTCTCTTGCCCATTCCTTCCGTCGTGCCCCGGTCGGCACGGCCCAAGACCGTCGTTGCGGGGAACCATCGTGAAGGTAAATTCGCCATAAGTTTCACCGAAAACTGCTATGGGACGGCGAAGCGTGATGGCGAGGGAGAGCGTGGGGCCAATTCCCGCACAAATTCGGCGATCGCCCGGGCGTCGTCCGGCGGGAGGGTTCCAAGACGCCAGGCGATCTCCCGCTGCAGTTCGGCGAGGCTCATCTCCGGCAGGCGGCCCGCCTTCTCCGGGCCTACGCGGCGCGTCCGGCGGCGCTCGTCCATGGCCGCCAGCACCCGCCGGATCAGCCCCGCGGGGAACGACCGCGTCGCGACTTTGATGTAGTTGCGGTGCCGCAACAGTGCGCCGCGGTCGAAGCCCTCGACGGGCGGGCCGGGTGTCCTGCTTGTGCTCACTGCGTCCCCCCACACGAGTTCACGCCCAGGACCCGCGTTGCCGCGAATTCTGGGCGTGGCCGAAAGAACCCGTGCCGCCCGACGTCGGGCGTAACGCCTACCGGAACCCCGCGACCATCGGCTCGACGTCGACGTTCGCAAGTTCCGCCGGCCACAGCGGGAGCCGCTTCGCCGGCTCCTTCTTGCGCGGGTGCCGGTAGATCACGCCTACCGGCAGCTTCTGACGGCGGTCGAAGTCGTGGATCAGCCGCTCCGCGGCCTCCAGGCTCGTCGGGTCGTGGCCGTCGGGCACCGGCTCGACGTGCTCGCGAAACCAATCGTACGTGTTGAGCTTATTGTACGTCACGCAGGGCGAGAAGTCGTTGAGCATCGCGAAGCCGGGATGCCGAACCGCCTCGACCATCAACTGCGTCGTCATCTTTGGGTCACCCGAAAACGACTGCGCGACGAACGTGGCGTCCACGGCGAGTGCAAGCTTCAGCGGATCGAGAAAGGGCGGATGCTCCTCGGAGAGCTTCATCTCGGGCTGTCCGAGGCCCCAGGACGGCGAGTCCTGCCCCTTCGTCAGGCCGTAGACCCCGTTGTCCATGATGACGAGCGCGATGTCCGGATCGCGCCGGCAGATGTGCACGAAGTTCTCCACGCCGATCGCCAGCGTGTCGCCGTCGCCGGCCAGCGTGATGACTTTGAGCTCGGGGTTGGCCATCTTCGCGCCGAGCGCGTAGGCAAGCGCACCGCCGTGCGTACCGTAGAAGGTGTTGCCGTTCAGGTAGTTGCGGATCTGCCCCGAGCACCCGATGCCGCCGACGAGAAAGACCTCCGACGGCGTCAGTTCGAGCGTCGTGAGCGCGGCCTTCAGGGCGTTGAGGACGGCGTAGTCGCCGCAGCCGGGACACCACTGAATGCGGTGCCGCGGCGTGGCGTTCTGTTCCCAGATCGACTTCACCGGCTGCGCCGGCTTCGTTTCAGGCATCGAGCGACACCTCGACCATCACGGGCTCCTTGCCGCCGAGGCGGATCGTGCCGGCGCCGTTGCTGGTGACCTCGCGCACGGCGCGAACGACCTCGGACGGATGCAACGGGCGTCCGTTGTACTTGAGGACGCGCCGAGTCGGAATGAGGCAGTGGGCTTGGATCAGGCTGGCCAGCTGCCCCAGGTAATTGTGTTCGCAGACGACCACCGGCACGCCGCGATCGAGCAGCGGCTTCGCCAGCTGTGTCGGGAACGGCCAGAGGTGGGTGAAGTGCACGACCGCGGCGTCGACGCCGTCGGCGCGCAGCCGCTCGCGCGCGTCCAACAGGACCGCCTTAGTGGACCCCCACCCGACCAGGATCGGCCCTCTGCCGAGCGTGCCGTAGACCTGCGGCGGCTTCGCGTCGTGATCCAAGTATTCCGTCATCTTGTGCATACGCTTGTCCATCTGTGCGACGCGCATCGGCCGGTCCGTGGTGACGAATCCCGCCTCATCGTGCTCGGTGCTGTTGACCTTCGCGGTGACTCCCGGGGTGCCGGGCACGAGGCGCGGCGAAATGCCGGAGCCGGTAAGGCGGTACCGGAGGTAGCGCGCCTCATGGACGTCCGTCTCGCTCAACACTTCGCGGCCGACCGGGCCGCCGTTCTTGAACGCGTCTTCCCGCACGGTGGCACGGCCCTCGCTCAGGTTGAGGTCCGTCAGGAAAAAGACGGGGCACTGATACTTGTCGGACAGCCGCACCGCGTCGCGCATCATCGAACAGCACTCTTCGATCGTGGACGGCGCCAGCACGATGCGCGGAATCTCCCCGTGCCCACCGCCGGTCACGAGCCACAGGTCGCCCTGCTCCGGCTTCGTCGGCATCCCGGTCGACGGGCCGGCGCGCATCGTGTCCACAATGACGAGCGGCGTCTCGGTGATGCCGGAGACGCCGATCTCTTCCACCTTGAGCGACAAGCCGGGCCCGCTCGTGCCGACCATGCTGAGCACGCCGGCCGCCGCGGCGCCGAGGGCGGCACGGATGGACTCGCGTTCGTTCGCGCCCTGCAGCGCCCGCCCGCCGTACCGCGGCAGATGGCGCTGCATGAACTCGAGGATCGAGGTGGCCGGCGTGATCGGATACCCGGCGTAGAACCGGGTCCCGGCCTGGATCGCGCCGATCGCCAGCGCCTCGTTGCCGCCGATGTACAGGGCGGGCGGCTTCCCGGCGACCGGCGTGATACGCATGCCGATGTCGCGCCAGCCCCGCTCCGTGAGGATCCCCTCCGCGGCCGTGCGTCCCCGCCGCGCCGCCTCGAGGTTGAGGTCGACGAGCCCGCCGCCGCGCTTCGCAAACCGCTCTTCGAGCAGCCGGCGGAGCCGGCTCTCGTCCTGGTCGAAGTCCAGCAGCCGGAACAGCGCGCCGGTCATAACGACGTTCTTGACGACTTCCTTCTTCAGATCCCGCTGCGCGATCTGGCGTGCGGGGATCGGGAAAACGCGCACGCCCCGCGCCTCGAGATCGTCCGTCGGCACGATTCCCGTCGAGCTGTCGTAGATCGCCACGCCACCGTCGCGCAGCTCGCCGGCGTGCCGGAGCAGCGTGTCGCGATTGGGCTGCACCTTCGAGTCGGGGTTCCCATCGTACTCGAGGCCGACGAGAATGTCGATCCGCGAGTCGCCCCATGAGATCGGCGGCTCCGGTGAAATCACGAGCGGATCGTACTGGTGGGCTCCGTAGATCGTCGAAGCGAACCCGCGCTCGACGGCCATCACAAACAGACCGGAGCGTGTCAGCAGGCGCCCCAAGATATCCGTGATCGTCGAGACGCCGTCCCGAAGCTGCACGCCCCCGATGAGCAGCTTCATTTGATTGGTTTGCATCGGTTGCTGTGGCCTCCCGCGGAGCCGTGCAGGCGGGTGAGGCGTAAGGATGCCGTCTCCCCGAGCGTCGCGGCTCGAGTTCGTTGTCGCGCGTATCTATTTACTTCGTTACTCCCGGCATTCAATAGTAGCAGGTCTCCTGACAAAGTGCCAGGATACCCAGGTGGCGGCCGATTCAGACAGGCGGGCCGCCGGCCCGCGGCGTCGGCGGAAAAACAACCGGGCCGGCGGGATCCTTCCCCGCCGGCCCGATCAACGGTTAGCTTTGCGGCTTAGGCGCGCTTCACAAGTTCCTTGAGCTCCTTCGCCGGCGTAAATCTCGGAACCGTTCGCGCGGGCACCTTCACCGGCTCGCCGGTCTGCGGGTTGCGCGCGATGCGGGCTTTCCGCTTCAACACCCGGAATGTCCCGAATCCGGGGAAGCGGACGCGGTCGCCTTTCTTCAGGGTCGCGGTAAGCGAATCCAACACGTCGTCGAGCGTGCGGACGGCGTGGGCCTTCGGGGTCTTCCACTTCTCGGCGAGCCTCGCCGCGAACTGCGCCTTGGTCATGTCTCCCTCCCACTCATGGTCGTGGCCGTTGGAACTTGAACCTAGGGGTTCGGGGAGCCGATGTGGTTTCCTTCATGAGTTGCGCGCTCCAGGCCTTATTTTAATGGGTTTCTCACGCGGTCGCCACCGGACACGG
>DATEGA010000274.1:0-3077 GCA_035280345.1 bacterium | reverse complement strand
GCAGGGGGCTGTAGCTCAGCTGGTTAGAGTGCCGGTCTGTCACACCGGAGGTCGCGGGTTCGAGCCCCGTCAGCCCCGCCTGAACCCGCCTCGCGGGACGACGCATCCGGCCCCGTCTGCCACGGCAGGCGGGGCTTTCGTCTTTTTCGGGAGTGCATTGACCGCCAGCTACCATGTTCCCGTCTTGGCCGATGCCGTGCGCGAGTGGACGAGCGGGGGGCGCCGCGTCGTGGACGCGACCGTCGGCGGCGGGGGCCATGCGGCGCTGTTTCGGGAGCTCGGCGCCGAGGTGCTGGCCGTGGACCGGGATCCCGCGGCGATCGCCGCGGCGCGCGACCGCTTGGGCGACAGCGGCATCCGCTATTCGACCGGCCCGTTCGGATCAGCCAAGGTCCTGGGGACAGTCGAAACGTTCCGCCCCGATCGCATCCTGCTCGACCTCGGCGTCTCGTCTCACCAGCTCGATACCGATGCACGCGGGTTTACCTTTCGTCCCGGGGCGCCACTCGACATGCGGATGGCGGCGGGACGGGGCGTGACGGCCGCGGACCTGCTGAATACGTGGCCTGAACAGCGACTGGCCGAAGCGTTCGCCACTCTGGCCGACGAGCCGCGGGCGCGCCGCCTGGCACGGGCGATCGTGCGGCGGCGGGGGACCGCGCCGTTTACGACCAGCGACGATCTGGTGAACGCGATTCGGGAGGTCCGGGGCGCGCGCGCGGGGCCATCCGACTTCGCGCGCTTGTTCCAGGCGCTCCGGATCGTGGTGAACCAGGAGCTGGAGCAGCTCGCGCTGGCGCTGCCGGCGCTACGGGCGACGCTCGTCCCCGGCGGCCGGATGGCCGTGATCACGTACCACTCGGGCGAGGACCGCATCGTGAAGAACGCGTTCCGCGACTGGAGCCGGTCGTGCGTGTGCCCGCCGGGCCAGCCCGTCTGCACCTGCCGCGGGCGCGCCCTGGGTCGCCTGCTCACGCGCAAGCCAATCCGCCCCGACGCGGCCGAGCTGCGCGCCAACCCGCGGGCCCGCTCGGCGAGCTTGCGAGCCTTCGAGGTGGCTGCCGATGGCTAGAGGGCGCCACTGGGTGGCGCTCTGGCTCGTCGCGTTTCTCGTGACGACGTGGATCGTGTACGCACGCCAAACCGCCGCCTACCGCGCGGCTCGCGAGCTCGCCGATCTGCGCGCCCGACGCGCCAACCTCGAGGGTCACCGCGCCGACCTCGAGCGCCGCATCCGCGTCGCCGAGAGCCGGGCCGTGCTGGTCCCGCGCGGCGTGCGTCTGGGCCTGCACCTGCCGAGCGACAGTGAGATCGTGCTCGTCCCGGCGCCCGGCGGGTCCCACTAGGGATGGCGAAGCCCGCAGTCCGGATCCAGGTCGTCCAACTCGGGGTGCTCGCGGGCCTGGGTCTCCTCGTCGGCCGCGCCGCCCAGGTGCAGATCCTCCAGGGCCGCCGCTGGGCGGAAGAGGCGCAGGCGCAGCGGACCGAGCGGATCGTGCTCTCGGCGCGTCGCGGCACCCTGTTCGACCGGCACGGCACACCGCTCGCCGTCACGCAGGAGACGTATCACGTCGGCGTCGCGCCCAACGAGTTGCGCGACCCGCCGGCCGACGGCGCCTTGATCAGCCGGCGTCTCGGCCTGTCGGCGCGCACTTGGCAAGAGGAGGTGCGGCGGCGGTACGCATACTTTGCGGGCCCCTATAGCGCGCTCGAGGTACAGCCGCTGCGCAACCTGCGCGGCGTTCACCTCGAGCCCGTTCTCAACCGGTTTTATCCCGATCCCGGCATGGCGCGCGCCACCATCGGCCGCCTCGGCGACGACGGCCAGGGAGCGTCGGGCCTCGAGAAGGCCCTCGATACGCTGCTGGCGGGCCGGGCTGGCGCGGCGGTGGTCCTGAAGGATCGCGCGGGACGGGAGTACGAATCGCCGGCGCGCGTGATCGCGCCGCCCGTGCCGGGGCTCGACGTCGTGCTGACGCTCGACGCCGAGCTGCAGGAGATCGCGCAGCGCGCGTTGGACGACGCGTTGCGCCGCATGGACGCGGATGGCGGTGACGTCGTGATGCTCGATCCGGGGACGGGCGAGGTCCTGGCGCTCGCGACACGACAGCGGGACGGCGGCGCCCGCCCCAGTGCGTTCACCGACACCTTCGAGCCAGGGTCCCTCGCCAAGATCTTCGCGGCCGCCGCCCTGCTATCGTTGAGCCGCGTGTCACCCACGGATCGCGTGTCGGGGGAAGGAGGCAAGTGGCGGGTGCTGGGCCGCACCATCACCGACGACGATCCCCAGCCCACGCTGACGCTGGCCGACGCCATCCGTGTCTCGAGCAACATCGCAATCGCCAAGTTCGCGGCGCGGCTGACGCCCGCCGAGCAGTACGCCATCCTCCGGGACTTCGGGTTCGGCGCGTATACCGGGATCGAGTTTCCGGCCGAGGCCACCGGGCGCCTGCGCCCCCCCTCCGAGTGGTCGCGACCGAGCGCAGCGAGCCTTGCGATGGGCTACGAGCTTTCGGTCACACCGATCCAAATTGCGTCAGCGTACGGGGCGCTGGCGAACGACGGGCTGCTGCTGCAGCCGACGCTGATCCGCGAGGTACGGAGTGCACGGGCCCCGCTTGGCGTGGGGTATCGGCATCGTCCCGAGCCGGTGCGGCAGGTCGTGTCGCGCGAGGTGGCGGCGACACTGCGGCAGCTGTTGCGCGGCGTTGTGGAGCACGGCACCGGCACCGAGGCGGCCCTGACGAATTTTCCGGTGGCAGCGAAGACCGGGACCGCGCGTCGCGTCGTGAACGGCCGCTATGCGGCGGGCGAGTACACGGCGTCATTCGCCGCGCTGTTCCCCGCCGATCGGCCGCAGCTCGTGCTCGTCGTGAAAATCGACAATCCGCACAAGGGGAGTTACTTCGCGGCCCAGACGGCGGCGCCGGTGACGCGGTCGATGCTCGAGCAGGCGCTGTCGGCCCGTACCGTGGCGCTCGACCGCGCCCGGCTTTCGACCGCCGCGCCGCGCGCGGTCGCGACGCGCGCGGAAGACGACGGCGGCCTCGTGCCCTACGTGGTGCCCTGGCCGTATC
>DATEGA010000273.1:0-16903 GCA_035280345.1 bacterium | reverse complement strand
CGGCCGGCCTCGGTCGATCTCTCCCTCGGTCGAAGTTCTTACGCCGCGAGTGGCTCCAGTTCGTCCACACACGAGCCGGTCGCGCTCGACACCAACTCCATGTACACCAGCCGTACGTGCTGGTCTGCCCCACCGCGATGCCTCAGACAATACGTCGCGACGACTTCCGCGCCGTGACGGGGGGCGACGTCCGTCTCGGTCCCGCATTCAGGACACCGAACGCGAACCATGTCGATACCCCCTTCCAGGGTCCCTGCCGAGTGGCGCCGCGCCGTTGCCGACACGCCGGCTACGGTCTGTCCGGCGTCCTCACCACAACTTATACCGAGCGCTCTTCAAGAAACCGCTAAGAACCCATGGGAAGATTGTGAAGATCTCAAACGTGCGGCCTGGCGCTATGAAGGCGGAGGCATGAGGGACAGAGGCGGCATGGGCGGTATGGGCGGCCGCTGAGGAAACTCACCGTACGAGTGTCTTTCGTTTTCCGACCTTAATTCACGCGCGCACATCGGCCGCCCGCCCCCGGTGGCTATACTACAGGTGTCGGCTTCAGGAAGGGGGAGGCGTTCTGTACGAGACCATTACCCTGACCCACCGCGGGCGAGTGTCCACCATCACGCTCAACCGTCCTCCGCTGAATCTCGTCACCGCGCGGATGCTGCGTGAACTGGAGGACGCGTTCGACCTCCTGGAAGCGAGAGCGGAGACGCGCGCCGTGATCCTGACCGGCGCGGGGCCGCGGGCCTTCTGCGCCGGCGCCGATCTGCGCGACGAGGCTGACCACACGCCGGAGGCCGGCCGGCAGTTTCGCGAGGCCGGCCGCCACGTCGTCGAGCGCATCGAGACGTTCCCCAAGCCGGTGGTCGCGGCCGTTCGCGGCTGGTGCATCGGCGGCGGCACGGGTTTCGCCTGGGCCTGCGATATCCGGCTGGCCGCGGAGAACGCGGTCTTTCGCGCGGGCGACGTCTACCTCGGCATCATCCCGACCTGGAGTCTCGGGATGGTGCGGCTGGTCCACTACATCGGTCGCAACCGCGCGCTCGACGTGCTGCTGCTCGGCGAGGACATCTCCGGCGCGCGCGCCTTCGACTTGGGCCTCGTGAGCCGGGTCGTGCCCGGCGACGGGCTCGAGGGCGAAGCTGCAAGGATCGCCGACCGACTCTCCTCGGGCGCGCCGCTCGCGATGCAGGCGATCAAGGAGGGCGTGCGCGCGCAGGCGCGCGACGGGGTGCGTGAGGCGGCGGCCCTCGAGGAGCGCTGGGCTCAGCGCATCCTCGCCTCCCACGACGCACACGAAGGCGTGGCGGCGTTTCGGGAAAAGCGCGACGCTGCGTTCGAAGGCCGGTAGCGCGTGGACTTCGCCCTCTCGCCGCGCCAGCGCGAGCTGCAAGAACGGGCGGCGGAGGCGCTCGCGCGCGCCATCGAGCCCGTGGCCGCCGGCGTGCCCCTCGGCGGCAAGCTGACGGCCGAGCAGCTCCGCCTTATCTACAAGGCGCTCGCCCCGCTCGGCTACCTCGGGGGCACGCTGCCCGAGCCCGACGGCGGCGCCGGCATGAGCTACGTCGACTACGGGCTGCTGCTCGAGGCGCTCGCGCACGGGCCGGTGGTCCTCGGAGAGATCGTTCCACCGCGCACGATCTCGGCGCTCGGCACGCCGGACCAGAAGGCCCGTTGGCTGCCGCGGCTACTCGCCGGCGACTGGATCTCGACCGCGGCAATCACCGAGCCGCAGGCCGGGTCGGACATTCGCGCGCTCCGCACGACCGCTGAGGCGGACGGCGCGCACTTCCGCGTGACCGGCCGGAAGAAATGGATCAAGCTCGGCGGAGTCAGCGACCTCATTACGCTCCTCGTCGTGGCGGATCCGGCCGGCGGATCGGCCGCCGGCACGACGCGTCTCGTGCTGGAGCGCGCCGCGTCCCCCTGGCACAGCGAAGAACTCGACAGCGTCGGGCTGCACAACCTCTCGTACGCAGAACTCCGCTTCGAGGACGTCAAAGTGCCCCGGGAGAACATGCTCGGTTCGCCGGGCGCCGGCACGGACGCGTTCTACCGCGCGATCGAGGCGTCGCGGGCGCTCGTAGGCCTGCAGGCCGCGGGGCTCGCGCAGGCCGCGCTCTCGGCCGCGGCCGCGTACGTGCGCGAGCGGACCGCGTTCGGACGGCCGCTCGCCAAGTTCCAGGCGATTCAAACCGCGCTGGCGGACGCCGCCGCGGAACTCGACGCCGCGCGCCTGCTGTGCCTGCGGGCGCTCTGGCTGCTGGACCGGAAGCAGCGGTGCCCCAAAGAGGCGTCGATGGCGAAAGTCTTCGCCACCGAGGCCGCGGTCCGGATCTGCGGGGCGGCGATGGACTGCATGGGGGCGCACGGGCTGTCCGAAGCCGCCGGCGTCGAGCGGCGCTGGCGCGATGCGAGAATGCTGACAGTGATCGACGGCACGAGCGGCATCCAGCGACTGATCGTGGGCCGCGAGCTGCTCGAGACGTCCGCGTTCGTGTGAGGCGCAGGCGATGACCATCGGCGGTCCGCGGGCGACGGTGGCCGATATTCTGCATCCGGCATCCGTCGCGGTCTTCGGCGCATCCGACAACGTGGCGAAATTCGGCGGACGGATCATGCACTATCTCGTCAAACACGGCTTCGCGGGGCGGATTCTGCCCATCAACCCCGGGCGGACGGAGGTGCTCGACCGACGCTGTTATCCGCGGATCGGCGACGCGCCGGGCCCGGTCGATGTCGCGATTCTCGCGGTTCCGCCGCAGGCCGTCGTGCCCGCGGTCGCGGAATGCGCGGATACCGGCGTGCGGTGCTGCATCGTCATGACGACCGGCTTCGCCGAGGCAGGCCGGGACGGGAGCGCCCGGCAGGACGCACTCGTCGAGATCGTACGCCGCACCGGCCTGCGCCTTGTCGGGCCGAACTGCATGGGGCTGATCAACCCGCACGACCGCCTCGCTCTCACGTCGTCGCTCGTACTGGAGGTGGAGTCGCTGCTCCCGGGCCGCGTCGGTCTCGTGAGTCAGAGCGGCGCGCTCATGGTGTCGATGTACAACCGCGCGCACGACGCGGGCATCGGGTTCAGCGCCTGCGTCTCGCTCGGCAATCAGGCGGACGTCGAGATCTGCGACGTCCTCGAGTACATGTTGGCCGATCCCGGGACGGACGCGATCGCGCTGTACGTCGAGGGCTTCCGTAACGCGCGGCGGTTTCTGGCGCTGGCCGAGGAGGCGCAGGGACGCGACAAACCCCTGCTGGTGGTGAAGACGGGCCGCAGCGATGCCGGCGTCCGCGCCGCGCGCTCGCATACGGCGAGTCTCGCCGGGTCGTACGCCGTGTTCGAGGCGGCCTGCCGGGAGCGAGGCGTGCTCCTCACAGACGATCCCGACGGCATGATTCTGGCCGCCGACCTGCTGCGCCGCCACGCTGTGCCGGGAGAGCGTGGCATCGGCGTGCTGTCGCCGTCGGGCGGCGGGGCCGCGATTGCCGTGGACCGCGTCACTGAAGCCGGGCTCAAACTGGCGGTCCTTCGGTCTGGGACCAAAGACGCGCTGGTGGAGATTCTGCTGCCGCCGCAGGCCGACAATCCGATCGATCTCGGCGGGCGCCGCGACGGGGATCCGGTCGCCGCCGCGGAACGCGCGATGTCGGTGCTCGCCGCGGATCCCGGCGTGGGGGCGGTGCTCGTGCCGCTGACGACGGTGCCGTTCTATGAGGAGACGACGCGGGCGCTGGGCTCCGCGGCGTTGCGAAGCGGTAAGCCGGTACTGTTCGCGGTGACGCCCGGCTCGGCGGCCGAGGGTCCGCGCCGGATTCTTCGAGAACTCGGCTGCCACTACTACGACCGATTCGATGACGCGCTTCGCGTCGCGACGTTGTGGAGCGGTCGCCCCCGGGCGTTGCGCGGCCGCCGTGTTGCACCGGACCGCGTTCAGGCCGCTCCGGATCAGCTCGAGATGCTGCGGCGCCTTCCGGCGGGCATGCTGACGGCTCCCCAGGTCCGGCCGGTACTCGAAGCCTACGGCATCCCTGTCGCGGCGGAGCGTATGGCGAAGACCGTTGAGGAGGCGGTCTCCGCAGCGGCGGCGCTCGGCTACCCCATTGCACTGAAGGCGGTGTGCCGCGGCCTGGTGCACAAGACGGACGCCGGCGCCGTTCAGATCGGCTTGACTGGGCCGGACGCGGTGGCCCTCGCGTGGGACCGGATCGCCGCGGCAGTGCGGCGGCTGCCGGAGGTGGAGTTCCAAGGCTGCACGGTGCAGGAGATGGTCGAGGGAGAGGCCGAGGTCATCATTGGCGCGCGCCGAGATGAACAGTTTGGGCCGGTCGTGCTCGTGGGATGGGGCGGGGTGCTGGTCGAAGTCCTGCATGACGTGCAACTGGCGCCCGCGCCGGTCAGTGCCGGCCGCGCCGTCGAGCTTCTCGAGGGACTGCGGATGTGGCCGCTCCTTGCCGGGGTGCGCGGGCGCCGGCTCGACGTCGAGCGCGTTGCCGACATTGTGGGGCGGGTGAGTCTGTTGGCCGCGGACCTGGGCGAGCGGCTGGTCGAACTCGACGTCAATCCCGTTGTCGTCCGCACGGCGGGTGAGGGCGCGGTCGCGGTTGACTGCCGGGCGACGCTTGGACCGGACGCCGTGAGCGTCTCGACGGCTCGGCAGGAGCAAACGAAAACGGAGGCCGTTTATGACCACGAACAGTGACGCGGGGCGAGGGCAAGACACGCGGGCGGCCGTCGGCGTAGCGGGGCATCAAGCGCAGCCGGTTCGGGCGAAGATGACGGGAGGCCAGGCCCTCGTCCGCTCGCTCAAGGTCCAGGACATCGACGTTGTGTTCGGTCTGCCCGGTGTGCAGCTGGACGGCGCCTTCGACGCGTTGTGGGAGGCGCGCGATGCGGTCCGCGTCTACCACACCCGGCACGAGCAGGCGGCCGCGTACATGGCCGACGGCTATGCACGCACAACCGGGCGCGTGGGGACGTGTCTCGTGGTCCCCGGCCCCGGGATCTTGAACGCGGCGTCTGGCCTCTCCACGGCGTACGCGTGCTCGTCGCCGGTGCTGTGCGTCGCCGGACAGATTCCGTTCAAGTCCATCGGGCGGGGCCGCGGCATGCTGCATGAGATCCCGGACCAGTTGGGCGCGGCCCGTTCCTTTTCGAAGTGGGGCGGCCAGGCGGGCCGTCCGGAGGACGTGCCCGGCGTGATGCACGAGGCGTTCCGGCAGCTGCAAAGCGGACACCCGCGGCCCGTGGTCGTCGAGGTCCCGCAAGACGTGCTGCTCAACGGGGGCGACGTGGCGCTCGCGGACCGCGTGGAACCAGAGCGCGAGGCCGGCGATCCCGATGCGATCGAGAAAGCCGCCGAGACGCTGGGCCGTTCGGAACGGGCCGTCATCTTCACCGGCGGCGGCGTGCTGCGCTCCGGTGCCTGGACGTCCCTGGAGCGGTTGGCCGCGATGCTCGAGGCGCCGGTGATCATGTCGAGCAGCGGCCGCGGGGCCGTCTCGGACCGCAACTACCTCGCGCAGACCATGGTCGCGGGCCCTGAGCTGCTGCCCCCGGCCGACGTCGTGCTGATCGTGGGCACGCGGTTTCTGCAACCGGCGCAGTCGAACTGGCGGCCGCGGGCCGACCAATCAGTGATTCAGATCGACGTCGACCCGGAAGAGATCGGCCGGAATTCGCCGGCGGCGACCGGCATCGTCGGCGACGCCGGCATGGTCCTTCAGGAGCTGCTGGCGCGGATCCCGCGGCACAACCGGCGGCGCGCGTCGCGCCGGGAAGAATGCGAGGCCGTCCGGCGCAAGGTCGAAGCCGTGCTCGGCGCGCTTGAGCCGCAGCGGTCGTACGCGCACGCAATCCGCGATGCCCTGCCCGAGGACGGGATCGTCGTGAGCGGTGTCACCCAACTGGGGTACTGGATTCAATTTGGCACGTTCCCAATCTACAGGCCCCGAACGCTGATCACGCCCGGCTATCAGGGCACGCTCGGGTACGAGTACGGAACCGCCCTCGGCGCGCAGGTCGGCGCGCCGGCGCAACGGGTTGTGGCCATCTGCGGCGACGGCGGCTTCATGTATCAGGTGGGCGAATTGGCGACCGCCGTCCGGCACCGCATCAACGCGATCGCCATCGTGTTCAATGACGGTGCGTTCGGTAACGTGCGGCGCATGCAGGAACAGATTTATCAAGGCCACCTCATTGCGTCGGACCTGCACAACCCGGACTTCATGAAGCTCGCCGACGCGTTCGGTCTCCGAGGTTTTCGGGCCGACGGACCCGAGGGACTTCGCACGCAGTTGACCGCGGCATTGCGTGAGGACGCGCCCGCCCTCATCGAAGTGCCGGTTGGACCGATGCCGTATCTGTGGCCCGTCATCCGGCCCGGGATCGAGCGATAAGAGGCTCGGGCGAGCTACGATCCCGCGAGCGCGTCTGTAAAGAACGCAAGCACCTTTGGCCACGAGTCCGCGGCCGCCGCGGCGTTGTCCTTGGGGTTGCCACCGTACGCCAGCAGTCGGCCGGCGAGCGGGTGCAGCGATGCGGTGACGGTGGCCGGCAAACCAGGCGGGCCGATAAGATGGCCCGCGCCGCGGTACGACAGATGCGTGTACGGGAAGCGGTGATGATGCTGCGCGAGCCGCTTCATCGCGATTTCGGCCAGGACGGGTGACGGCCACATCTGATCGTCCTGTCCGGAAATCAAGAGCACCGGCCCATTGATGCGCTCGACCGGGATTTCGGCGGCCTCGGCGGCCGCGCGGTTTTCCAGCGTCCGCAGAAACCGCGGCGTCAGAGCGAACGGTACCGTCGACGGTGCGGGTTCCTCCATCTGGTTTGCGTCCCGCGAGGCGAGGAACGGCAGGACCGGCTCGCCTTTCCACGTCCACGCCGGCCGGCGGTACCGTTCGGTCAAGCCGCCTCCGGAGATGCCCGCGTGGACGACGCCGCTCGGGACGTTGCCCACGACGGCTCGGATCTGCGCGAACATCGCCCCGAGCAAGAGCGCCAGTTCTCCACCGCGCGACCCGCCCATCACACCGAGCGGCCGCCCGGCCACCGCCTCGTGCCGGCTGATCCACCGGATCGCCGTCTCGAAGTACTCGAGCGGAATGTCGGCCAGCGATTCCGGAAGGTGACCGGCGCGGAAATACGCGAGCGCGAGTCCGACGAATCCGTGAGACGCCAACAGCGCTGCGTTCCCCTCAGGCACGCCGCCGCCCGAACCCGGGACGACAATAATCGCAGGGCGCGGCCCGCTGCCGGCGGGCCGGAACAGGGTCGCGAACAGACCGTCGTCGCGGACCTCGGTGCGCGCCACGCCCGGCCCCGCGAACAACCGGGTCACACGGGCCGTTGCCGCCGGTTCTCCGGCGGCTTCCGCCGCGAACTCCGTTTCGAGCGGGGTGGCGTTCGCCCACGGTCCGCCGCCTTCTCCCTCCAGAAGACGCATCGACCAGAGGAGCCCGCGGACGTCGACAGTGTCGTACGAACCGCCCATCGGCCGGGCCTTCGCGACGTCGACCGCGCCATCGGGGCCCGCCGCAAACACGGCCTCCGACTCCCACGGACGATCCAAGGCGTCGCGCATGCGTGCCCGCACGGCGACGGGTTGGCCCGGGGGACAGCCGGTGACGGACACATCGAGGAGGCGGTCGACCAATGCAGGCGACGGCGCAACGGTGAGACGAATGCCGGACGACGCGGTCACGCCTTCGAGTGTACCAGGTGGTTGTCACTTCCGGCGGCCCGCGTCGCGCGGCAAAAGGTCACTCGCGTCTTTCCGCTGAAGGGGGTCGGGTAGGCGCGCGACACCTCAACCGTGTTCCGCCGGCGCGCCCGGGGGGAGAGGGCATGCGCACGAAGATCCGCTCGAGTGTCGTCGGTATCTCGCTCATCACCTGCGGGTGTCTCGCGCTGGCGCTCGTCGCGGTTCCGCGGTCCTCGCTCGGCCAGGCGGCCGCACCCAAGGCGTTCATTTGGGGCAAGACGGGCGACGCCGATACGCTGGATATCAACGTCACGGGGAACGGCGAGGCATGGGAGGTCGCGGATCAGATCTTCAACCTCCTTGTCCGGACGAAGCAGGGCAAGACCGACATCGAGCCCGATCTCGCGACGAGCTGGACGGTGTCGCCGGATGGTCTCGTGTGGACGTTCAAGTTGCGGCAGGGCGTGACGTTTCAGGACGGGACGCCCTGGAACGCGGACGCGGCCAAGTTCAACTTCGACCGCTGGGCCGACGACAAGAACCCGTATCATCTCGTCCAGGGGTACGACTACACGTACTGGAAGGGCTTTGTGGCGGATTCGTTCAGCGAGGCTCGCGTCGTTGATCCTTACACGCTCCAACTCGTGCTGAAGCAGCCCAACGGGCCGCTGCTGCAGAACCTCGCGATCATCGCCTTCGGCTTCCACAGTCCGGCCGCGATCAAACAGTACGGCGCGCGCGATATCGGCCAGCATCCGGTGGGGACGGGCCCGTACCGGTTCACCGACTGGGTCCGGGACGACCACATCACGCTTGACGCCAATCCCACGTACTTCCGGAAGGGGCTCCCCAAGACCCCGCGCCTCATCATGCGGGCGATCAAGGACAACTCCGCGCGACTCCTCGCGCTCAAGGCTGGCGAGATCAACGCGATGGAAAACCCCAACACCGACGACGTCAAGGTCGTGCAGGCGGATCCCGCGTTCAAGCTGGCCTACCGCCCGGCGTTCAA
Organism: bacterium; assembly: GCA_035280345.1. GTDB lineage: Bacteria > Sysuimicrobiota > Sysuimicrobiia > Sysuimicrobiales > Segetimicrobiaceae > DASSJF01. The sequence goes on along the minus strand of DATEGA010000273.1, from coordinate 8,188 downwards.
CACCGGCTGGTTTCGCTTCAACATGAACAGCCCGCTCTTCAAGGACAAGCGCGTCCGCGAGGCGATCACCCTGGCGATCAACCGGCGCGCGATCGTGAAGGCCTTGTACGGCGACTTCGGCCAGGTCGCGGACCAGCACATGCCGCCGCTGCTGTGGGGGCGCGCCAGAATCCAACCGATCCCGTACGATCCGCAGCGGGCGCGGCAGTTGCTTACGGAGGCCGGCGTCGGCGCCGATTTCGGGTTCGACATATGGTACCTGCCCTTCGCGCGGCCGTACTTCCCGGCCCCGAAAGAGATCGCGACCGCCGTCGCGAGCGATCTCGGCAAGGTCGGCATCAAGGTGAACTTGATGACCGAGGACGTCGCCGCGTATCTCCGCGACCGCCGGACGAACAGGTTCCCCATCTTCATGATCGGATGGATCGGGGACAACGGCGATCCGGACGACTGGCTCGGGTACTTCTTCCCGAAGTACGATCCCGAGAACGCCTATCTTTCATATAACAACCCGGCCGCGCTCGACCTGATCGCGAAGGCCCGGATCACGAGCGCGCAGAGCGAGCGCGCGCGCATGTACGCGCAGGCCGAGACGATGATCCTCGGCGACTTTCGCGACGTGCTGATCGCCCACGGGAAGGTCCCCATCGTGATGCAGCGCAACGTCGAGGGCCTCGTGCCGCAGCCTTCGTCGATGGAACTGATGGAAACCGTCGAGCTCCGGTAGCGGCGCGACAGGTGGACGGCCGGGCCGCCACGCCGTACTTCACCGATGCCGACGCGGAGCTCACGCGCCGCATCGGCGTCGTGAACCTGCACGACGACTTTCCGATCGCGATTGCGAAACAGCGGTTCGACGGCGTCTTCAATTCGCTGCGGACCTACTGGCTGCCGCGGTTCCGGACCGGCGGCGTCGGCGCCGTCGTGGCCGCGATCTTCACGCCGTCGGTCTACGTGCCCGAAGGCGCGCTGCGGCACGCGCTGTGGCTCCTCGACGGCCTCTTCATCGAAATCGACGAGAACCGCGACAGCATCGAGGTGGCACTGACCGCCGCCGATGTGCGCCGCATCAACGCGCAGGGCAAGATCGCCGTGCTGATCGCGCTCGAGGGCGCGGAGCCGCTCGGCAACGACCTGGCCCTGCTGCGGCTGCTCCACCGGCTCGGCCTGCGCATGCTCTCCGTCACATGGGCGCGCCGCACGGCCCTCGGGGTGGGGGACTGGGAGCACGATTCGTCCGGTGGCCTGACCCGCCTCGGCCGGCGCGCGATCGCGGAGATGAACCGCCTCGGGATCATCGTGGACGTGTCGCACGGTTCCGACCGGACGACCGCGGACGTGCTCGCCGCGTCCACACAGCCGGTGATCGCGAGCCACGCCAACGCCCGCGCGCTCCGCGACCATCCGCGCAACCTCAGAGACGATACCATTCGGGCCATCGCCGGAACCGGCGGCCTCGTCGGCGCCGTGGCGGTGCCCAACTTCATCGATGCTTCGGAGCCGACGATCGCCCGGTGGGTGGATCATATCGAGCATCTCATCGAGGTCGCCGGTATCGACCACGTCGCGATCGGCGCCGACTTCTACCGCTACGAGCGCGAGATCCACGCCGCGCAGGGTATCGCCGACGCGGACGGCGCGCCGTTTCCGGGCACCGCGCGGTTCGTCTTTCCCGGCATGGAAAACTCGGAACACCTGCCGGGGCTCACCGCCGAGCTCGGGCGCCGCGGTCTCACCGAGTCGGATCTCCGAAGGATCTACCGCGACAATTTCCTGCGCGTCATGTCGGCCGTCGCCGGCGAGGGCGCGTCCCCACCGGCCCGTCCGTGAGCGCGTACGACGTCATCGTGCTCGGGCTCGGCGCGATGGGCAGCGCGGCGGCCCAACGGCTCGCGGCCAGCGGTGCCCGCGTGCTCGGTCTCGAGCAGTACACGGCCGCGCATGACCGCGGGTCGAGCCACGGCGGCTCGCGGATGATTCGATTTACCCTCTACCGGGAGCAGGCGTACGTCCGGCTGCTCGCGCGGGCGCACGAGTTATGGCGGCGGCTCGAGCGCGACAGCGGCGCCGACGTCCTCGCGATCACGGGCGGCCTTGCAATGGGCGCGCCGGATCACAGCGTCATCGCCGGCGGAATGCGCAGTGCGGAGGAGGCCGGTGTCGCCTACGAAATCTTGGACGCTGCGGAGATCCGCCGCCGTTTTCCGCCGTTTGCCCCGGAGCCTGGCATGATCGGCGTGTACGAGCCCTCGGCGGGCTTTCTGCGGCCCGAAGCCGCCGTCCGCGCGTACTTGGACCAAGCAGCAGCGCGGGGCGCGGACCTGCGCTTCGGTGAGCCGGCGCTCCGCTGGGAAGCGCAGCCATCCGGTGACGGGGTACGCGTCGTGACCCAGGCCGGGACGTACGAGGCTTCGCGCCTGGTCTTGACGCCCGGGCCCTGGGCGGGCGGCGAGGCGGCGAGTCTCGACCTGCCGTTGACCGTTGCCCGCGTGGTGATGTTCTGGTTCGACCCGCCGGGCGGAACCGAGCCGTTCGTCCCGGACCGTTTCCCCGTGTTTGTGTGTCTTCCCGAGGGCGGCGAGCGGTTCTACGGGTTCCCCGCACACGAGGGACCGCGCGGAGGGGTGAAACTCGCGTTCTCGCTCAGAATGAGCCCGTGCACGCCGGACACGATTGACCCCGCGGTCCACGAGGTGGAGATCGCGTTGATGAAGGAGCATCTCGCCCGCTGCGTGCCGGCTCTGAACGGCCGGTGCATCGCCGCACGCACGTGCATGTATACGAACACGCCGGACCTGCACTTTGTGATTGGGCCGCATCCGGCGGTCCCGCAGTGTGTCGTGGCCTGCGGATTCTCCGGACACGGATTCAAGTTTGCGAGCGTGGTCGGTGAAATTCTCGCGGACCTGGCGATGGAGGGGCAGACGCGGCACGAGATCGCGCTGTTCGCACCAACCCGCTTCCGCGAGGCGCGCCGTCCGGTTCCGGTGCCGTATGTCTAAGGCCGCGTCTCCGGAACGGCGTCGCTGCGGGTGGGCCGTTGGCGATCCGCTGATGATCGCCTACCACGACACGGAATGGGGCACCCCGTCGCACGACGACCGCGCGCTCTTCGAACTGCTGGTGCTCGAAGGCGCCCAGGCGGGGCTGTCGTGGCTGACGATTCTCCGGAAGCGCGCGGCCTACCGCGCCGCGTTCTCCCGGTTCGATCCTGAAGCGGTCGCGCGGTTCGACGCGGCGCAGCGGCGCAGGTTGCTGCGCGATCCCGGTCTGGTGCGAAATCGACTGAAGATCGATTCCGCGGTGACCAACGCGCGGGCGTTGCTCGCCGTACGGGAGGAGTTGGGGAGTTTCGACGCCTACGTGTGGCGCTTCGTCGGCGGGACGCCGATCCGCAAGACCCGGCGGACCCCGAAAGACATCCCCCCGGAGACGCCGGAATCAAGCGCGATGAGCAAGGATCTACGGCGACGAGGTTTTACGTTCGTCGGACCGACGATCTGCTACGCGTTCATGCAGGGGGCCGGGCTCGTGGACGACCATCTCGTGACGTGCTTCCGTCACGCGGCGAGGCGCGCCGGCCCCGGCGCTGTCCGGCGCTAATGGTCGGCCACCGGTACGCCCTTGAGTGATGACTGGGCCGCGTCCATCGTCGAGTAGACGGGGATCATCTGAAAGAAGTTGAGCATGTTGATGACGCGCGCGACGCGGTCGCGGGGATTGACCAGGACCATCAGCCGGCCGTTCTCCCGGCAGATGCGCCGATGGACGAGAAACTCCCGGAAGCCGGTGCTGTCGATGAAGCTCACGTCGCTGAGGTCGACGATGACGTGCCGGTGGTGGGAGACCGCCTCGATCAGCGCGTCGCGGAGGATCGGGACGGTGGCGAGGTCGATCTCGCCGTGCGGATGAACGACTTGGGCGACAGACGCCTCATCGACGTCGCAGTTCAGGAGTTGATTCGCCATTTTGGCACACACCCCCGGTCCGGTGTGAAACAGCTGCGCACACGTCGTCTTCAATTTACCCGCCTCAGGGCCCGTGGAAACGCGCCGGCGAGGAGCGCCTGAAATCGATCCGGAGCGGCCCGAGGCAGCGACGGAAGGGGGGGCGGCGGGCCGCCTGCAGCTCCTCGACTGGAAGGAGCGCGTCTTTGCGCTGTACCAATCGGTCCGGGCCTCGCGGGATCCGGCGGCCGCGTGGGCGGCGTGGTGTGCGGCGCGAGAGGGGCTGTTCCGGAACCACTCGCAGTCGCCCGTGCCGGAGGCCGAGCGGGCGCGCTACACCGGCTCGTATTTTGCGTACGATCCAGGCGCGCGCGTGCTCGCGGACGTCGTGGACGTGCCGCCCGCGTGCCTCCTCGTGGCCGCAAGTGACGGTGGCACCTACCGGTTTATCCGGTTTGCCGAGGCGCGGTTCCATCTCTTCAGGGTGCCGTGCTCGCTTGCGCTGTACTGGCTCGAAGGATACGGCGGGGGGCTGTTCTTGCCGTTTCGGGACCGGACGAGCGGCGCCCAAACGTACGGGGCCGGCCGTTACCTGCTGGACACGGTCAAGGGCGCGGACCTTGGTTTCGAAAACGGGCGCCTCGTCCTGGATTTCAATTTCGCGTACAATCCATCATGCGCGTACGATCCGCGTTGGAGCTGTCCGCTGGCGCCGCCCGATAACCGGCTGGCGGTCGCCGTGCCGGCCGGCGAACGCATACCGGCGATATCTCTCGAGGAGGCCACCGATGCCTGACCCGAACCGTGCCGCGGCGGTGCTGGACGTCATCCGGAGCCGGCGCAGCGTGCCCAAATTGAAGCCGGATCCGGTGCCGTACGCGTTGGTCGAACGGCTGCTCGACGCCGCGGTTTGGGCGCCCAATCACCGAGTTACCGAGCCCTGGCAGTTCTTCGTGTTGGACGGCGAGGCAAAGCGGCGGTTCGCGGAGATCCGGCGCGACGCCCGGCGTAAGGCGATGCCCAATCCCGACGCGCCCGAGGTGCAGGCGGCGCTCGACAAGGTTTACCGCGACGCCGCGGAGACGCCGTTGATCATCGCGGTGACCTCCGCGATGCCGGAGGATCTCGAGGCGCGTGAAGAGGACATCTGGGCGACCTACGGGGCGGCCTACGCATTCATGCTCGGCGCGTGGGCCGAGGGTCTGGGGACCTACTACCGGACGGGTGCGATCCGCGACGATCCCGCGCTGCGGCGCCTCTTGAACCTGCCCGACAACCGCCGGGTCATCGGCATCATCTATGCCGGCTATCCTGTGGAAGTGCCGACCCGCAGGCGGACGCCCGCGACGGAGAAGACGGTCTGGCTGCGCTAGTCTCCGACGCGGCGTCGTGCGCCGCCGCCGCGGCTAGCGGCCGTTCCCCTCCACGTAGGGCAGCACCTCTTCGATCACGCGGCGCAACTGCCCCATCTGGTCCCAGCCGGTGCAGCGTAAACCGATCGTGTTGATGCCCATCCGCGCGTACACGTTGATGTGCTCGATGCACTGCTTCGGGGACCCCGCGGCGGTCCAACTGGCCACCCGATCTGGCGGAAAATTCACCATATAATACATGTCGAGAAAGCGCTTCGACTCCTCGAGGGCCGCGTCCCGGTCCTCGTTGACGTTGATGTTGTGGTAGACGCTCGTTTCTAGCTCGTCCGGATCGCGCCCCACGTCGCGGGCTTTCTGCCGGACGTCCTCGAGCCGCCACTGGACGTCCTCCGGGTCGGAGAGCGAGGTCTGCCACCCGTCGGCGTGCCGGGCCACGCGGAGGTGCGTGCGCTCGATGCGCTCCCGCGATCCGGTGGCGTTGTTGGCGATCCAGATCGGCGGCCGCGGCTTGGCGGCCGGCTTCGGGTCAATCGTGATGCCCTGCAGGCGGTAGTGTTTGCCCTCGAAGGTCACCTCGTCTTCGGTCCAGAGCCGCTTGAGAATCGTGATCCACTCGACCAGGCGCTCGGCCCGGGCCTTGCCGTCAACCCGATAGTGCGCGGCTTCTACCGCACCGCCGGCCTGGGGCACGATGCCGGTGCAGGCCATGAGGAGGGTGCGGCCACCCGCCAGCAGATCGAGACTCGCCCACTGGTACGCGAGCAGCACCGGATCGCGCAGCGGGAAGCTCGCCATGCAGGCGGGCGCGAGCCGCACGCGCTTCGTGCGCGCGGCGACACCGGCGAGGAGCGTGACCGACTCCATGCGCGGCTTGCCGAGGAGGCTGTCGCCAACCCACACGTCACTGTAGCGGCCCGAGTGGTCCGCGATCTCGGACATCTGCAGCATCTGCTCCGGGGTCGTCAGACCCATCAGCACGCCGCGGTTCGGCAGCGTCAGCGCAAACTTCATCCCGTGCGTCACCTCGTTCCAAGATGGTGAATGCTCGCCTTGCGGAACACACCGGCGTCACCGGCCGGAGATGCGACGGCGTCGCCGTGCGGCTTCTGCGTGTTCACCGTGGCGCCGCCGACGACCTTTCGGGCGGCGGCGCGGCGGCCGCGCCCGTTTTTTGAGCCGGCAGGCATAGAAAGGAGTCGCGCGGCGTTCCATGCAACCGTAGGACAATAGTCTGGGGAGGGGGTAGCGCATGAAGCGAAGCCTTCGGCCGTTGTGGGCAGTCGCCGTGACCCTTGCGCTCGCGATGACCGGCGGTCTGGGGTTCCAAGCCGCCGGGGCGGGCCGGATGGACACGCTCATCGTCGCGGCCGATCTTTCGGGAATTCGTACGCCCGATCCGAGCAAGTCGTACGAGACGGGCGACAGCTGGTTCCAGGTGCAGCCGTACAGCCGGCTCGTCCAACAACGATCACCGAACTTCTGGAATGTCCAGCCCGATCTCGCCGAGTCGTGGTCGGTTAGTCCAGACGCAACCGTCTATACCTTCAAGCTGCGCGACGCCAAGTTCGCGAGCGGGAACCCGGTGACGTCGGAAGACGTCCGCTTCTCGCTGCTGCGGACAAAGAACATCAAGGGCTACGGGTCCTTCCTGGCCGATCCGATCAAGTCGGTGGACGTCGTCGATCCGCGCACCGTGCGGGTCGTGTTGAATGGTCCGGACGCGACGTTCCTGGCCGCGCTCGCCGCGGGCGTCTTCGATATCCTGGACAGCAAGACCGTGCGGGCGCAGGGCGGAGTGGAGGCGCCGGGCGCGGACACGCTCGACAAGGCGGAGGCGTGGTTCTACGGCCATTCCGCCGGCGCGGGACCGTTCATTCTGCGGCGGTTCACCCGGGAGACCGAGATCGTTCTGGACCGAAACGACACCTACTACGGTCCCAAGCCGTTCTTCCGCCAGGTCATCGTCAAGCACATCAAAGACGCCGCGACCCAGTCGCTGACCCTGCAGCGAGGCGACGCCGACCTCTCGATGGATCTCAGCGCGGATCAGGCGGATGCCCTGCGCGGCCGGCCCGGGGTCCAGCTGTTCGAGGACCCGTCGGCCTTTACGGTGTACCTGGGCCTCAATACCAGCGTCCAGCCCTGGAGCAATCCGAAGGTGCGTGAGGCGGCCAAATACGCGATCGACTACGACGGGATCGTGCGGGGCGTGCTGCGTGGGCACGGCCGTCGCATCAGCAGCATCATGATGCCCGGCATGCTCGGATTCCCGGTCTCCCTGAATCAGGAACTGCTGTATCCGCACAACGCGGCGAAGGCCGCGGCCCTGATGCGGGAGGCGGGAGTTTCTCATGCAAGCGTGACGATGACGTGGCCGTCCGCTACCAACTACGGCGCCCTGCCGGTCGACCGGCTGGCGCAGAAGGTCCAGGCGGACCTCGCGAAGATCGGCATCGACCTGCGCCTGCAGCCCGTACAGCAGTCGATCTTCCTGAGTTACTATCGGCAGGGCAAGCCCGAGACCGCGATCGGCTATTGGTATCCTGACTTCATGGATCCGGACAACTGGTCGTACTTCGTGACCGGGTTCATCAACAAGCGGGTCCACTGGCAGGATCCGACGGCGGCGGCGCTCGTGCGCAACGCGGCGAAGACGCCGGATCAGCAGAAGCGGGCGGCAATGTACGAGCAGTACAATCGCCGGCTCGCCGCGCCTGATTCGCCGTATGTGTCCCTGGTGCAGCCGACGACCGTGGTGGCCGGCGCGGCCAACCTTACCGACTACCGCTTCCAGCCGCTCGCGCTGCTCGAACTGGACCGGCTCCGCCGGAAATAATCGCCGGGGCGGGCGGGGGCGGAGCCCCCAGG
>DATEGA010000272.1:0-8239 GCA_035280345.1 bacterium | reverse complement strand
TCGCCGGGCGTCCGTTGCCCGCCGGCGCGGCGCCGGCGGGCAACGGCGCCACGATCGATTCCTGGCTCGCGATCGCACGCGATGGCAGCGTGACGATCTTCACGGATAAGGTCGAGCTCGGCATGGGCGTCTCCACTGCCTTCGCGCAGATCGTCGCGGAGGAACTCGACGTGCCGGTGCAATCGGTCTCGGTGATCATGGGCGACACCGCCCTCACTCCCGACCAAGGAGGCGTCGGCGGCAGCACGTCGATCGCGGTTGGCGCGAATCCGGTTCGTCAGGCCGCCGCCGAAGGACGCCGCATCTTGCTGGGGCTCGCATCGGCGCGACTGAGTGTTCCGGCGGATCGCCTCTCGGTGCGCGACGGCATCGTCCGGGTCACCGGTGATGCGGCGCGAAGCGTGTCGTACGGCGACCTCATCGGCGGCCGCCGGTTCGATGCCGCACCGACAACCCTTGGTGGGTCGGCCGCGGGGCCGGCGCAGCCCAAACTCCCGGATCAGTACAAGATCGTCGGCCAGCCGGTGCGACGTATGGACATTCCTCCCAAAGCGGCCGGCCGGTACCGCTACGTCGTCGACGTGCGCATGCCCGGCATGCTGCATGGCCGCGTCGTCCGCCCTCCGGTTCCGGGCGCGAAGCCCGTCCGCATCGACGGACCGCAGGGTGTGCCGGGCGTCGCCAAGGTGGTCGCCAAGGAGAGCTTCGTCGGCGTCGTGGCCGACTCCGAATGGAACGCGATACAGGCGTCGCGGAAGCTCTCCGTGACCTGGTCGATGTCTGAGGCGCGGTGGCCGGTGATGGGTGATGACCTCTACCGCGCCATGTGGGCGATGACGCCGACCACCCGTCAGATCATGACCGCCGAGGGCGATGCCGACACCGCGTTCAAGACGGCGGCGCGCACGATCGAAGCCCGCTACGAGTGGCCGTTCCAGTCGCACGCGATGATGGGGCCGTCGTGCGCCGTCGCGGACGTGCGGAACGGCGCCGCGACGATCTGGTCGAGCACGCAGCATCCCCACCAGCTCCAGCAGGGCATCGCGCAGCTGCTCGGCGTGCCGGCGGACAAGGTCCACGTCGTGTGGATGCCCGGCGCCGGCTCGTACGGACGCGCGGGCGCCGACGACGCGGCGGGCGACGCGGCGCTCCTCTCGCAGGCGGCGGGCCGCCCGGTGCGCGTGCAGTGGATGCGCGCCGATGAAACCGGTTGGGATCCGAAGGGACCGCCCGTCGTGATGGCCGTCCGGGCGGGGCTCGACGCGCGCGGCACGGTGGTCGCATGGGATTACACGGCGCGTGGGTTCTCCGGAAGCGGCACGCCGGCAACCGCCCGCACCGCGGGCGACATGCTCGCCGGTCAGCTGACGGGGTTGCCGGCCGGCGGGACGGACGCCCTGCCGGCGCTCCGCGAAAACTACGTCTTCGCCGCCAAGCGCAAGGCCGGCGAGATCGTGCCCTGGCCGCAGGAAGGCTCGCCGCTGCGGACCTCAAACCTGAGGGCCCCGAGCCAGCCCGCCACGACGTTCGGGGGTGAGTCGTTCGTCGACGAGGTGGCGGCCGCCGCCGGCGCCGATCCGGTGGAGTTTCGGCTCCGGTACATTCGCGAGCCGCGCGACGCCGCCGTGATCCGCGCCGCCGCGCAGCGCGCCGGCTGGGTCGTCCGTCCCTCGCCGCGCCGTGACGTCTCCCGCTCAGGGATCGCCGCCGGCCGCGGGATCGCCTACACGCCACGCGGCAACACCGTCGTCGCCACGGTCGCCGAGGTCCAAGTCAACCAGGATACAGGCGAGGTACGCGTCACACGGTTCGTGATCGCGCACGACTGTGGCTTGATCATCAACCCGGACGGACTGCGCGGCACGATCGAGGCCAACCTGATCCAGTCGATGAGCCGGGCGCTCAAGGAGGAGGTCAGGTTCGACAAGTCGGGCGTGACCAGCGTGGACTGGCACACTTATCCGGTGCTGATGGCGCCGGAGGCGCCCGACGCGATCGAGATCGTGCTCATCAACCATCCGGAGCTGCCGCCCTATGGTGCGGGGGAGCCCGCGTCCGTGGCCACCGCGCCGGCGATCGCCAACGCGATCTTCGACGCGACCGGCGCGCGGGTGCGGACGGTGCCGTTTACACCCGAGCGGGTGAAGGCGGCGCTGGCACAGCGGACGGCCTGAGAGATCGTCAGCCGGACTCGGGGTTCGCCAGGACGACGAACGTTTGAAGTGAATCTCGCTACGATCGCCCGCATCCGGGGAGGACCCTCAAGATGACCCTGCGGGGAGCGCACCTCGCGCTCCGCTGCCTCAAACTCGAAGGTGTCAGAAAGCTGTTCACCATCGTCGGGGACACCATCTTGCCGATCTGCGACGCCGCGGTCGACGAGGGAATGGAGCTCGTCGACACGCGCCACGAGGCCGCGGCGTTGCACATGGCGGACGCGTGGGCCCGCGTGACCGGCGAGCCCGCCGTCGCGCTCGTCACCGGCGGCCCGGGGTTCGCCAACGCAATCTCGGCCCTGCCGCCGATCCACGCGAGCGAGAGCCCCGTCATCCTGCTCGCGGGATGCGGTGAACTCGCCGAGCGCGGAATGTACGGGTTTCAGGAGATCGATCAGGTCGGCCTGGCCGCCCCCGCCACCAAAGGCGCGTGGATGGTGCCGGACCGGCGCCGCATTCCGGACATGATCGCCACGGCGTTCCGCACCGCGCTCGAAGGCCGCCGCGGCCCGGTGCACCTGACGGTCCCGATCGACATCCAGGAAGCCGTGGTCGCGGAGACCGACATGCACGCGTACCCGCCGGATGAATACCGCAGCCCCGGCGTGGCGCTCGGCGACCCGGCGCTCGTTCAGCAGGCGATCGCGGTGCTGCGCGTGGCCGACCGTCCCGTCGTGGTCGCGGCCAACGCGGCACGGGCATCGCTTGCCCCCGAGACGCTTCGGGAACTCATCGAGACGACCAACCTGCCGTGCTTTACGGTCGAGCAGGCGCGCGGGCTGCTCTCCGACGACCACCCGCTTTGCTTCGGATACGCGGACCCGGCCCTCAACGACACCGCGAAACACTTCCGCGAAGCCGACGTCATCCTGCTGCTCGGCAAGCGCCTGGACCACCGCTACCGCTACGGGAGAACGCCGTTCTTCGACGCGGCGGCCAAACTGATTCAGGTCGATCCGTCGCCGGCGGAGATCGGCCGCAACCGGGGCGTGCACGTCGGAATCCTGGGCGATATCGGCGCGGTGGTCGGGCAGATGACAGCCGCGGCGCGCGATGCCGGTCCCGGCGTCGGGCGATGGACCGGCGTCGCGGCATGGCGGCGCCAACTCGCCGAAACGCGCAACGCCCAGCGCCGCCGGTTCGAAGCGTTCGGCACCGACGAGACGCCGCTTCACGCCATGCGTGTGCTGCGCGACGTCGATGCAATGACGGATGACGACACGGTCTTGGTCGTCGACGGAGGCGATTTCGCCGGATGGGCCCGCAGCTACCTCAAGGCGAGGAATCCCGGCGGGTGGCTCCGACTGGGACCGCTCGGCCAGCTGGGATGCGGCGTGCCGTACGCGATCGCGGCGAAACTGGCGCGGCCCGAGGCGGAGGTGATGCTCCTGATCGGGGACGGCTCCTTCGGATTCTACGGGATCGAGTACGACACCGCGGTCCGGCACGGCGCCGCGTTCACGGCGGTCATGGGCAACGACGCGCTGTGGGGCATCGACCGTAACTTCCAGCTGGCGTACTACGGCCGGGCGGTCGGCACCGAGCTGCGGCCGGTGCGCTACGACAAGATGGTGGACGCGCTGGGCGGGTTCGGCGAGCACGTGACGCAACCCGGCGAGATCGCCCCGGCGATCCGGCGGGCGCGGGAGTCCGGCCGGCCGTCGCTCGTCAGCGTGGCAATTCGCAACACGCCTTGCCCGCTCGCCGACGCGATGATGGCCCGAAAAACGCGGTGACGTCGCGCGACGGCACCGACGGGATGCCGGAATCCCGTCCCGCTCTGAACGCGGCCGCCGCGGGCACGATCACGATCGGCGGCGACCTGCGCGTGTCGCGGCTCGGCTTCGGAGCGCTGCGGATCCTCGGCCGGGGAGGTCTCGGCCCGCCACGCGACCGGGCCCGCGCGCTCACCGTCCTACGGCTGGCGGTGGAGCTCGGTATCACACTCATCGACACCGCGGACTCGTACGGGCCGGGCGTGTCCGAGGAGTTGATCGCGGAAGCCCTGCACCCCTACCCTGCCGGCCTCGTCATCGCGACGAAAGGCGGCTTCATCCGTCCGGGAGGCGCGTGGATCGCACGCGGGCGGCCCGCGCACCTCCGCGAGGCACTGGACGGCAGTCTGCGCCGGCTGCGGGTCGAACGGATCGATCTGTACCAACTGCACACCGTGGATCCAAAGGTCCCAATCGACGAGTCGGTTGGCGCGATCGCGGAAATGCAGGCGCAAGGCAAGATCCGGCACATCGGCGTCTCCAACGTGTCGGTCGACGAGCTCCGGCGGGCGCAGGCCGCAACCAGGATCGTCTCAGTGCAGAACGAGTACAGCCTCGCGGAACGGGAGTCCGACGACGTCCTGGACGTGTGCACGCGGGAGGGGCTCGCATTCCTTCCGTGGGCGCCTCTTGCCGGCGCGCGGCGCGGAGCGAAGGCGCTCACGGCGGCGCTCCACAAGGTGGCGGTCGCGCACCGCGCGACGCCGGCGCAGATTTCGTTGGCCTGGCTACTGCGTCGCTCCGCCGCGGTGCTGCCGATCCCCGGCACGGGATCGCCGGAGCATCTCGGAGAGAACATCGCCGCGGCGGGCCTGCGCCTTTCCGACGGCGAATACCAGTCCCTCACCCGACTTTAGCGGAAGGCGGTGTTTCGGCGTGATCACGGCACCCGAGCAGCTCGCGTCCTCGCTGAATGACCTCTGCGATGCACAGCTCTTCGAGACCGGGTGGTACCTCCGCGACCTGCGCCGCGGTGTTTCGGCGGACCGCCGGGGCAGCGTGGTAGTGCCGTCCGCGAGCACGCGAAAGATCGCGATCTTGATGACCGCACTCGGGGAGGTGGAGGCCGGGCGGCTCGCGCTCGACCAACGGCTGGCGATCGAGGCCCGCTACCAGATTAGCGACAGCGGCTGCATGCAGCACTTCCGGCCGGGCTCGACGCTGACGCTGCACGACTTTCTCGTCATGATGATCATCGTCAGCGACAACGTCGCGACCGGGACGGTCGCCGACCTGCTCGGCCTCGACAAGATCAATGCCTTGTGCCGGTCGATCGGCATGGTAGGGACGACGCACCGCGCCGGCATTCCCCAAGAAAACTACCCGCTCATGCCGCCGGGTGAAGTGCCGCCACACGACGTCAACCGCCTCAACGCGACAACCCCCGCCGACGTCGGCCGTCTGCTCGAGTCAATCTTGAACGGCAGCGATGACCCGGCCGCGGCGAAACGGCTCGGGGTCACGCCCGAGCTCTGCCGCTACGCGCTCGACATTCTGAGCTGGCAGAATCTGACCGCGCGGCTCCCCGCCCTGCTGCCGACCGGCACCAAGGTGGCGCACAAGACCGGCACCGGCGGTAACGCGGTCAACGACGCCGGCATCATCTTCCAAAACGGCCGGCCGCTGTTCATCCTGACTGTGTACACGTATCCCGTGCCTCGCGTGCTGCGGAACGGTGAGCCGGGGAAGGCGGCGGCCACCGGGCACATCGGCCGCCTCAGCCGCACGTGCTGGGACGCGCTCGCCCAACCCGAGTAGCCCGTTAGGCCGGGAGCCGGCTCGACGCTTGACAAAACAGTAACTGATCGGTTACATTACTCAGTAACTAAATGGTTACCGTTACCGACACCCGACGCGACGCAGTGTTTCGCGCGCTGGCCGACCCGACGCGCCGAAGGATTCTCGGCCTGCTGCGGGGCGGCCGGCGCCCCGTCGGGGACCTCGCCGGCAACTTTCAGATCAGCCGTCCCGCGATCTCGAAACACCTGCGGGTGCTGCGGGCGGCGGGCCTCGTCGTGGCTCGCCGGCAGGGTACCGCGCGAATTTGCGAGCTGAACCCTCAGCCCCTTCGCACCGTGGACGCATGGCTTCAGGACTACCGCGCCTTCTGGCGTGCGACACTGCGCGATCTCAAGCGCTACGTGGAGGAGACCCCATGAGCCCGACCCGGGCACAAGATACGATCGTCGAAGAGATCACCATCAACGCGCCGGCCGAGCGCGTCTTTGCAGCGCTGACCGACCCGGAGCAGTGCGTGAAATGGTGGGGACAAGAAGGCCAATTCGGCTGGACGCGAATCGAGTCCGACCTCCGCGCCGGCGGCAAGCTCGTCATGCGCGGCTACGGCTACGGCGGGAAAACTGTCACGGTCACCGGCGTCTACCGCCAGATCGACCGGCCCCGTCTGGTCGTCCATACGTGGCTGCCGGACTGGCAGGGCGACGCGACGGAGAGCGTCGTGCGCTGGGACTTCGAGGAGCAGGGCGGCGTCACCAAGGTGCGTATCACCCACTCCGGTCTCGCCACGGAGACATCCCGCATGAGCCACCGCGGCTGGCCGCAGATCCTGACTTGGCTACGGGGATACACCGAACGAAACGCCGGCATGTCACGCTGAGGGCGCCGTCGCGGAAACGAAACGAGCCGCCATCGAAGCCACTCGAGCGGCACCGACGCACGAGCGCTACGAGGTCCAAGGCGATCGCCCCTTACCCGCTTATCCCATCCACCAGGTATTCGAGTTCCAGCTTCCCTCGAGCACGTTGGGATTCGGGGCGTAGCCCTGGAGCCGGGCGTTGATCCCGGTGATGCCGATGTAATGGTAGATGGGCAGGTGCGGCAGGTCGATGACCAGCACCTCCTGCAGCTTCGCGTAGATCGCCTTGCGCTTCGTCTGATCGATCTCGCGCAGGCCGGCATCGAGCAGGCGATCGACCTCGCCGTTGGCATACGCGATGCCGTTGCGCCCCTTGCCGCCGCGCACCGGAATGTATTTGCTGTGGATGCGATAGCTGTGGTCTGGGTCGGGTCCCATCGCGATGCCGATAAGCACCGACTGAAATCGCGACAAACGGTAGAAGTCGCCGAATAGGACCGACGCCGGCATGTTGTTGATCTTCATCTCGGCGCCGATCTGCCGCCACTGCTGCTGGAGAATCTGCTGGATCTGCTCGCGGACCTTGTTGCCGGCGGTCGTCGAGTTGTCGAACGAGAGCCGCTGGCCGTTCTTGACGCGAATGCCGTCGGACCCGGGGATCCAGCCGGCGCGCTCGAGCAGCTCCTTCGCGAGGTCGGGGTTGTACTTGTGCGCGCCTTTGACTTTCGGATCGTACGCCCACGACTGCGGCGGCACGTACGTCTCCGCTTCCTGCACCAGGCCCTGGAAGATGCCGTCGACAATGGGCCGCTTATCCATCCCGTAGTAGAGGGCCTGGCGGAGACGGCGATCCTGAAACAGCGGGTTGAGGAAGTTGAGCGCCACCGACTCGTAGGTCGTGCTCGGGGTTACCAGCACCTTGAACTGGGGGGCCGGGAGTTTCTTAGCCTCCGGGTACAGGTCGATCGGAATCCCTTGGATGCCGGTCACATCGATCTCGCGCGTCCGATACTGCGTGAACATCACCGTGAGGTCCGGGATGTACTTGTAGACGAGCCGGTCGAGGTAGGGCCCCGGACCGTGATAGGCCCGGTTGGCTTCGAGGGTGATGTGGTCGCCCGCCGCCCACTCCACGAACTTGAAGGCGCCGCTGCCGACCGGCCGTTTCGTGTTGAAGTCGTCCTTGTTGACATCGGCGCTCTTGCCGAGGATGTGCTCCGGCACGATGTAGGTATCCGAAAGGAGCGCCATGATCGGCGCGTACGGCTCCTTGAGCGTGAACCGCACGAGGTAATCGTCCGGCGCATCCATGGTGGCGATGTCGTCGTACCCCACGGTCGTGGCCGAGGTCACTTTGGGATTCATGATCGTCTGCCAGGTGAAGACGGCGTCCTTCGCTGTGAGCGGCTGGCCGTCGTGCCATTTGACGTCGCGCCGCAGCTTGATGGTGAACGCCAGGCCGCCGTTCGTGATCCCGCCGTTGGCGACGGTCGGAATCTCAACCGCAAGGTTCGGGATCAGGCGCCCGGCCGGGTCGAGCCGCCAGAACGCATCGAACAAGTCCATGTGGATCCCGCGCTGAACCTCGATGTACGGCATGACCGGGTTGAAGTTGACCGGCTCCTGGGAAAATCCAACGATCACCTGCCCGC
>DATEGA010000271.1:0-9509 GCA_035280345.1 bacterium | reverse complement strand
CGGTCTCGTGGTGCGCGTCGCTCGTGAGCGCCGCACCGGCGAGTTCCGCGTAGATCCGCGCTTCGCGCGTTCGCGCGGCGTCCTCGCGCTCCACGACAAAGACGACGGCGCCTTCGCCGAAGACGAAGCCATCGCGGTCGCGGTCGAACGGCCGGCTCGCATGCTGCGGTTCGTCGTTGCGCCGGCTGAGGGCGCCGAGCGAACACAGGGCGGCCCACACCGACGGTGTGATTGCCGCTTCCGTACCGCCGGCGAGTACGCAGTCCGCGTCCCCGTCCACGATCCACCGGCGCGCCTCCATGAGGGCGATCGTACCCGCGGCGCACGCGCCCACCGACGTCGTCGACGGGCCGCGCGTACCGAAGTGAATTGTGACGGCCGAGGCCGCCATATTGCCGATGAGCATCGGGAGCAGGAACGGCGTGACCCGGTCCGGCCGGCCGCCGAAGAGATGGGACGCTTCCGCGTCGATCATGTCGATGCCGCCGAGGGCGGTGGCGATCGCCACGCCGATCCGGTCGCGGTTGTCCGCGGTCACATCGAGCCGGGCGTCGGCGAGCGCCTCACGTGACGCGGCTACCGCCAGCTGTGCGAACCGGGCGGTTCGGCGCGTCTGCTTGCGGCTCATCACGGTGAGGGGATCGAATCCCGGGATTTCGGCGGCGATGCGGACAGGGTAGGCCGACGCGTCGAACCGCGTGACCGCACCTACGCCGCTGCGGCCGGCCACGAGCCCGGCCCACGTGTCGGGCGCCGAGGGGCCGACCGGAGTCACTGCCCCAATTCCAGTGATGACGGGTTTGATCACGAACCCTCCGGCCGGAGTGCATCTCATCCTTCGCCCCAAAGTACGCGTTTCCTTGGGTTTTTGTAGCGCGCATCAGCAAAAGGCGAACATTTCTGATGGGCTTGGCAAATTCTTCCGGACGTGATACATTGGCGACGAACATCATCGTGGTTTTCTTCGCTGCAGCGCTTGCAAAACACGAACATTCCGTCTTGCCGCGCCACGATGCGCGGCGGTGGTGTGCAGATGGCCGTCCTCGTCGTCGGGTCCGGTGGCAGGGAGCACGCGCTGACGTGGGCCCTCGCACAAGAAGACCAGATGACCACACCGTTCTGCGCTCCCGGCAATCCCGGCATCGCCTCCATCGCCACCTGCCTGCCGTGCTCGCCGTTCGACTTCGACGCGCTCGCCGCTGAGGTGGTGCGCCGCGACATCGCGTTGACCATCGTCGGGCCGGAAGCACCGCTTGCCGCCGGACTCGTCGACGCTTTTGCCGCCCACGGCCTTCGCGCGTTCGGTCCGACGCGCGCCGCCGCGGCGATCGAGTCCAGCAAGATCTTCATGAAAGCCCTCTGCCGCCGCTACGACATTCCCACCGCGGAAGCGCGCACGTTCGACGATCTGGTTCCCGCGCGCGAGTTCGTGCGGCGGGCGGGGCGGCCGCTCGTCGTTAAAGCCGACGGCCTCGCCGCGGGGAAGGGTGTGGTGATGGCGCGGTCCGCGGATCAGGCGGTGGCCGCGCTTGACGAGATGATGTCCGGGCGGCGGTTCGGCGATGCGGGGGCGCGCGTGGTCGTCGAGGAGTGGCTTGAGGGCACCGAGGTGAGCGTCTTCGGGCTCAGCGACGGCGCGCACGTCGCTCCGCTCCCGCCGGCACGCGACTACAAGCGGCTGCTCGACGGCGATCGCGGTCCCAACACCGGCAGCATGGGCGGGTATGCGCCGGCAGCCGTGGACGCCGCGACGCTCGGCCGCATCACCGACGAGATCCTCGAGCCGGCGGTCTGGGCCATGGCCCAGGAGGGCCGCCCGTACCGCGGCGTGCTGTTCGCGGGGTTGATGCTGACGGCGGACGGGCCGCGCGTTCTCGAATTCAACGCGCGTTTCGGCGATCCGGAAGCGCAGCTGCTGATGCCGCTGCTGGCGTCCGGCCTGCGCGACGCCGCGGAAGCCGCGCTGGCGGGACGGGCGGACCGGTGGACGCCGCGGTGGCACGAGGGATTCACGTTGTGCGTGACGCTGTGCGCCGCGGGATACCCGGAGGCGCCGCGGACCGGGATGGCGATCGAGGGCGTCGAGGCCGCGCAGGCGGTGCCGGGCGTCCTGGTGTTTCACGCCGGGACGGCGATGCGTGACGGACGGCTCGCCGTCTCGGGCGGCCGCGTACTCAATGTCGTGGGCACCGGGACCTCGCTCGCGGAGGCGTGCGATCGGGCGTACCGCGCCGCCGGCCTCATCAGCTTCGACGGCAAGACGATCCGCCGCGATATCGGCGCTGCTGATCTCGGCGACGGTGCCGCGCGGCCGAACGATCTTCGCGAGGTGACACAGGCATGACAGACGGTAAGCCGCGCGTGTTGATCGTCATGGGTAGTGATTCGGATCTGCCGGTGATGCAGGAGGCGGGCCGGATCCTGGGCGAGTTCGATGTGTCGTTCGAGCTGACGGTCGCGTCGGCGCACCGCTCGCCCGACCGCGCCGCGAAATACGCCCGCGAGGCCGACGGCCGCGGCGTCCGCGTGATTATCGCCGGCGCCGGCGGAGCCGCGCACCTCGCCGGCGTCGTGGCGGCGCACACGACGCTGCCGGTGATCGGGGTGCCGCTCTCGGGCTCCGCGGTCAACGGGCTCGATGCGCTGCTCGCGACGGTCCAGATGCCGGCCGGCGTGCCGGTGGCGACGGTCGCGATCGGCGGCGCGCGGAACGCCGGGCTGCTCGCCGTACAGATTCTCGCCACCGCGGACGAAGCGCTGCGCGGGCGCTATCGCGCCTACAAGGAGCGGCTCGCCCGTGAGGTCGAGGAGAAGGCGGCGAAGATCGCCGCGTCGTCCCCGGCCCTGGGCATGGCGCCGCCCCGTGGCGGCGACGCCGCGCGCTCGGAGTCACGCTGATCATGCCCGTCACGGCGATCGTCGGTGCGCAGTGGGGCGACGAGGGCAAGGGCAAGGTCGTCGACACGCTGGCGAACCACGCCGACATCGTCATCCGCTACAACGGCGGCAACAACGCCGGCCATACGATCCAGAACGAGCACGGCACGTTCCGGCTGCACCTGCTGCCGTCCGGGATCTTTCACCCCGCGGCGCAGTGTCTGATCGGGCCGGGCGTCGCCGTGAACGCGGACGTGCTGCTCGGGGAGATTGCGGAGGTTGAGCGCGCCGGCGTGGCGACCGTCGGCCGCCTGTGGCTCGACGAGCGCGCGCATCTCATTCTGCCGCACCATATCGTCACCGACGAGCTCGAGGAGGCGGCGCGCGGTGGGCGCCCGCACGGCACGACCAAGCAGGGTATCTGGCCGGTGTACAGCGACAAGGCCGCGCGGATCGGGATCCGCCTCGGCGATCTCACCGAAGAGGCGCACCTGTCGGAGCAGCTGCAGTTCGTCGCGTCGCGAAAGACCGCGCTGCTGCGCGGCGTGTATCGGCACGAGGCCGTCGACGCGGGCGCGCTGATCGCCGCCTGCGGGCGGTGGGCGACGCGCCTCAAGCCGTACATCACGGACACACACCCGCTGGTCCAGGAAGCACTGCGGGCCGGCCGCGGAGTGCTGCTCGAGGGCCAGCTCGGCGTGATGCGCGATCTCGACTGGGGCCTCTACCCGTTCGTGACGTCGTCCACGACGCTGCCGGGCGGCGCGAGCGCCGGCGCGGGGATCCCGCCCGCGCGGATCACGCGCGTGCTCGGCGTCGCGAAGGCGTACACGACTGCGGTGGGCGCGGGGCCGATGCCGACCGAGCTCGACGACGAAACCGGGGACCGGATGCGCGAACTCGGCCAGGAGTACGGTGCTACGACCCGCCGCCCGCGCCGATGCGGCTGGTTCGACGGGGTGGCGGCACGGTTCGCGGCAGAAGTCGCCGGCTTCACGCATCTGGCCGTGATGAAGCTCGACATCTTCGATACCTTCGAGACCGTCCGGCTCGGCGTCGCCTACCGGCTCGGAGACCGGACGATTCACACGGTGCCGCACACCGCGGCGATGGAACGCTGCGAGCCGGTGTACGAGGAGCTCCCGGGCTGGCAGTGCTCGACGCAGGGCGCGCGCCGGCTGACCGACCTGCCGGTGGAAGCCCGCACGTTTCTCCGGCGTATCGAGGAGATCGTCGGGGTGCCGATCGCGATGATCGGCGTCGGGCCGGAGCGCTCGGACGTCATTTTCAGCCGGGAGGGCTTTCAGTGATTCCGCGCTACACCTCGCCCGAGATGGCCGCGTTGTGGAGCCCGGAGACGAAGTTTGCCACGTGGCTCGAAATCGAGCTGCTGGCCGCGGAGGCGCAGGCGGGGCTCGGGGAGATTCCGGCCGACGTGCCCGCCCGCCTGAGGGCCCGCGCCCACGTGCCGAGCGTCCGGCGGATCGACGAGATGGAGGAAAAGGTCACCCGCCACGACGTCGTCGCGTTCCTGCGTGTGGTCGGCGAGACGGTCGGGGACGACGCCCGGTATCTGCACCGGGGCCTCGGCTCGTCCGACGTCGTGGACACGGCACACTCTGCGCTGATGGTCCGCGCCGCGGATCTGATCACGCAGGCGCTCGAGCGGCTGCACCAGGCGCTCGGCGTCCTCGCGCGCACCCACAAGCGGACGGTGATGGCGGGGCGTACGCACGGCATCCAGGCGGAACCGATTACCTTTGGGCTCAAGGTCGCCCTGTGGTACACCGACGTGGGCCGCGGGATCGACCGGATCCGCCGCGCGCGGGAGGTAATCGGCGTCGGGAAGCTCTCCGGCGAAGTCGGAACGTTCGCGCACACGCCGCCGGCGGTGGAGGCGTACGTATGCGGGCACCTCGGCCTGCGGCCCGCGCCGGTGTCCTCGCAGGTGCTCCAGCGGGACCGCCACGCGGAGTACATGGCGCACCTCGCGGTCGCCGCGGGAACGTTGGAGAAGATCGCGACCGAGATCCGCGCGCTGCAGCGCACGGAGATCCGCGAGGTCGAGGAGCCGTTCCGCTCCGGCCAGACAGGCTCGTCGGCGATGCCGCACAAGCGCAATCCGGTAACCTGCGAGCAGATCGCCGGCCTCGCGCGCGTCGTCCGCGGCGGTGCGGTCGCCGCCCTCGAGGACATCGCACTGTGGGGCGAGCGCGACATCACCCACTCGTCGGTCGAGCGTGTCATCGTGCCCGACGCGACCACGGTGCTCGAGTATATGACGCGCAAGCTGACGGGCGTGATCGAGGGGTTGCGGGTCTACCCCGAGCAGATGCGCGCGAACATGGAGCGCACGGGCGGACTCGTGTTCTCACACCGGGTGCTGCTGGCGCTGCTCGGTAAGGGGCTCAGCCGCGACGACGCCTACAAGATCGTGCAGACCGCGGCGATGCAGGCGTGGGACGGCGGCGGTAATTTCCGTGAGCTGGTCCGCGCCTCCGGTGCGCTGACGGACGTGGAGCTCGCCGCGTGCTTTGATCCGGCACCCGCGCTCGCCCACATCGACGAGATCTTTGTCCGCGCGGGGCTCGAACCGGGCCCGGCTGACTCGCCGGCCGGCATCCAGGAGGCCGCGAATGCGGCCGGAACGTCCGGGGCATCACTACAGGTCGAAGGAGGCAGGCGACATGGATAGCACGTCGCGGGGCGGGGTCAGGCCGGCCGCGGGCCGGCCGGCGGTGACGGAGACGAATCTCGATCTGCCGCGGGTCGCTCGCGGCAAGGTCCGCGACATCTACGAAGCCGGCAACCGCCTGCTGATCATCGCGACCGATCGTCTCTCCGCGTTCGACTGTGTGCTGCCGACGGGTATCCCTGATCGCGGCCGCGTGCTGACCGGGTTGTCGGCGTTCTGGTTCGAGCGGCTGCGCCGGATCGTACCCAACCACTACATCACGATGGATTCCGGCGGATTCCCGCCCGCGGCGAAGGCGCAGTCGGAAATGCTCGAGGGCCGTGCCATGCTGGTGGAGCGCTGCCGGCGGATCGACTTCGAGTGTGTGGTGCGCGGCTACCTCGCGGGCTCGGCGTGGAAGGAATACCGCGAAACGGGGCGCGCCTGCGGCGTCGCGCTGCCGGCCGGGCTGACGCTCGGCAGCCGGCTGCCGGAGCCGATCTTCACGCCGGCGACCAAAAACGACCAGGGCCACGACGAGAACATCACGAGCGAGGAAATGGCGAATCGCGTCGGCACGCCGCTTGCCGGGCGCCTGGAAGAAGCGAGCCTCGCGCTGTACCGGGCCGCCGCGGCAGTCGCGGAGCCGGCGGGGTTCATCCTGGTCGACACAAAGTTCGAGTTCGGCTGGCGCGGCGACGAGATCGTGCTGATCGATGAGGCCGTGACGCCGGACTCCTCGCGGTTCTGGGACGCCCGGATCTACGCGGCGACCGGGTCGACCGAGAGCTACGACAAACAGGTGGTCCGCGATTACCTCGACAGCACCGGCTGGAACAAACAGCCGCCGGCGCCGGCGCTTCCGCCCGAGGTCGTCGAGGCCGCGCGCAGCCGCTACCTTGACGTGTACGGGCGCATCATCGGGCGTCCGCTAGCGGACCGCTGAGATGGCCGCGGCGAAAGCAGCGTCCGCCACGCAGAAGCGGGCCGCCGGTGCGCGCCTTCGGACCGTCCGCGTGACCGTGCGGCTCAAGCCCGGCGTCCTGGACGCGCAGGGGCAGGCGATCAAGAAGGGCCTCGACGCGTTGGGCTACGGCGGAGTGGCCGCCCTACGCGCGGGCCGGTACTACGAGATCGACATGCCGGACGCGCCGGACCTCGAGGCGCGGGTGCGGGCGATGTGTGAAGGGTTGCTCGCCAACACCTTGATCGAAGAGTTTCGCTACGACGTCGACTGACGAGCGGCCGTGATGCGGGGAGCCGCGAGGGACGAGGCAGGGGGGAGGCCGGCGTGACGATCGGCATCGTCGTATTTCCTGGCAGCAACTGCGACGCGGACACGTACCACGTGCTCCGCGACGTCCTTAGTCAGGACGCGCGCTACGTATGGCACCGGGAGACGTCGCTCGACGGGCTCGACGCGGTCATTCTGCCGGGCGGGTTTTCCTACGGCGATTATCTTCGAGCCGGCGCGATCGCATCGACGTCCCCTGTGGTGAGGGCGCTCCGCGGATATGCCGCGGCCGGACGGCCGGTGCTCGGGATCTGCAACGGATTTCAGACCCTGGTCGAGACACGTCTGCTCCCTGGGGCGCTGCTGCTGAACGCGGCGGGGGAGTTTCGATGCCGGTACGTGCGCATCCGGGTCGAGCGCACCGACACCCCGTTCACCTGCGCGCTCCGCGAGGGAGAAGTGCTGCGGATTCCCATCGCGCACGGCGAGGGCCGGTACTATCTGACGGACCAGGAGCTGGCGCGCATGATCGTCGAGCGGCAGATCGCGTTCCGGTACTGCGACGCCGCCGGCCACGCCACCCTCGAGGCGAATCCCAACGGCGCGATCGACAACATCGCCGGGGTCGCAAGCGTCTCCGGTACGGTGCTGGGCCTCATGCCGCATCCGGAGCGCGCGAGCGAAGCGATTGTCGGCAGCGCGGACGGCCTGCGGATTCTCGAGTCGGTCGTGCAGTGGATACGAACGCGGCCGGCTCGGGAGGGTGCGACGCCGCGGCGTGCGGCCGCCGTCCCCGCGGTACCCGCCGCGTCGTCGGAGGGTCGCTGACCGTGGACGGAATCGCGTCGCCGGCACGGCCGCCCGAGCGGCAGTTCGGCGCGCTGCGCCCCGACGAGTACGCGGAGGTCTGCCGGCGCCTGGGACGCGACCCGAGCCCGGCCGAGCTTGGGATGTTCGGCGTGATGTGGAGCGAGCACTGCGCCTACAAACACTCGCGGGCGACGCTGCGCCGTCTGCCGACGAGGGGCCTCGGCGTCCTGCGCGGGCCGGGCGAGAACGCGGGGGCGATCGACGCCGGCGGAGGCCTGGCGGCGGTCTTTAAGATGGAAAGCCACAACCATCCGAGCGCGGTCGTGCCGTTTCACGGCGCGGCGACCGGCGTCGGCGGCATCATTCGCGACGTGCTGGCGATGGGCGCGCGCCCCGTCGCGCTGCTCGATTCCTTGAGGTTCGGCCCCCCGGACGAGCCGGCGGTGGCGCCGCTGATCCACGGCGTGGTGGCCGGCATCGCCGCCTACGGCAACAGCATCGGCGTGCCGACGGTCGGCGGCGAATTGCGGTGCGCGCCGTGCTACCGTGCCAATCCGCTCGTCAACGTAGCGTGTCTCGGCCTCGTCCCCGCGGACCGCATCGCCACCTCGCGCGCCGCCGGACCCGGCAACGCCGTTGTGTACCTCGGCGCGCGGACGGGCCGCGACGGGATGCAGGGCGCGGCATTCGCCTCGGTGGAGCTCGCCGGCAACCCGCAAGACCGCTCGGCGGTGCAGATGGGCGATCCGTTTACCGGCAAGCTGCTGATCGAGGCGACGCTCGAGGCGCTCGGGACCGGCGCGGTCGTGGCGGTGCAGGACATGGGCGCCGCCGGGCTCACGTGCGCGCTGTCTGAGATGTCGGCGCGCGGCGACGTCGGGATGGACGTGAACCTCCGTCTGGTGCCGCGACGCGAAGAGGGGATGGCGCCCGAGGAAGTGTTGCTCTCCGAATCCCAGGAACGCATGCTGCTGGTCGTCCAGGCGGGGCGCGAAGAGGAGGTCCTCGCCGTCGCCGGGCGATGGGATCTTCCCGCCGTCGTCATCGGCCGCGTGGTCGCGGAGCCGGTCCTGACGGTGCGGGACGGCGACCGCGCGATCGTGTCGCTGGACCCGCGGCATTTGACGAATGCGCCGGTGTACGCGCCGGACGCGGCGCCGCCCGCCTACCTCCAACAGGCGCGGCAGTTCGACGTCTCGTCGGTCCCGGAGCACGACCCGGCCGAGGCGCTCGTGGCGCTCCTGCGCCGGCCCGGCACAGCGAGCGCGCGGTGGGTGTTCCGGCAGTACGACCACACGATTCAGACCAACACTGTCGTCCCGCCCGGGGCGGACGCGGCGGTGCTGCGGATTAAAGCATCGGCTGCACGCGGGCTGGCGCTCAGCGTGGACGGCAACGGACGTTACTGCTACCTCGATCCCGCCGTGGGCGGCATGCTCGCGGTTCTCGAGGCGGCCCAGAATCTCGCGTGCGCCGGTGCCGTGCCCGCCGCGGTGACGGACTGCCTCAACTTCGCGAGCCCGGAGCGGCCCGAGGTGTTCTGGACGTTCACGCAGGCGGTGGACGGGATCGCGCGCGCGTGCGAAGCGCTCGACGTCCCGGTCGTCGGCGGCAACGTCAGCTTCTACAACGAGGCCGGGGACGGGATCTATCCGACGCCGATCGTCGCGATGCTCGGCCGGCTGGACGACGTCGGGCGGCACGCGCGGCCCGGCTGGGCCGGCGAGGGCGATTTGATCGTTTTGGTTGGCGGCGGTGTGCCCGCGCTCGACGGCTCCGAGTACCTGGAAGCGGTCCACGGCCGCGTCGCCGGACGGTTACGGGAGCCGGACCTGCCGGCGGTCGCGCGGACGATCCGCTGTGTGCGCGACGCGGTCGCCGGCGGGCTGCTCACGTCCGCGCACGACTGCGCCG
>DATEGA010000270.1:0-22725 GCA_035280345.1 bacterium | reverse complement strand
GAAGGCGCCGCACCTCGTCGAGGCCGGCGCCACCCCGCAGCCAACTCGTTGCCGCGAAATGCCGGAGGCCGTGGGGAGATACCCGCTGTGCGCCGTGCAGGCCCGCTTTCCGGCTGAGCCGGTGAACAATCATCACGAGGTGCCGGTACTTCAACGGCCGTCCTTCGCGATCGCAGAACAGAAACGCCTCCGGCGCTGGATGCGGATGGCGGGACAGCCACTTCCGTAGCGCCCGCATCGTCGTCGGTCCAACAAACGCGATGCGATCCTTGCGGCCCTTGCCGCCGCGCACGACAAGCGCGCGATCGGCCGGCCGCCAATCCTCAGTCAAGAGGTGAAGCGCCTCGCTGGCGCGCAGACCGGCATCCGCCAGGGCCAGCAGTAGCGCGCGGTTGCGGACGCCCTCGAGGTGTCCCGCACACGCTCCGATGAGGGCCCGCAGGTCCTCGTCGGCCGGGACGCGTGGGAGCGTCTTGGGCGTGCGCATCGTGAAGCCTCGAAGCGGCGTATCCCGCAGCTGCTCAGTCTCGACGCACCACCGGAAGAACGTCCGCAGCGTCCGGTAGGCCTGGTGCTGCCGGGACGGGCTCAGACCGCGCGCCTGGAGCTGGGCGAAGAACGTCCGCACGGCGAGCACGCCGACCTCCGGGCCGGCCTCGATGTACCGCTCGAGCCACCAGCGGTAGGTCCGCAAGGTATCCGCGGTGCACCCGGCCAGCTGCTTGGTTAGTAGAAAAGCCTCCGCGGCGTCGCGGAGGGGGTGAGCAGGGGCTTTTTCTGTGGATAACTGAGGCCCCGATTCAGCGCTAGGGCTTGATACGTAAGGCCTGGCGGGCCCGGAGGGAATTGAACCCCCGACCTGAGGCTTAGGAGTCCCCTGCTCTATCCACTGAGCTACGGGCCCGCTCGACCTTCATGATACACCATACGGCTAACCTCGCCAGGGCTAGAACCAGGCTACGAACACGTCGACCTGCCGCGTTACCGGCGAGTTCGCGCGATGCTCAAACACCCGCCACAGCGGGTGCGTTCGATCGACGTCGCCGTACACGTCGATGCTTCCGGGACAGCCGTAGTTCAGCCGCATGCCGGCAAGCGCCGTGGTGGCCCCGGTGAGGTAGGTGCAGCGCGCACCGTCCGCGAGTTCGAGGGCCCAGGGCTGCGCGGACGAAAGGCGGTCTCGATTCGCCTGGGCCTGCGGCACGGGCTTGGAAAGTTTCAGGACGCGGACCTGCGGCGACCACGGCGCACTCGAGCAGGCCAGCAGCGCCCCGCCCGGCGGCTGCGCCTCGAAGCACGGATCGAGAATAAGGTTGCCCGCGGAGCACCGCCACGCGTCCGGGCGGCCCTGGCTCGCCAGCGAAGCGGCGAAGCACTCCCCGCCCACGGGGGCGCCGGCCGTCAACCCGGCCGCCAGCTTCGTTCCGGCCAACGGGGTGAAGAGCCGCACATCGGTGGACGCCGGACGCATAGTCTGCGCGGCAGCCGGTCGTGCCGCCTCGGGAAAGACGGCAAGGGCGGATGCGATGCAGATGATTGCGGCGAGCGCCCGCCTCATGGTACGAAAGTTTCCGCACGCGGGCGCATCGTTCCCGCGCCTAAAACAGGCAGCCGGGCCGGCGCGTACGCGGCGGCCCGGCTGAACGCTCTGACTGCTGTGGTCCGGAAGACCTAGTCGCCGCCCGCCGACTCGGCGTGCGCAGCCGCTTCTTCCTCCTCGTCCTCCTCGACCTGCGGCAGCCCGCGGCCATCGCCGTTCTGGCGCGCCGCGGGACGCGGAATCGCCTCGATACGGTTGCTGCGAGCCAGCTGCCCGGTCTCCCGGCGCACCCGCACCGCCTTCGGACGGCCGTCCCGGCCTGGGCCGATCTCGAATGAGACCGCTTCGCCGGGATCGAGCGACCGCAGTCCGGTGCCATCGATGTCGCTGTAATGCACGAAGTAATTACGGTTCATCGCTTCACATTCGATGAAGCCCCAGCCGTGTTCAAACCGCGACACGACGCCCGAGTACCTGGCGCCGTTTTCCGCAGGGACGGCCTCGACGGGCGCGCCCGCGTGATGCTGCTCGAAATCGCGCACGCCGAGATGCGCGCACAGAGCCCGCAGCATCGCTTCAATTCGGTCAAGCTGTCCGGCCATGACGCAAACCCTCCACGATATTGGACTGTGGACGTACGGCGCACTGTGCGCCACGCGATTTCCTGCAACCCGCTTATTGGGGGGCCCGGCGCGATCGGCGAGGACTCGCTGAAACTCGCGGGACTCGCGTGATGTCGCGGTGCTACGCGCTCCCCGTCTATGACTCTTTGCCCATCACCGATAAGTCGCTAACGCCCTTCGCTATCCCTAGTGTACTAGCCTTCGGCGGAAGGTCAAGAACACACACCAGACGACCGGTCATGCTGTAAAAGAGCGCCGGCGGGGGCCTCTGGACAGATGTGTACCGCCACGCCATACTAGAATAAGATTATGAAACACGCGGGAGGCCGCTGATGGCTCAGCTCCAAAAGGTGACCATCGAATATTGCACCAGTTGAGGGTACCTCCCCCATGCCGTCCGTGTGGCGGAAGAGATCCTCAAGGCAAAGAAGAACGATGTGGCGACGCTCAGCCTGATCCCCTCCTCCGGAGGTGTGTTCGAGGTGGTCGCCGACGGCAAGACGGTTTTCTCCAAAAAACAGTTGGGTCGGCGCCCGGAGCCCGGCGAAGTTGTGACCCAGCTCGAAGCTTCGTGAGTTTGGACGTGCCCGCCCCGCTTCCGGCGGGCAGGTAGGGCGTCCGCAGGCGGCGATGCTTCACGGCATCGCCGCCTGTTGCTGCCTAGCGACCGCAGCTGTTCGCCCGCACACCCTTCGGGGTCCCCGGCTTTCGGTGGCTTTGGCTGAGCTCGCTTTGCACCTCGGCCGCCTACACGGTCGAGGTGCTCAGCCACGGCTGGCTCGTCCTAGTGCTGACAAACTCGCCGTTCTGGGTCGGCCTCGCCGTGGCAGTCCGCGGCGTCAGCCAGACGCTCTGCGGTATTCCGGCGGGCCTCGCCGCCGACCGGTTCGACCGGCGGGCCGTCCTGCTGGTGACGCAGGCAAGCGCCGCGGCGGGCGGCCTCGTGATCGCAGCACTCATCGCCACGCGCGCAATCGCGCTGTGGCACGTCTTCGCTTACCTCGTGCTCGTTGGCTGCACTACAGCCATGAACCGGCCCGCGATCAACGGGCTCGTCTACGACGTAGTCGGCGAGGCGCGGCTGCTCAACGCAACCGCCTACCAGTTCATGTCCGGCAGCGTCGTGCGGATCGTGGGCGCCTTGACCGGCGGCCTCATCATCGATCACCTCGGCGTCGCGGGCAACTACGTGCTCATCACGATCGTGTATGGTGGCGCGGCGGCCGCGGTCGGGGCACTGCGGAGCCCGGCCGTCGGGCGCGCACCGCACGAGCCGTTTAGCCGGGCGCTCGCGGAGGGCTTCCGCTACGCGTTTCGGACGGCGAGGCTCCGGCGCCTCTTGCTGCTCAGCCTTTCGATCGAAGGGTTCGGATTTTCCACGAACTCGATGCTGCCAGTCATGGCCCGTAACGTCCTGCGCGTCGGGGGCACCGGCCTCGGCAACCTCGTGGCGATGAGCGGGGTCGGACAGTTCGTCGCGACGATGCTCGTCGCGAGCCGCGTGGAGCTGCGCCACCTCGGCACGGTGGTCGTGGGCGCGGCGATGGGCTTCGGGGTCTTCATCGTACTGTTCGCGCTCTCGCCGTGGTTCGCGCTGTCGCTCTTGCTCATCGCGCTCGTCGGCTTCATGGGCACGACCTACGACACGACGATGTCGACGTCGTTCCAGGTGGGCGTCGCCGACGCGATGCGCGGCCGGATCCTCGGGCTCTACTCGGCCACCTTCGGTCTCAGTTCGGTCGGCGGCCTCTGCATCGGCGCCACCGCGATCGTGGTCGGCACCCCCGTCGCGCTCGCGCTCAGCGGGACGATGGTCGTGCTGACAGGCGCCGGCCTGATCCGCCGGCGCCACGCTCTCGGCCGCCCCGAGAACTAGGCGCCGAGCAGCGCGGCGGCGTTCCCTCCAAGAATCTTCGCGCGGTCCGCGTCTGGGACGTCGAGCGCGCGGATGCTGTCCAGCATCAGCGGGATGCTGCCGATCTGGTGCGGGTAGTCGCTCCCTGCGAGCAACCGGCTTGCACCGGCGAACTTGACGGCGAGCCGGAGCGCTGCGGGGTCGAAGTTCACGGTGTCGTACCAGAAATGCGCTTTCAGGTATTCCGTCGGCGGCTTCCCGATGCGCGCGCGGCACTCGCGGAACGCGCGGTAACCGCGGTCGAGCCGCTCCGCGAGATACGGAATCGTGCCCCCGAGGTGGCTCAGCACCCAGCGGATCCGGGGGAACCGCTCGACGACCCCGGCAAACACGAGGTGCGCCGCCGCGAGGGTGGTGTCGAACAGGAAGCCGCAGAGCGGCATCAGCCAGTACTCGGTCATTGACTCAACACCCACCGGGGACGTCGGATGGATGTGCAGCACCGCGCCGTGCGCGTTCGCGACCTCGTAGATCGGCCAGAACCGCTCGTCGGCCAGCGCGACGCCATTCACGTTTGCGAACAGCATCGCCCCGGGGAAGCGCAGCGGCCCGAGGCAACGCTCGAGCTCCGCGGCGGAGGCCTTCGGGTCGTTGAGCGGCAGGGTGCCCAGCGCCCCGAACCGCCGGCCCTGCTCGGCCGCGATCTGCGCAAACGCGTCGTTCACGAGCCGCGCGAGCTCCGCCGCGCGCGGCGGCTCCTCCACGTGCGTGCCGGGCGTCGTGAGCGTCAGGATCTGCCGATCCAGGCCGTGCTCTGCGAGCACGCGCTCCCTGTACTCGATATCGCGGTGCCCGCGGACCGCGATGTTGTAGTCGCCCGGGTAGTGGAGCAGCGGGTTGCCTTCGGCGTCGTGCGTGACGCGGACGTTGCCGGGGTGCTTCGCGAGCGCGTCGAGGTACGTGGGCGGATAGAAGTGATCGTGCACGTCGATGATCGGCATGGAACGGCTGTTCGCCGCGGTGGAGACCCGTCCTCCACCGGCGTCTGACGAGGACCGCGGCCCCGGCGGGCGAATCAAGCACGGCACATCCTCGAGCGGCCGGACGGGGGGAATGACATGGCGGGCATGACCAAAATCTTCTGCGGCGTTGCCGTGGCGGTGCTTGTCTTTTCGGAGATCGGTGTCCAACCGGCGCTGGCGGGTACCGCGTGTCTTGCCGTGGTCAACACCACCGGCCAGTCGTTCAGCTTCACCGTCGACGGATGGAATCAATACAACTGGACATGGCGCCCCAACGAGGAATTGGCCTATGTCTCGTTCAACGGCGTCGACATCAAAAGTCCCAACGCGGACAATTCATTTACCGTACGCGGCTGGGGCGGGACCACGGTCACCAAAGACAACACGAAGTTTGATTGGCATCCGGAAATGACGGGCGGAACAGGCCAAACCGGCACGTGCGCCGGCACCTGGGTGATGACGATTACCTACCCCGGCGGCGTCCCGCCCGCGCCCGTCCCGCCGAGCGGCGGCAGCAGTATGAACTTCGATCACCCCGGGTCGTGCCTCTACGTCAAGAACACGCAGAACTTTCTAATCACGCTGAAGCTCGCGCACCCCACCGGCTACGAGAACGTCCACTGGGACTTTCCGGCGGGAAACAACGCTCTGGTGGCGTCCGGACCTCCCGTGAAGACGTCCGACGGCGGTTGGTCCGTGACCACCACCAACAATAACAAGGGGACGTGGAGCTGGGACCCGTCATACACTCAGCAGGGCTGCAACGGTCAATGGATCTTTACGATGTAGCCGCGCCGGCTAACGAGAGGGCAATCCGGTGAGCCGGCGCCGCCGCGCTGGCGCCCTTCTCGCTGCGCGTTGTCTTCTCTGCGGCGCCGTCGCGCAGCCGGCTCTCTCCGTAGTGTGAGAGGAAACGCGCCAAAGAAGTGAAGACGTTGAGCGCGGCTCATCGGGTGCCGTAATGAGCAACGACGATCCCATCGGACCGCTCCATCTCCGAATCCGCCAATCGGCCCGGCTGACGAAAACGGTCACCGACAGCGATCTGCGATCGTACGCCGAAATCACGGGGGATTACAATCCGCTGCATTTTTCCGATGACTTTGCCGCACACACTCGTTTCGGCCGGCGCGTCGCCCAGGGCGGAATCGCAGCCGGCCTGTTGAACGCGCTCGTCGCGATGGAACTGCCCGGACCGGGTACGGTCTTCATGAGCCAGTCGCTGAATTACCGCCGTCCGGTATTCGTCGGCGACACGATTACCGCGACGGCCGAAGTGTTGGCGCTCAAGTCGGACAAGCCGGTGTGTCAGCTTTCCTTCACGGTAACCAACCAGAACGACGAGGTTGTGCTCGAGGCCGATGCGTGGACCTATACGCTGCGGCCCGACTTGGAACGGCTAGGAACTTGAATTCGGGAGACCGGCGTCCCAAGAGTTTCGTCATGTGCGGCGAATTTGCAGGGAGGCTCGACGATTTCTCCAGGGGGCGGGCGACTGATGCGGGCGTTCGGGCTGCGGATTCGTCGCTGGACCGCCGTCGTAGCAGCGGCGTGCGTCACATCCTTCCTGCCGCCGATCGCGGGGCGCCCCCTCGGCGCTGCGCCGCCCGAGTTGGCCACGGTGACCGGCGTCACTACCGCGGCGGAGGGTCACGACCTCCATGTCG
Source organism: bacterium (assembly GCA_035280345.1). Classification (GTDB taxonomy): domain Bacteria; phylum Sysuimicrobiota; class Sysuimicrobiia; order Sysuimicrobiales; family Segetimicrobiaceae; genus DASSJF01. Next base: position 16,018 of record DATEGA010000270.1, on the reverse strand, counting down.
TGATCCACGCCTCTGCTTCCGTCAAGTTCCAGGTGCAGCCGGTCCGGCCGGAGTGGATTGTCGTCGACGTGCTCAATGCCAAGCTCGGCGTGCCCGCGGGCACCGTCCACGGGGCGGAGGGTCTCGTCGACCGCGTCCGGATCGGGCAGTTCGCCCCCACCGTGGTTCGTGTAGTTGTAGAATGCCCGATCACCCTGCATTTCGATGTGAGCGCGGCCGATGACGGTCACACGGTCATCGTGGCAATTCCAAACGGAACCGAACGTCCCGCCGGTCTGGCACCGCCGCCCCCACCGGGAGCCACGCCGGGGCTGTCCGGCGGCACGCGGCCGGGAAGCCCGACCGGAGGCAGCGCTTCTCCCGCGCCTGCGGCGCCGACCGGTCAGCCGGCCCGGACGGCGCCGCCCGGCGCCACGACGATCGTACCCGGCCGGGGTGTCGGGGCCGTGCGGCTCGGGATGACACTGCAGGACGTGGTCACGCTGCTCGGGCACGCGAAGGAAACGGTCGCACGCTCCGGGCTTGGCGTCGATTACCTGTGGTACGTCGCGCCGGGCGGGTCGGGCATCGGCGTGCGCACGACCGACGCCGGCATCGTCCGGCAGATATGGGTCGTGAACGACGGCGCGTACCGGACCGCGCAGGGCCTCCACGCCGGGAGCACGGACGCCGAAGTCAAAGCGGCGCTTGGCGCCCCCTCATGGACCATCGCTGTGGAATCCTCGGACAAGTCGACCACGCTGATGTACGAGACACTGGGCTTGTGGTTCACCGTCCGGCCGAGCCCCTCGAATCCGTACCGAAACGTCGTCTACCGGATCGACGTCTTGTAGGCTTTTCCACCTAGCTCGTCGGTCGGCTGCCGGCCGGTCGCAGCGCAATTCCACGTGGCGAGGGCACGGGTCACGCGTGCCCTCGCCACATCAACAACTCCGCAACGAACGCACGGGACTCGTTCTCGTACGGCACGCGCACAATTCCCCGTCACTAGCTAGGGGACGATGTCGACTTGAAACCCGGCCTTACGGAGGGTATCCGCGAGACGCGTCGCGGTCTCTCGGTCGAAGTAACCTCCCACCCAAACCCGGTAAACGTCGCCCTCAGCCAGCGTGGCGACATATCCCAAAGTTTGCAGCCGTTTCACGAGCGCCTGCGCGGCTTCACGAGTGCTGAAAGCGCCCGCCTGGACGTGAAATCGGGGTTTCTCCGGGCTTGCCTGGCTGGGCCCCGCTGGTGCTACGTCATCCGGGGTCACGGCAATTGTCACCGGCTGATCGGTAACTGGGGTGGCCGGTCCGGGCGGCGGTGCTGCTGCCGGGCTGGGAGGTGCCTGCAGGGCCGCCGCCGGCGGCGCTGCTGCAGGGCGAGGCGCCGCCGGCGGCGCTGATTGTTGCGGAAGCGGCGCGACGGGAAGCGAAGGAGATCTCGACGCGGGTGCTGACGGCCGAGGCGGTTCCGGCGGCGCGGACTGCGGTGCAACGCTCTGAGATGTCCTCGGTGGTGCGGTTTCCACGGCGGGCGTCTTCGACGCGGCCGGGTGGACAAGAGGGCCGGCTCTAATCGGGCTTGGGGGCGCCTGGGTGTAGGGGACGACTGGCAGGTCAGCGTCGCCCGACGCCGGGCCTAGAATGTATCGGGACAACATGGGACTAAGCAGCAGCCCGATGCCGAAGGCGATCACATAGATAATCAGTCCGGGGCGTCGCATCACGATGCCGTCTCAATCAGCGTGGCGTGACGACATTCGCGACTCGATTTGACCCGAGCGTGCCAATCCCTGCTCGCCGCCCAAGGCTGCTTGCTTCGATTTGCTACCCGGCCAGCCTTACTATTTGAGGATAGAGCCCACGTGCTCGAGCAAGCCGCCGAGGCCACCGAGGCCGCCACTGCTACCACCACCACTGCCGCCGCCGCTTGTGCCACCGCTACTACTACCACCGCTGCTACCTCCGCTCCCTCCACCACCACCGACGCCTGGGACCTCGCCACTCGGAAGAATCCCGAGTTGCGTACCGCCGCCGGACGCACTTCCCGGTCCGGCGGCCGCGGCGCCTACGAGTAACACGACTCGGCCTGCCACGGGACCAGTAATTAAGAAAATGGACCAGACGCTTATGGGGCTCCCCACGAATTCGTGCAGGCGAGCAAAGGCTACATGCTGCGGACCGACGTAGATGATCGTTCCGGGAGTCACGCGAAACTCACGGATCATGCCGCCGTTACCGCTAACCGAAAAAGTCTGCGCATCGTCGTTGACGGCGACGAGAAGGCCTTGACTCTTAACTGGGGGCTCCGAAACATACGCGTGAACAGGTGAGACGTCTTGAGACGGCGTGACGTTGCTTAGAGATGGCTGGGCCATCGGGTTCAACGGCTGGGGCGGAGGCCCGGGACGGATCCCGGTTGAGTCGGGCGTTGGAGCGGGAACCGCCCGCAGCGCCGGCCCAGCCGGCTGCGATAGCTTCGGTGACGGCTGCGCAACAGGGCGTCCGTGAAACTGAAAGTCGCGCGACGCGGTCGCCTGCGACGGCGCTGGGCGAGGTCGAAGCGGCGCGACGGGCAGCGTCGCACCTCTGGGTGCCGGGCTCGGTCTCAGGTCTGTGGTTTGCGGCGCACCGCGACTGGCCTCAAACCAAGGGCCGAACGTGTCGGCGGCCGCGTGTTCAACCGCTTTGGCGTGTTGGAAGGCGGCAGGCGGCTGGACTCGAGGGGCGGTTGGATGCTTGACCAGCAAGGACCCTAACACAATGCCGATCGCAAACGCGAGAGTGTAGATGGCCCCCTTGACCGCTCGCCGTGCCCTGGCGCGACGTAACCTGTAAGGATGATAGTGAGTCGCTCGCCGCAATACGAGCCTCATCGTCCTCCCCCCTGCCGAGGGGGCGGCCCGTCGGCGGAAAACGCAAATACGACGAGACAATCGCCGAGCCTCGGATGCAGGCAATATCACTCCCTTGTACCAAAATCCCACGGATTTTTCTCCAAATTTCCGTGGAGCCTAACCAACCAGGTGTATGAGGGACGAACAAAACGATCGTGGACTCCCTTAGCGGACGACGGTTCTAAAGAACCGTCCTAAATAGTCCTTATGAGTGAAGGATGTAACCGCACGGCAGAAGTACCTCGGACCGACGAATCCGATGAGGGGGCCTAACATATGAGGGGGCCTAACATATGAAGAGGTCCCGTCGCAGAGCGACGCTCCGCCGACTGCGTTTGGTAACGCGTTTAGTGTACGATCCGGCCGGTCATCAGCGTCTCCTTGAACAACATTCCACGGCCAGCGCTATCACCGAAAGTCAATCCCCCTTCAACGAGGAACTGACGGAAGACAACCACATCGCCGACAAAGTAAGGCCGGATCGAGGGAACGTGACGTAGATCGCCTACTGAATCTACCCGCTCGCGCCCAAAGGCGCCGCATCGGTCACCGCCCGCCAATGTTCGACCGGCCCAAAGATGGGTAACCTCAGAAAGGCGACCCGGAAAGCAATTCGGGGACGCGAAGCACCCTCGAGGTTAGCCCGACTGCCGGAGGCGCGCATGCAACAGATTGTGCGCAACGATGGTGTTGCGCTTCCGCAGGTTCCGAAAGAGGCCGCACCGCCTCGAACGCAGTCGGAGCCAGGGAATCGGGGTTCAGGCGCGCCTTGCACCGGGACGCCAGTGACCCGCGCAGGCACCCGGGTGCTGCTGGTCGACAATGAACCACTGTACCGTCACGGGATCAAGGCGGTCCTGCAGACCCAGTCAGCTATTCAGATCATCGGCGAGGCGGCCGGGACAAGCGAAGCAATCGAACAGGCGGCCGCGCTCTTGCCGGATCTCGTGATACTGGAGATCATGTTGCCGGATGGCGATGGCGTTGCGGCGATACGCACGATCCGGCAGCAGTGCCCCCGCACACAGGTTCTCGTGCTGACCGCCGGCACGGATCGGGACACCTTCCACGAAGCTATGAAAGCGGGGGCGATCGGATACCTGCTCAAGGACATCGACCCGACTACGTTGATGCAGGCGATCCTCAGCGCGGGTGACGGCAGAAGGACGCTCAGCCCTTCCGTAATCGAGTACATAATCGAGCACTACTTCAGCGCCTTCAACGGAACCGGACGCGGTTGGGAAGATACCGCCTCAGGTAATGAGCGGAATGATGAACCGCAGCTGTCGCAGCGCGAAATCGAGGTGCTCGCGGGCGTGGCACAAGGCCTGAGTGATAGGCAAATCGGCGCAAGATTGTTCCTTTCGGAGAGTGCGGTGAAGACACGACTGCGCGCGGTCTATCAGAAGTTCAGGCTTCGGAACCGAGCGCAGGCCGCGGTCTTTGCGATAGACAAGCATCTGGTGGACCACGAGCGTCCTGGCCACGGACGGACCAGATCCAACTCTTGGCCGGCGTTGAGGTAACGCTCACAATCGCGCGCAATGTCGCTTGTCGTGTCGCGGCCGATCGCGTCGCCGCGCTTGGGCTGCGCGGATGACTTTGCGCCGGCCGGCTATCCGCCGCCTCGTTGCTGCCGAGCGACACGTCTATCCCGTGCCCATTTTTGGAATGATCTCGAATGCGATGAACCGGAGAGAAGAGAAGGTCGTAAAAATTGTCCCGCTACGGCGCCCGGGCATCCCGGCCCGGTCGGAGGCCTCGGCTTGGCAGATCGCTCGTGGCCGTCTACGTGAATGGCTTGGACGGGTGGCGGATCGAATGGGCATGCCGGGATTCGTCCGACGGACTGTTATTGAAGATGAGCTGACCGGGCACAAGATCGTAATCGAGCCCGGCCGTCTCTTTACCCGGATTAATGTGGATGGCCGAGACTATTACTTCCGGCGGCTGTCCGGCCGCTTCGACGGTGTGGGCATGTCCGTTGGAGGCGCTACGAGCCCTTCGCAGTCCGGTTACACACCGGGTCGAGTTCGGCGATAAGTTCTCTTTCTCTCATGGCACTGTTGCCGGTAATCTCTGTCACGAACCGTGTTGGACGGTTGAGGCGAATTCCCGGAATCCCGTCGGCCCCAGTCAGGTGGGCGAGCAGGCGCTCCCGAATGTTGCCCCGACCGACATAAATCCAACCGTTGGCGTTGAGAATCCCGTAAACTCCAAATTGATTCGGAGTTAACGATTCGATAGCCTCGCGGCTAAATGGTCTTGCGAACTGTTCTGGAAACGGCACGACAAACACCCACCTATGGGTCGCTTATCAAACCTGTCTCCCGAACCGGCCGCTCATACGGCATGCCAAGGACCCAGACGTCCGGTTACGCTTCTCTTGCTGTGAAGTTCGCCATCCCCCCAAACCTTCCTATTCGATCGCATCGGAATTCTGTGATGAGATGTCACTACTTTGGAACCCGCCACGGCGGGAAGCAGGCATGTTCCCAGAGCGCCTTGTCCCGGTTTGCGCCGGTCAGCGATTCGCACGGATGAGCGTCGCTCGACTGCGCGGCACTGCCGGGCATTTTCTGACAATCAGGGTACTGCCTCCACTCCAAGGGCTCGTAGCGGACTCGGTCAACATACGCAAACGCCATCGCCGGCGCCGGGGCCAACTCGCCCGTGCTCTGATCAAAACACCACGTGTTGGCCCGGGGCGTGGAGAGGGTAACCGAGATCCTCAGCCACGTCCACCGAATTCCCACGGCCACGACACCAGCCGCAAGAAGCGCGGCAAGCACCGAGGCGGCCCCTATCACTAAGCGCTTGCCATCCAGCCGACGCGGCTCAACGTGTGGCAACCAGGTCGCGGCAAGCGCCGCTACTCCAAGTATTGTAATCGCCCCAACTTGGAGCAAAGTTGCCCGAATATCAAGGACCGGTGTCGTCAGCCAGAAGCCCCGCGAGCTGCCAGAACTGGAAAGGACCTTCTCCCAGTCAACGCTTTTCACGGGAAACAGCAGCCGGAGCGCAATGGCAAGCAGAGTTGCACCAAGCACGAGCATTCGGGCAGGGCTTAATTTCATGATCTCATCCCCTCGACGCTCTCCAAACCGCTCGCCTTCACTCGGTTGCCATGTTTAGCACCAGCCGCCTGTCGACCCTCTTGGACCGTCCGCGATCGTCTCGCGTACTTTTAAACTGGTGCTCGCCAGGACTGCCTGAGAGACCCAAGAACGGCTCGATTTGGTGGAGCGATTTTTCCGAGCCGTCGCCTTAGCCGGGAACTTCTACCTCTCTGACTTGAAAGACTGGGAGGAGTGGGACCCGCCGCGAGTGCGCTACCGCGACGAGGTCGAAGTGGCGTGGCTCACGCGTATCTCCCCCGCCGACCGCCGGAGAGTGGCCACCGCTGCCGAGTTGGACGCTGCGCTTGAAGAGTCGGCGTCTCCACGGGCCGTCCACCTCTACGTCAGCGAGCGGCTCACTGACGACGCAAGACGGCGATGGCTTGAGATGAAGAAAAAGCGCCGCCCGGCTATTCGCCGGGCTTGATAGTTCCCGCGACCGGGGATGCTTCATCTTGGCCGGTGAAGAAGGAGGCGTTGTTCAGCGGACGACGGCATGCTGCGAGGCCCAGAGAGCAGCCGCAGCTCGTGTCGAAACACCAATCTTGTTGTAGATGTGCTGGATGTGGTGGTCGGCGGTCTTCGGCGAGATGTAGAGCCGATCGGCGATCTCGCGCGCGGTGAGGCCCCTTGCCGCGAGTTTCAGCACATCCACCTCGCGACTCGAGAGCCCGCCCGGACTCCCCCGCCGCTTCGACGCCGGCATTCCTGACTTGTCGTGACCGGCCGCCTCGAGCACAGCCTCAGCCGCATGAGGCTCGAGCACGCCCTGTGATGCGAGCCCGCGAAGTTCGGCCGCGGCATTCTCGGCGGAGAACGGTGGACGATCGGCCCGCTCAGTTGTCAGCCCGATGTAGACCTCTACCGCGGCAAGGACACACGCTCCGGCATCGGCAGCATCGGCACGCACGCGCTTGTGGTAGCCCGACGCGTCACACTTCTCATGGTGCGCAGACGCCACTGGGTTCAGTGCCGCCAGGGCCGGCGACCGCCGCAACATCTGCTCGGTCAGCATCGGGTGCAGTTCGACACGATCGAACTCCGCACGGGTGAGCGGACCGGGCTTGTCCCAGATCGAGTTCGGCACCGCCGTCGTGCCGAAGTCGTGCACCAGCGCCGCCCTCCGAATGATGGCGACGGCATCCTCGGTGCATCCGAGCAGCCGGGCGGCGTCGACGCCGAGTTGCGCGCATCGACGGCTATGTCCGGCCATGTACGGCGATTTCAGGTCGATAAAATCCGCGGCCACCGACAGCGCGTTGTCGAGGGCATCGCTCTCCAGCATACGGCGTGGCGTCGGTTCAAGCTCAAGTACGGCATCCCACGGCTCGATCTTGTCGAGCCTGTCGAACCAGGTGCGGCCGTGGGCGACGACAAGGTCAGTGAGCCGCGGGTCATAGGTGCGGTCCCGCCGATCTCGCGCGGCGTCAAGTGCCTTACCCGGCGAGAAGAGCCGCCCAATCGCTTCCATGTCGTGGCTGAGGTGCACGATGCGCATGGCGAGCGGAATGTCCTCGCCACGCGCATGGGCTGGGTAGCCATTGCCGTTCCAACGCTCGAACGTGAAGCGCAACGCCTCGCGAACGTCGGGACCGAAGTCGAGCCGCTGCACAAGCATGTCGGCGACTTCACACCCCGACGCGAAGTTGTGCACCGCCCACTCGCGGGCGGTCTGCTGGATCATCCGCACGATCTGCTCGCGCTCTTCCTGGGCGCGGCCGGCCGTCGCGAAGGCCAGCACGTCGCCCATGACCTCCGAGGGATTCGCCGCGTCATGGACCAGCGTCTGCGCTCGGATCGCGATCTCGTCGCCGAACACCGTGGCTACTTCGTGGGCGTGCCCGGTGCAGCCAACATACCGGAGCAGCGCAACCCAATACACGGTTTCGCGAACCCTCTTCTCGAATTCCGCCGCTTCGCACATCCAGGTAGCGAGCAGGCACGACCGCAGTTGCGACTCCAGCGGCTGGCCGAACGCGTTGTCCTGCGCGAGCGCAAGCGTGGCGACGAATTCACCGAGACGAAGCGGCATAGCCAAACAGGGAGTCCTCCCGATGTATGCGCCCTAGACGGCGGGCTTATATTGCTCTGCTCATCGTGAGTTCTCCTTTTCCCGCGATCGGTGACAGGTGCAAGCGTGCTCTTCCGCGGCTGCGGGAGACGTCCTACGAGCCGTACTGGCCGCAGAGCTTCGCCATCTGGGGCCTGCCCTTGTGCCCGGCGTCCTGAAGAATCGGCGGTACCGAGGGGTCGGAGACAAACTTCTTGAAGCCCTCCTCATCCCAGTCGAAGATCACCCAGACCCGGTCGGCCTCGTTCGGATCGCAGAAGACCCTCGCGCCGGTGGAGCCGTGCTGCCTCCGTTTCTCGGCGCCCGTGGTCGAGAAGATCCGCAGAAAGCGCTCGAGATCCTCGATTTTCGTCGTTGCGAGCATCATGGCATTTCCTCCTTTTCGTGATCTTGTCGCACTTTCGCGACGTCGCCTCGGATTCACAGGTCGGGATTACGAAAAACTCAGCGGCGCAACCGCCTCCGTGTGCGCGGGGCGGGGAACGACGCGCTCCTTAGGGTCGATCATTCCCAGGCTCTTCACGACGTTGAATTTCCCGCCGACGGCCTGCGCGATGTACATGTTCATGCGAACGTGATGCTGACCGGGCACCATTTCCGCGGGGCCTCCAGGTCCCTCGGAAATCCTCGCATGGTCGAGCGCCGCGATGACATGCTCCTGGTTCAGAGAGCCCGCCTCTTTCACGGCGACCTCCCAGAGCCTGATGCCGCGGTAGAGTCCCGTGCAGGCGCTGCCGGCGGTGAACTGGGCGCTGCCGGGAAAGCGCATATTGTACCGGTGGAGCAGCTCGCGGCTGAACGGGTCGCCGACCCCTTGATAGTAGTCGAGACAGCTGTATAGGCCCTCCACGTGATGGGCCGGTACCAAGTTCAGGACGTTCTCGTCGAAATAAGTGCAGACCAGCTTTCCGCCGCGCCTCGTGAACCCGGAATTATGGAGCTGCTCGAAGAACGGCGTCAGGCCGGGTGGAACGATCGTATTGAAGACGACGTCCGCCCCGCCGGCCACGATCCTCTCGACCGTCTCACGGTAGTCTGTGTGATCGAGGGAATAGTATTCTTCGCCGACGATCTGGCCGCCGTTGGCCGTGACGAGCTCGCGGACCTTCTTGTTCATGATGTGCGGCCAGACATAGTCGGCCGAGGGGAGGTAGAATTTCCTCGCTCCCGTCTCTTGCATCAGCCAGGGAATGAGGGGATCGAGCTGCTGCGCCGGCACCGGGCCTGTGCAGAAGATGAGCGGGTCGCATTCCTGGCCCTCGTATTGCTCCGGGTAGATGTAGAGCTTCCTGCCCTTCGCGACAGCGGGCCCCTTGATGGCCTGCCTCGTGGAGCTAAAGATGCCCCCGAACAGCACGTCAACTTTATCCCGGTCGACGAGCTCGGCGGCCTTGGCCGCCGCTACAGCATCTATTGTTGCGCCGTCTTCGAGATACAGTTTGAGCTGCCGGCCCAACAGGCCGCCATTTGCATTGATGTTGTCGATCGCCATCTTCGCCACGTTCGCATCGGCGATCCCCATGAACGAGAGTGGTCCCGTCTGCTCGGCGATTACCCCTACCTTAATGGCTGAATCGGTCACGGCACGCCCCCTTTCTTAGTACGATGAATATAGGCCTGACGTCGGGGCGCATACATCGGGAGAACTCCCTATCTCGCCTATTCTGGGCGAAGAGATTTCACATGCAGCTACATCGGCTCTTGGTTTTCAGAAGAAGCTCCTCGTGGCTGGATCGCGGGCCACGGAGCCGCAAACTGGCGGCCGTGCGACGCCCGAGGAGGAATAGAAGCCGGCGTCGGCGCGGCGTACCCGTACTTAGCGACGATTAGAAGTGCCGGCTGAAACCCAGCGAGGAGCGTACCGGATGCCGAACTCATCACGGGGTCGCGTTTGTGTCGGAACGGCGGTCTTGCTGGCGATTACGTGGGGCCTCTCTTCGGACACCCCAGGCTTGGGTGCTCCCGCCGTTATCAACTTGACCGCGAAGGAATGGCGGTACGAGCCCGGCGAGGTCAGTTCGTCAGCGGGAGAGATCACCTTCGAAGTAAACAACGGCGGCCTGATTGAACACAATTTTGTCGTCGTGGATGCGGCCCGACAGAAACGCGCCGAGATCCCTTACATCGAGCCGGGCGAGACGCTCAGGGCAACGGCGAATTTGCAGCCGGGCGTCTACACGATTTACTGTGGTCTCCCCGGGCACAGAGATGCGGGCATGGTCGCTACGCTTCGCGTCCGCTAGACTGATCAATCGGAGCAATCGCCTGGCCGGGAATCCCACCCAGTGCGATGCGGCAGCCGCTGCGGCAGTTGGAGCGCGATCCGACGAAGACCCCGCAAGCGTCGCGCCGAAGAGAACGCAAGTCGTCCGTGGTTCTTGACGCGACGCCGAGGAGAGGAAGGTGACGGCGCATGGACCGGAGCATCCCGCACACTCCCTTCGCGCTCGTGTCGGGGAGCGCGGGGTGGGGATTGAAGTTCCCGGACGACCTCAACGAGCCTGGCGTCCGCGTTGTCGAGCGCGGGCTAACGTTTGAGACACCATGGGGACTGTCGGCAAATTGGCAGGTCATTGAGTATAGCGGAAGCGTCAGCGCGGACGGTGCGCCTCGGCTGGCGCTCAACGTCTTTGCGCACGGCTGGCCGGCCGACACGATCGATCATTCGGCGCACCGTAGAGTATTCTGGGTATTGGGCCAAGCTGGAGTCAAGAAGGTATTCTCTGACAGCACTTGCGGCTCGCTCAACCGGGCGCTGCAACCGCGAGATTACGTCATCACAAGCGATATCTTGGATCTGGGCCAGACGCCGTATTCCACATTGTCGGGACGCTTTGAATACCTGTGCCGGGGGGCGCAGCTATTTTGTCCCAGCCTCATGGCCACGCTGGAGGAAGCGGCACGCGAGTCGTGGCCGGCGGCAGCACGCGTCTATGGACGCGCGAACAGAATCATCACCGCCCATACGTGGGGTCCGCGCTTGGAAACCCCTACGGAAGCGCGGGCGCTCCAACTCCTGGGCGCCGACGCTGCCAACCAAAGCATGGCCCCGGAAGCGACCAACGCACGTGAAATCGGCGCGTGCTTCGCCAGCGGTTCATACGTCGTCAACTACGTTGACGGGATCATCCCCGAGGAATGGGGAGCGCTAGACGGGATTCACGACGAACTGGGTGCCGTTGCGGCTCGCATCAGTCTTCGAGCCGTAGCCCGTGCCGAGCTCACCGATACGTGCGGATGCAGTACGTATCGAGCGACTCGCCCAAGCGAGTATCGAACGGCGGCACAATCCGAAGAGGTCGACCGTTGAGATCTTTCAAGGCCTCGCGGTGCTCTACTTTGTCGGCAGGCGAACCCCACCTCGTACCGTTCGGAGCCGGCACCTACACCGACGGGGACAACGCTGCCACGAGAGCGATACGCAACCTTCCACAGGGGCTACCCTTAGACCAATGCCGCGCTGGCTCGCCGGTCTGATCGTGATAGTGATCGTCGGATTCGCTGCGGTCGCGCTGGTGATGATTACACACAGCGCCGCCATCCTTCGCGGGGCCTTCAAGTAATCGGCGGTCGCCTCTCGGCGCTGTTCGGCAGGAGGCTTCTGCCGAACAACCGGAACCCCCGCCGCATGGCGTCCCCCCGCACCCACAACCCGATTCAGTATTGGCAGCTTCGCCGGCGCTTGAACGTCGATCAGGCCGCGGCTCGGCTCGGACTCTCACCGGCCCGCTATCGTGCCGTCGTGGTCTTTGGGAAGGAGCGGTTGAGCGACGCAGAGATTCAACAGGTCCACACGATCACCGGCATCAGGGCAGACGCGCTGAGGGCGTGGCAACAACGACCGCGCGGCGACACTCGAAACCCACCGGCTAGGTAGTCCACTCAGTTAACTGCAATCCGCTCAGCGCACCGGATTCGAGCGCATGTGGGTATCGAAAGACGGAGCATCACCACGCTCCGAAAGGACAGAAAGCCTACCCGAGGACTACCCCAGCCAGGTAGTTATGCCGCCGACACTCGACTCGTATTCTTGCGAGCAGATCTCTTATCGGAGCGATGACGTGACGGCCGCAACCGTGAGCGCACACCAAGGTAGTCCACGGCGATATGGAGCGGTTGTCGATAGCAACCGCCCAGGTCATTTAACTTCTATTCGGCCTCCGCGAAGGTGGCGACCGAGCTTATGAGCTGGTTCGGCAAATCGTCCGGCCTTTCACCAGAAGACCGCGCGCGCCTCAGGGCCGAAGGAACCCCGGCCGACGAGGTAGCGTGGATCGACAATTGGCTCCGTGAGAAACGAGGACGCACGCTTGAGGATCTCGCGGAGGAGGAAGCCGCGCTCATTGCAGTGTTGCGATCCTACCGCGGGCTCGTGGAGGAGCTCAGCAACTCGAGGACGCCGGTCTCGATGTGGCAGGATCGGCTGAAGGCGGCTCGCGAAACGGCAACTGCCTCGCTGGCGCAAATTGACCGAGCCGTGTTGGTGCGGGGTTTCGCGGAGATATCGGCAAGCGACACGGTGAAACTGTTTCACAACAACATTTCTCTGGGTCTTATCAGGACGGCACTCGCGGGCAGGGCGGACCGGCACAGGCGGTCAACGTGATTGTGTGCAGGCAGTGCATTACGTGCGGTTCGGTCAATCGGCCCCCGGCACGAAATCAATTATAATGAACAGCCCGCACTGACCTGCGGGCAGTTCCATGCCCGGCACGAATCTTACAACGGGTTTGAGGTCGTCGTGCTCAACGCGCCGGCGCATGCTAAGAGTCGCGCCACATCTGACTACCGAATCCCCGATTCGACGATCAGGGGTACTTGTCGTGGCGCTGACGGAGGGCGGAAACGGCCAGAAAGCGCTCCGCGCGCCAACGAGTGTGGCTTCCCTTTCACGGCATTGTTACAGTTTGACCAGGGGTTGTTGCTTGGCCGCCAAGGCGACCGGCGTTACGCGCGTGAGTGTTAGTGATTTCACCATGGACTCGACCTTAGTTTTGTAGGTTAAAAAGTGCGCTGCCCGAAGATGCGCCTCATAGGCCTCCCGGTCGCGGTAAATTTCAAACACAATGATACAGGCTGGATCATCGTTGTTTGCGACGGCATGAAGGGTAAGGACTCCGGGCTCACTTTGAATGGCGGCCTTGATCTGCGTCATCACGGCCGCGCGATATTCTCCGAGCCGCGAAGGATCGACCTCAATAGCCGCGATTTGTACGTAAAGCTCGCCATTATCCGGAGTTTCCAATTTGGTCCCTGAGCTCCGTCCATCAAACGTGCGCACCTAGCTTCTCCTCCTAATCTTTCCTGGCAGTTCCCCACGAAAGCCTGTTTGCCTCCTCCCGAGACCCCTTGCACCCGGCGCGGATGCTGTAGCAGTCGATTCGCCGGACACCGCCTCCACCCCACGTCCGGTGATCAGCCGAGTTCGCAGCAACAGAGTCCGTGTCTGATGCCCTCCGGCCAGCAGCAACTGGTAGTAGCGCGCGTGTTTCACGAGGCTTTGATCCATTAGTACCTCTCCCGCTTCCTATATGGGCCATTAAGGCAGAAGAGAATCGGACCTCGCGCAATTCTCGAAGGGGCCTCCCTCTGCTCTCCCCTCTACCTCGGCTCTACTCGCTGGCCCGCGATAGGCTACAGGCCTGGTTCCGAGCACCGCGCGGAGGATGGCGAAACAGCGAAGCGGCTGTAAACATACGCAATCAAAAAGCGCGGGAGCGAGTCAGAATTCCTGACCCGCTCCCGCGTAACTCCGACTTCAAACGGCTACGGCTTATCAGGAATGAGTAGGGGCTTTCCTTTTTCAGAGACCAGAAAACCGATAATTCTTAGCGGTGTGGTTCCTGTGTTCTGAATATTGTGCACTTCTTCGGCGCCCCTGTAGTAGGCAGCGCCAGCCTTTAGGGCATCTGCCGGTTTGTCTTTGTATTGCTGAACTCCGCTGCCTTCCACAGCATAGAGGAACTCCTGTCCCGGATGATGGTGCCAACCTACCTCCGCCCCGGGTGGCAACACCACTTCGAGAACATCCCCCTCCCTATTTTCGAACCCGGTCACATCATGCTTGAGGAGTATCGCACGCTTAATCTGTTGCTGCTGTGCGTTCAGGACCGGAGCGCCTAGCGCTCCCATTGCGATTCCCACTGCCAGGGCCAACACAAGCGTTAGCGTCTTCTTCATCGGATCGAGCCCCCGCGATTGAAATTTTCACCCCTAAGCGCAGAACCGGGAGCGAGTCAGACTCCCTGACCCGCTCCCGGTTGATCCTAACGATCTGTCTAGCGGACTTGCGACCGTATCAGGATAGCATCTCCGAAGTTGAGAATGGCGCTTGACTAATTCTCTCTATCCATGACCGCCGAGGCAAAGGCCACCGAGGCCACCCCGACTAACGCTGCAGTGGTTCGGGGAACCTTGCTGAAGTCCACCGTTCCACCACCCACTACAATGGAAGTTTTGGCAAGGGCAGGCCACCGTTTGGCTACAGCACACTTCATGGCACGAAGCCGCGACGGCAGTACCCAGTGCCTTCAACCCAGTCGCGAGAATGACGAACGCCGTGCTGCCCGCGATCGCCCCGACCATCCGCCGTCTGCTGTACACGGGGCTGATGATTGCTGCGGCATCCGTGACTGACGGTTCCTTTCGAAGCGTATATACCGTGGCTCGGGTCGCATAGGTCAGGATGTGGAGGAACCACAGCGCCGTGAAACTTGCAGGCCAGAGAACCAGGAGGTTCGTGAACGGGAACCTGGGCTGGAGAAGGACGATGCCCCCCAGTACCAACCAGCCACTAATAGCACCTATCAAAGACAGTCTCATGCACTTCGGACACCGACCGAGTTTTGCGGAGACCTGAGCCGAGCCATACTGAACCAGAGCACGCATCAAGCCCATAGACTCCCCCCTCGGACTCTATTCGGACCTATCGTGTTCTGGAGCGGCTGCGTATGAGGGCAAGTGTAAAACAGTGGCTCGAAATAAGGAGCGAATTAAAGAAACGCCAAGGGAAAATACCCAACGATGTTCTGGATAAATCTACAAGTTCCTGCCGTTCGTTCGCAGGCCTTCGACGTCCAAAGGGATGCCCGCTAGCGAATCACCGGCGTTTTGCCCAATGCGCCCTTAGGCGTTTCCTCCAATCCGCGCGATACCGCCATGTTGCCGAATCCTGACAGCGTCCGCTTTACGGCGGCCTTCGCAGACACATAGTCCGCGCTGGAGAGGTTGGCCACCGGTACGGGCTTGCCATCCGCCGACGTCGGCAGAGGCGGGACCACTGAGCGAAATCGAAACCAACGCTGACTTGACAGGCGACCGCGTCCTCCCAAGTGCCCGGCCCCTTGTGCCGTGTCCAAACCGTGTCCAGAATCGGCAGAACGGCCGTACGTCTAACGCTACAACCCCTTGAAAATATGGCGCGCCCGGAGGGATTTGAACCCCCGACCTACGGATTCGTAGAGCCATCGTTCATGTCGCGCCGCGTTGTGCCTCGTCGCGCCGAGCCGTAATGCCAACGAAAATTCGACGGTCCCTGTGGCGCCGCGTCGCGGCCGATTGTGGCCCGTCGCGCCGCTCCCGTGTCCAAACCGTGTCCAACTATCCCCGGAATAACTGCGCTTCGACCTTGGCCAGCGCGGCCCGTTTTAACGCCGACGTCTCATCGGTACTATGCACGTATCTCTGCAGGGTGAACTCACTCGACGCGTGTCCCAAAATCCGGGACGCGGTATTGATGTCGGTCCCGAGACCGATCAGGTAACTTGCCAAGCCGTGTCGTAAGTCGTGCAGTCTCGCGAGCGGAACCTTCGCTTTGGTAAGGACCTGTCGCCACGTCCGCCGGAGGTTGTTAGTGTCGAGCGGCCGCCCCTGCATTGTGCAGAAGACTAGATCTAAGTCCGCGCGGTACTCGTCCCCGAACATCGCCCGGCTTTCCGCTTGTTCGGT
>DATEGA010000269.1:0-11716 GCA_035280345.1 bacterium | reverse complement strand
TGCGCGACCAGCGCCTCGCGCTCCGCGGCGCCGCGGAGCGCGAGGCGCTGGTCGCGCACCTGCGCTCGTTTGAAGACGTCGTGCGGTACCCCCCTCATCAGGTGATGCTCGGCGCGCTGCCGCCGGAATCGCTGCGCGAGATGCGGCGGCCGTGGCACGGCCACCCGATCGACGGCGCGCGGGCGCAAGGCCCCGGCGGCCGCATCCTGGACGAGACGGAGTTCTACGCGTGGCTCGCGCGGGCCGACGCTGCGAGCCTGCTCTACGTCACGCCGGAATTTGCGCGCGCGCTACAGGAACTCGGCGCCCCCGAGGAGATCCAGACCATGCCGGCCGAGGCCCTCGCTCGGGCGGTGGACCGCGGCGCCGAGCCGCTGCGCCGCGCCCCGGACGAGACGGTCGGCGTTCTCGTCCCCGCGCATGAACAGGACGAGTCGCTCGCGGCGCCGGTGCTGCTGGAAAATCTGGCCGCCAAGGTAACCGGCGCGCTGGCCCTGCGCGCGCTCCTCGACGCCGTCGCCCCGGGCGATCCGGTCGACTATCTGATCGGTTGCGGGGAAGAGGCCGTGGGCGACCGCTACCAGCGGGGCGGCGGCAACCTGGCGAAGGCGATGGGAGAACTCGCCGGCGTCCTCAGCGCGGGCGCCACGGACGTGAAATCGTTTTGCGCGAGCCCGCTGCACGGGTTGCTCGTGGCCGGCGCCCTCGTCGCGGCGGGCGTGTACCGGCGCGTGGTCGTGCTCGCCGGCGGCTCTCTCGCTAAGCTCGGGATGAAATACCGTGGACACCTCGCGGCCGGATATCCGGTGCTGGAAGACGTTGTTGTCGGCGCGGCGATCGACGTGGTGCCCGACGACGGACGCAGCCCGATCCTCCGCCTCGATGCCGCCGCAGTGCACCGGGTCGGCGACGGCGCGGCACCTCACCAGATGGCTCTGACGCTGTCGGCGGCGCCGCTCCGCGCCCTCGGCCTGCGACTGTCCGACGTGGACCGGTACGCGGTCGAGCTGCACAACCCCGACATCACCGAGCCGGCCGGCTCAGGCGACGTGCCGTACCGCAACTATCAGATGATCGCCGCGCTCGCGGCGCAGGGGGGCGAGATCGACCGCGCGGGGATGGCCCGCTTCATCGAGACGCACGGTATGCCGGGTTTTTCGCCGACGCAGGGACATATCGCGTCGGCCGTGGCCTACCTGCCGCACGCGATCACGGGTTTGACCGCCGGACCGCTGAGGCGCGTGCAGTTCGTCGCGAAAGGGAGTCTGTTTCTCGGACGCATGACCAACATGGCGGACGGCGTCAGCCTGCTGCTCGAGCGGAACGCGGCGCCGGCCGGAAGGAGGTCCGCATGATCGATCTGCACGGCAAGCTCGTGCTGGCGCTCGGGGAACGCGACGGCGTTCCGGCCCAGGCGATCGCCGCCTGCGCCGAGAGCGCCGGCGGCCGGGTCGTCTACGCGTCGACTCAGTGCTTCGTCTGAACGTCCGCGGGCGCGATGGATCTGGAGGAGCAGGGAAGGATTCAGCAGCTCGTCGAGGCCGGCGAGCGCGACCGCATGGTGGTGATGCTCGGCACGCCCAATGCCGCCAGCACACTTATGGTCGCGCTGACGCTGACCGAAGGCGACCCCAGCTTCGCCGGACCGCTCGCCGGAGTCCCGTTGGGACTCCCCGTGTACCACGTGCTCGAAGAGGGCATCAAAGACGCGGTTCCGACCGCGGTCTACGAGGAGCAGATCGGTCCCATGGTGTTCGTCTTGGACAAGCCCGGCATCGAAGAAGCGCTCGCGACCGCGCGCAACCGCCTGCGTGGGGGCTGAAATGCGCATCACCAACATCCGTACGCGGCAGGTCGACGTGGCGCTGCCGGCGCCCTTCCATCCGGCGTGGGCGCCCGGCCAGATCGTCGATACGATTCACGTGGCGTACGTTCGGATCGACACGGACGCCGGGGTCTCCGGTATCGCCGGACACGAGTTCTACGGCGCGGAGGAGCAGTGCGTCGCCCGGATCGCCCAGTACTTGGTCGGCGAGGATCCGCTGCGCATCGAGAAGCACGCGGGAACGCTCCGCTATCTGTGGCCGTACTTCGGAACCGCCGTGTGGTTCGTCGAAATCGCGTTGTGGGACATCCTCGGCAAGGTTGCGGGCCTGCCGATCTACAAGCTCCTCGGCAACTGCCGCGACGCGATGCCGGCCTACGCGTCGACGGGCCAGAACCGCACGCCTGCCGAGCGCGCCGACGACGCGCGCCGGCTCCGCGACGAAGGCTTCCGGGCGATCAAGCTGCGCATCCACAATGAGACGTTGGCCGACGACATCGCGCAGATCGCGGCCGTGCGCCGGGCCGTCGGCGACGCCATGGCGATCATGGCGGATGCCAACCAGACCGACGTGGACGGCGCGCCGCTGCCCGGCCCGCATTGGAGCTATCATCGGGCGCTCCAGACCGCGCGGGCGCTTGCCGATTACAACGTGACGTGGCTTGAGGAGCCGCTGCCGCGGCACGCCTACGACGAGCTGCGGCGCCTGTGTGAGGCCTCCCCGATTCCGATCGCGGGCGGCGAGGTGAACCAGGGGTACGCGGAGCTCGAACGGTTGCTGCGCGACGGCTGCTACGACGTCCTCCAGCCCGACGTCACGCTGTGCGAAGGTCTGCTGCGCCTGCGGACGCTCGCGACGGCGGCGGCCGCGATGAACGTCGAGCTCACCCCGCATACCTGGGGCGATCCGCTCGGCACGGTGGCGAACCTCCATCTCGCCGCGGCGATTCCGAACGCGTCGTACTTCGAGTTCCCGCACGACCCACCGGCGTTCCCGGCGGCCGTCTACCAGAGCACGCTCAAGACGCCGCTCGTGGTGGACAACGGGATGGTGCAGGTGCCGCAGGGCCCCGGCCTCGGCGTGGAACTGCAGGACTGGATCTTCGAATGACGCCCGCCGCGCGCGGCCGCGTGCGGGCCGCGACCCTCGTCGCGCCGGGGCGCTACGAGATCCGCGACTACCCGCTGCCGGAGCCGGGTCCCGGCTGCGCGCTGATCAAGATGCAGCTCTCGGGCATCTGCGGGACCGACAAGCACACCTATCAGGGATACACGACGCAGTACGCGGGGACCGGCGCGCCGCGGACGATTCCGTTCCCGATCATTCAGGGACACGAAAACGTCGGCGCGGTCGCGGCGATCGGCGGCGACGGCGGGTATCGCGACGTTGAGGGCGCGCCGCTCGCCGTCGGCGACCGCGTGGTGGTCGGCGCGAATGTCGTCTGCGGCACCTGTTACTACTGCCGGCACGGGTTCCCGTACTACTTCTGCGAGCGGATGGTAGACTACGGCAACAACATGAGCGCGGCCGAGCCTCCGCACCTCTTCGGCGGATGGGCAGAGTACCTCTACGTCGTTCCCGGCAGCTTTCTCGTCCGAGTGCCGGACGAACTGCCGACCGAGGTCGCGGTGCTGACCGAAGTGATGGCGGTTACCGTCGGTCTGGACCGGGCGAAGCAAATGTCCGCGGTGCCCGACGCGCCGTTCCTGTTCGACGACACGGTGGTGGTGCTGGGCACGGGCCCGCTCGGCATGTGCTTTCTCATGAAGGCCAGGATGCTCGGCGCCGGCACGATCGTCGCGGTGGACCTCTCACCGTACCGGCTGGAGATGGCGCGGGCGCTCGGCGCTGATCACACGCTGGGCGCGGGCCCGACGACTGCGGCGGAGCGGCTCGAGGCAGTGCGGGCGCTGACGCGCGGGCGCGGCGCCGACGTCGTCGTCGAGTGCGCCGGCGTGCCTCAGGCCGTGCCCGAAGCGCTCGAGATGCTGCGGGTCGGGGGCCTGCTCGTCGAGGCCGGCAACTTCTCCGATCTCGGCGACGTCGCGATCAATCCGCACCGGCATCTCTGCACGAAAAGCGTCCGGATCATCGGCGTGGGTGGCGAAGAGGTCGGCAGCTACGGGCCAAGCCTGCGTCAGATGGCACGGTACCGCCTGCACTATCCGCTCGACCGGTTTGTCTCGCATCGGTTCCCCCTTGAAGAGGTCGACGCGGCTGTCCGCAAGTCGATGGCGCCGGATTCGATGAAAGTGGTGATCGATCCATGGGCGTGAAGGTCGGTTTGATCGGCGCGGGGGCGATGGGGCGGAGGCATCTCGAGGCGCTCGCGCGCGATCCGCGCGCCGAGCTCGTCGGCGTCGCCGATGCGGTGGAAGAGGCCGCCCGGTCCGCCGCCGCAGCGGCGGGGGCCAAGGCTTGCCGTGACCTCGCCGACCTGGCGGACGCGGGGGCCGACGCCGTGTTCGTCACGCTCCCGAACGTGTTTCACGCGAGGACGGTGCTGGAGGCGCTCGACCGAGGTCTGCACGTCTTCTGCGAGAAACCGATGGCGACGACGCTCGCCGGCGGGCGTTCGGTCGCCGAGCGGGTGCGCCGCGCCGGGCGCGTGTACCAGATGGGCTTCAACCGCCGCTGGTCCCCGTCGTACCGATTCTTGAAATCCCGGATCGATCAGGGCTTCGTGCCGTACTCGGCCACCGTGAAGATCAACGACGGCGACATGTTGACGCCGAGCTGGTATACGAACGTCGAGATCTGCGGCGGGTTCATGTACGACACCGCGGTACACCTCGCCGACATGATCGCGTGGCTCGTCGGCCCGATCGAACGCGTCGCGGCCCTCGGCCGGCGCAGCTGCTACCCCGACTACGATGACATCGTGATGCTGCTGCGCTGCCGCGGCGACCGCCCTGTTGCGTTCACGACGTGCGGGCACGCGTCGTGGGCCGCTCCCCAAGAGCGGGTCGAGCTGTACGGCGATCACGCGCTGCTCGTCTCGGAGGATCTGGACCGCGTGCGGCACACGACCCGGGAGACCCCCGATGCGCCGTGGGAGCAGCTGCCGTCTCCGGACCGCGTGACGCTGTGGGGGTACGTGGATGAGGATCGCGAATTCATCGACGCCTGTCTGGGCGACGGGCCGCCGCCCGTCGGCATGCGCGAAGCGTTCCACAGCATCGCGGTGCTCGAAGCGGCCTACACCAGTATTCGGAGCGGCGGCGCGCCCGTGCCGGTCGCAGAGGAGTAGCCGATGTACCTCTCCTGCAGTTCCGAGTCGTATGCTCCGGAGATCAACGAGGGGGGCCTAGGCCTCATCGACTGGTTCCGGCTGTGCGCCGAGGAATTGGGGCTGCGGGCCGTCGAGCTCGAGGACAAGCACATCGGTGAACCGACCGCGGCCCGGATCGGGGAACTCGCTTCCGCCGCCGCCCGCCTGGGATTGCAGATCGTCAACATCGCCCTCATGAACAATTTCGGCCTGGCCGACGACGGGCGGCGGCGCGCGGAGGAAGATCGGTCCATTGAATGGATCGGCGTGTCGCGGGATCTTGGAAGCCGGTTCCTCCGCACGTTTGCCGGCTGGCCGGAAGGCGACCGCGCGGCGCGCTGGCCGGCGATGATCGCGTCGCTCAAGGCGGTGTGCGCCCGCGCGCAGGCGTCCAGGATGCCGCTTGTCATGGAGAACCATAACCACGGCGGATTCGTGCAGACGGCGGACGATGTGGCCGCGATCTTCGATACGGTGGGGAGCCCGGCGCTCAGCCTGCTGCTCGACACCGGCAACTTTCTCGACGGCCGGCCCTCGATCGTCCGCACGGCACGGCTGGCCCAGCACGTCCACGCGAAGTTCACCCGGGTCGGCGTGGACGGACGGGACACCCGAATCGACAACGCGGGCGCGGTCGATCTGCTGCGAGCCGCCGGCTATCGCGGTGCCGTCTCCGTCGAATATGAAGGGGAGGAGCCGGGGCGGTCGGCGGTGCCCCGCGCGCTGGCACACCTACGAAGTCTGGGGCTCGCAGATACGCCGGTCTGACCGGACGAGGGGGACGCGGATGCCGAAACTGGCCGCCAATCTGAGCATGATGTTCCAGGAGGTCGGCTTTCTCGACCGCTTCGAAGCGGCCGCGGCGGCTGGGTTTACGGCCGTCGAGTACCTGTTTCCGTACGACTTCCCGGCCGCGGACATCGCTGCGCGGCTCAAACGCCACGGTCTGACGCAGGCGCTGTTCAACATGCCGCCGGGGGATTGGGCCAAGGGCGAACGGGGGACGACCGCGCTGCCAGGGCGCGAGCGGGAGTTCGAAGCCGGTCTGAAACAGGCGATCGAGTATGCCGTGGCGCTGGACTGCCGCCGAATCCATCCGATGGCGGGCAACTGGCCGGCCGGGCGGGACCGCGCCGAAGGGCGGCGCGTCTACGCCGGAAATCTCCGGCGCGCCGCGGATCTCGCCGCGGAACACGAGATCGCCGTGCTGATCGAACCGATCAACACGCGCGACATGCCCAGCTATTTCTTGAACACGACCGGCGAGGCGATCGCGGTGATCGATGAGGTCGGACGGCCGAACGTCAAGCTTCAGCTCGATCTCTATCACTGCCAGATCATGGAGGGCGATCTCGCGGCGCACGTCCGCGCGCTTGCCGGCCGTTATACCCACGTGCAGATCGCCGGCGTGCCCGCCCGCCACGAACCGGACCGTGGCGAGGTCAACTATCCGTATCTGCTTGAGCTGCTGGACGAGATCGGCTACGACGGTTGGGTCGGCCTGGAGTATCGGCCGGCAGCCGAGACCCGGGCAGGTCTCGGGTGGGCGCGGCGCTGGGGGGTCGTGCCCAAGGGCGCGTGACGCGGGTCCCACCTCAGCCGGCCCGCAGCAGTTCCTCGAGCACCCTCGTGTGGATCGCTTCGTCTTCCGGCGCGTACAGGACGAACCGGATCTGCCTGATGGAGGACAGCTTCGGGATTTCGTCGAGCACCGTCCGAAGCGCAATGCGCGCCGCCGCTTCCATCGGGTACCCGAACACGCCCGTCGAGATCGCCGGAAACGCGATCGACGCGAGCCGCGTGCGCTCCGCGAGGGCCAGCGCGCTGCGGTAGCACGCGGCGAGCAACCGGTCGGCGGGTTCGTCTAGGCCGTAGACCGGGCCAAGGCAGTGAATCACGTGCCGGTTCGGCAGGTTGTGCCCGCCGGTGATCACCGCCTGCCCGGGACGGATCGGCGCGAGCGGCCGGCATTCTGCCTCGAGCCCAGGGCCGGCGGCCCGGTGGATCGCACCGGCGACGCCGCCGCCGGTGCGCAGCGCGCTGTTGGCCGCGTTGACCACCGCGTCGATCCCGCTCTGCGCGGCGATGTTGCCCCGCCGGCACTCGATCGTGACGCCGCCGTGCTCCCGCCGGATCATCCGATTCCACTATACTGTGGCGCTTCACAGACGCGTGCACAGGACCTACGACCGGGTCCCTTTCTCGCCCGATGCTGAATCAGACCCGAGCCCGATAGGGCCTCCCGCTGCCCGCCGGTTACACTGGGAGCAGTTATCGAGGAGGTGGAATCGTGGCGAAGGTAACGGTGCGCGGTACGGTTGTTGAAGATCCGCCGATCGCTCAGTTTTTGTTCGCTGATACTCGGATGGCGTGGTTCTGGCTGATCGTCCGTCTCTATGCCGGCTACCAGTGGCTCGTCGCCGGGACGGAGAAGCTCGGCAGTCCGGTGTGGACGGGTTCGAAGGCCGGTGTCGCACTCACCGGCTTCGCGAAGGGCGCGCTGGCAAAGACCGCGGGCGAGCACCCCAACGTCGCAGGCTGGTACGCGGCATTTCTGCAGAGCTTCGTCATTCCGCACGCGGCCGCGTGGAGCTGGGCGATTACGATGGGCGAGATCGCCGTCGGCATCGGGTTGATCCTCGGTCTCTTCACGGGCATCGCCGCGTTCTTCGGCGGTCTCATGAACGCCAACTATCTGCTGGCGGGTACGGTCAGCACCAATCCGATCCTGTTCATCCTCGCCACCTGGCTGGTGCTGGCGTGGAAGACCGCCGGGTATTTCGGCCTGGATTTCTACGTGCTGCCGCTGTTCGGAACGCCGGGACGGCCGGGCCGGCTGTTCGGCGCACCGCCAAAGAAGGCGCATCCGCTGCTCGCCTGATCCGACGCGGCCGGCGCCGCGCTCTACGGCGTTCTACGGCAACTGTGGCCACGAGGCCCGCCCGGCACCGCCGGGCGGGCCTGCACGTTCCTGTCGCATGTCATCGCGTTGATCATCTTGGTGTACAATCTGGTGACAGGGTGCACTCGTTTCCAAAAGGATTGAGGTTTTGACGGCGCCAATCTTCGCGCCACCGGCGCGATGTGGCGCGCCAAGACACCGCGGCCACCAGCAGACGCAGCAGGGATCTCGGATCCGGGGGAGAGGGGAAACAATGACCGGTCTCGGGCATCGGCGCCGTTCCTTCGCGGCGCTTTTATCTTGGAGTCTTATCGCGGCGCTGGCCGCGGCGCCTATCGCGTCGGCGGCGCCCGCCGCCGCGCCCTCGATTCAGGAAATCTACCGGAAGGCGTCTCCCGCGGTGGTGTTCATCACCCAGGTCGACGCCGCGGGGAAGACCACATCGCTCGCCAGCGGCTTCATTGTCTCGCCGAACGGCGTCATCGTGACGAACTATCACGTCATCGACCCGGACCAGGGCGCCGTGCACATCCGGGTCAAGGTGCCGCGCGGCGACGTGTTCACCGACGTCCACGTGATCTACGCCGAGGAGCGGCGTGACTTTGCGGTGATCATGATCAAGGCCGGCGGCCTGCCCGCGCTGCCGGTCGGCGATTCGGACAAGGTCGAGGTCGGCGACCGTGTGATCGCCATCGGTAATCCGAAAGGACTCGAACTCACGTTGACCGAGGGGATCGTCGAAAGCGTCCGGCTGGACCCGCAGAACGGCTATCGCTTTATCCAGCACCAGGCGCCGATCTCGCCCGGGTCGAGCGGCGGCCCCCTCATCGACATGAAAGGTGAGGCGATCGGGATCAACGCTTTCGGGGTGCGCGACGCGCAGAACCTCAACGGCGCGATCCCGATCAACTACGTGAAGCCCTACTTTAACGATCCGGCGAAGTACACGTGGGAAGAGTGGTCGCGAACCACCGCGGGCGGGGCGCCTCCGCGTCCGCCCGTCCTCGCTCCAGCCGCGCCGGCTCAGCCTTCCCAGGTCCAGCCTTCCCCGGTCCAGCCGTCGCCGGCGGCGCCCCAACCCGTCGCGCCGCCTGCCTCCGGTGCCGCCTGGACGCCGCGGTCGTTCTTCGAGCACGTGGCGGACTTTCGTACAAGCGCGGATACGTTCCGGCACGGCTTCGCGGCCGGGATGTATGACACAATCTCCATGTTCGCGGCGGCCGCGCAGGGCCAGGGCCTGAGCAGCCCGGCCGCGGTTGGCCTGTTCCAGTGCGTCGATGGAAAAGGCGACCGCCTCGGACAGTTGAGCAACTGGCTGGCAGGGGCGGCCCAAGACGCCGCCGACTCGACGGCTTTGGTCTCCGTCGTGGTGCGGGCCTGCCAGCGGGCCTTCCAGCCCGGATCGTTCTTCGCGCACGTGTCGGATTTCAAGCGCAATAGCGACGACTACCGGCTCGGGTTTGCGGCGGGCATGTACGACGCGGTGTCGCTGTTCGCGACGGCGGCGCAGGACTCCGGGATCAATACGCAGCGCGCGATTGCGCTCTTCAAGTGCCTCGACGGAAAAGGCGAGGTGCTGGCCGATCTGACAACGTGGGTGACCGGTGCGGCGCGCGCCGGGGCGGACCGCGATTCGACCATGGGGACCGTCGTCCGCGCCTGCGAGCAGTGACGGCATCGTGCCGGCCGCCGCGTCCAAGCGGGACCTGCGGTTTTGGACGGGGTACTTTGCGAAGCTGTTTGCGATCAGCTACCTGCTGATGCGGTTCATTTTGTACGGCACGCGCGTCCTCGCCTATTACTTCGTGCACGGGACCTGGAGGTTGTTCTAAGCCGGGTTCGAGGACACCGATACGATGGACTTCGGGGCGGGTGTGGTCGTAGCCGCACCCGCCCCGGCCTTGTCCACCGATGACGAACACTACGCCGCGGGACGGTGTTCCTCGCGCCGGAACGCGCCGCGCTGCGCCGGAACGGCGAACGCGGCGGCCAGGCGCGCGAGCGCGACCGCGCCGAGGGACAGGCCGAAATCGCGCATCGCGACGTCGTAGTAACCCGGCAGCAGGAGGAGGTTGACGATGACGGCCCACAGCCACGCCGCCACCACCCAGCCGCCGATGATCGGGTAGAACGCCACGATGAGACCGGCGATGATCTCCACCACGCCGACGGCCTGCATGAACACGGCCGGCGACACCGGCAGGATCTGCGCGATCTGCGGCGCCAGGTAGTGCGGCCAGTTCACCAGCAGATTGAAGAACTTGTCCAGCCCCATAATAAGGGGACCCACCGTAAACGCGAAGCGCAGCGTCCGGAACGCCTGGTGCGCCGGAATCGCCGCCACGGGCAAACGTTCATCGTATACAGCCATACCGATACCTCCGCGCGTCCCCTCAGTTTCATGGTTTTCCAGTCGGAAGGACCGTCAAACGGCGGGAACGGACGGATTGGCCCCGGGGCGGCGTGCCCGGGCAGGTGCGGGTAGGTTATTCGGGCCGGATGTGTTTGTAGACGGCCAGAACCGCGGTGACGTACCACCGCGTCTCCGCGAACGGGGGAACGCCGCGATAGCGGTAGACGGCGGTCGAGCCCGCGTTGTACGCGGCGAGCGCCAGACGCCAGTCGCCGAACTGGCGGAGGCAGGCGCCGAGTGTCATCGACGTTCCGAGCAGGTTGCCCCACGCGTCGTGGGGGTTTACGCCGGCCGCGCGCGCGGTGTGCGGCATGAGCTGCCCGAGCCCTGTGGCGCCGCGGCTGCTTACCGACGCCTGATTGAACTTGCTTTCTACGTAGATCACCGCGGCGACCAGCCACGGATCGACGTGCTGCTGCTTCGCCGCGGCCACGAGCCGCTCGCCGAGCCATTCGGCCTGGGCGGGCGTCAGCCGCGGGTTGGTGGCTCGGGCGAGCGTAGCGATCGCTTCCGGCGTGCCGGGCTTCGCCGGGCGCGCCGCGGGCGCGGCGGTAAAGACGGTCAGGCGCGACAGCCACCCGCGGATGATCCGATCTTGGAACGCGGTGTGCTGGTCCTCGAGACCGTGCTTGAAGCATTGGTCCGCGTCCCGCATCTTACCGGCCGCGGTCGCCGCGACCCCGGCCCAGATCCACGGTAGGGAGGCGCTCGGATCGGTCTGCGCGGCCTGGAGGAACAACTCCAACGCGTGAACCGGCGCGCCGGCCTGATAGCGGGCGATGCCGTCGTCGATCAAGTCGCCGATGTACGGCTGTTCGGTGGACGGCTGTTCGCTAGGCTGGGCGGCCAAGGCCGCGCCCGACGGGACAACCAGCGTGATGATGAGCAAGAGGGCAGCGGCGGAGAGGGCTACACCTCGGGGGCCGCAGTGAATTTCCCGCGAGCCGACGGTGCCGGCGCCGAATGCCGCACCGATCGTCTCCACCGATTGGGCGTTGAACATCGCACAGGATTGTGCCCCGAGGCATTGGCATTTCCGACGTCGCCGCCGCGGGTCGTACCCACTCAATCGAGCAACCTGCAGCGAACTTCAGCGGTGTTTGCGGTCAATCCTCCCGGGGAACGACAACAGCTGTGGGCGAACGCGGCCGGGGGCGCTCGGGTGAGCTGTCGCGGCGCGCGGGAGGAGAGGCTCCGCCGGCGGGAGAACAGGAACCGCCATTTCGTGTGGCCACGACGTTCAGCCGGGGGGTGACGTATGGCGCGACGCGCACGGAGCGCGACGCGGGTCTCACGCCGTGAGT
>DATEGA010000268.1:0-4761 GCA_035280345.1 bacterium | reverse complement strand
GGAGGCGCCGCGTCCGGCCGCGCCGTTGGCCGCCTTCACGCGCGCCGGCTTGAGCCACCGCGCGGACAACGACGGCGTGAGCGTAAAGCTGACGAGCAGAGAAACCGCGATCGAGAAGGCCATCGTCCAGCCGAAGGACTTCATGAACTGGCCGACGATGCCGCTCATGAACGCAAGCGGCAGGAACACCGCGATCAGGCTGAGCGTCGTCGCGGTGACCGCCGGGCCGATCTCGCGCGTGCCCTCGATCGCCGCCTGTGCGGGCGGCAGCCCTTTCTCCTGCATCAGCCGGTAGATGTTCTCGAGCACGACGATCGCGTCGTCGATCACGATGCCGACGACGAGGGCGAGCGCGAGCAGCGTGATCATGTTGAGCGTCATGCCGAGCGCGGAGATCAGCGTGAACGTGCTGATGATTGATGTCGGAATCGCCAAGGCGGCGATGATCGTCGGCCGCCAGTTGCCCAGGAACAGCAGCACGACGAGCGCCGCCAGCAGCGACCCGATCAGCAAGTGCTCCTGCACCGCGGCGGTCGAGGCCTCCACGAAGACAGACTGGTCCCGAACGATCCGCAGGTTGTAGCCGGCGGGCAGCAGCGGCGCAATCGCTTTGAGCCGGTCCTTCAGGCCGTCGACGACGTTGACGGTGTTGGCGCCGGACTGTTTCGTGATCTGCAGCAGCACCGTCGGCGTGCCGTTGACGTTGGCCGTCGTGACCGCTTCCGCCGCGCCGTCCTCGACGGTCGCGACGTCGCCGAGCGTCACCGGCCGTCCGCTGCGCATCGCCACCCCGACGGTGGTAAGTTCGTCTGGAGAGGTGACGCGGCTCAGCGCCCGCAAGGTCAGCTGGGTGTTGCCCTGATCGACGTTCCCGGCCGGCAGTTGAACGTTCTGATTCTGCACCGCGTTGAGAATGCTCGTCACCGGGAGCCCATACGCGGCGAGCTTGTCCGGATCGACCCAGATGTTGATCTGACGCGCCTGATCGCCGATCAGCGTCACCTGGCCGACGCCGTTCGCGCCCTCGAGCTGATGCCGCAGCGTCTTATCCGCGTACTCCGAGAGGTCCCGCACCGGCTTGTTGGCCGACAGCGCCAGCGTCATGACCGGAATCGCGCTGGGGTCGAACTTGAATACTGTCGGCGGATCGATCCCCGCCGGGAGGTCCGGAATCCCGCTGATCTTGTTCTGCACGTCCTGGGCCGCGACGTCGATGTTCTTCTCCAGAACGAACTGGATGGAGATGATCGCGATGCCCTCGGCCGAGATCGACTGCGTGTGGTCGATGCCGCTGACAGAGCTGACCGCGTCTTCGATCTTGTTGCTGACGTCGGTCTCGATCTCTTCCGGCGAGGCGCCGGGATCCACGACCGTCACGATGACAAACGGGATGTCGACGTTCGGGAACCGCTCGACTTTGAGGCCGGCGTAGGAGAACGCACCGAGGAACACCATCGCGAGAACGATGACCGCGGCGAGGACCGGACGGCGGACGGAGATGCCTGCGAGCCACTGCATGGGATACCCCCCCCGGCCTAGCGGCGGACCGTGACGGGCTGATTGTCCGTCAGGGCGTCCTGGCCGGTCAGGACGACCATCTCGCCGGCGCTGATGCCGGCCGACACGTCGACCATGCCGTCGTGGTGCTCGCCGATCGTGAGGGTCCGGCGAACGGCATGGCCGTCCCGGACAATGAACGCCATGGGGCCGGACGCCGACGTCACGATCGCGCCTTCAGGGATCTGCAGCACGTTGTGCCGCACGCCGACCGTAATCGCGCCGCGGGCGAACATGCCGGGCCGGAGGGTGCCGTTCGCGTTGTGAACGAGGATCCGTACGCCGAACGACCGGCTCGAGGCGTCCGCCGCGGGGCGGACCAGCTCGACCCGGCCTTGGAACGTTTGCCCGGGCAGGCCATCCACGCCGAGGAGCGCCGTCTGCCCCTCACGGAGTTCGAACCGGTGCTGTGCCGGCACGATGAACTCGGCATAGACATCGCCGACCTGGCTCAGCACGAGCAGCGGATTGGTCGACGTGGTCGCCGGCGACACGATCTGGCCGGGCTCCACGCTGCGCTTTGTAATCGTCCCGGCGAACGGAGCGGTAATCGTCGAGTCCTGGAGTTGCACGTCGATCGCGGCAAGCGCGGCCTGCGCCTGCGCGAGCTGCGCGCGGGCGGCGGCGATGTCCTCGTCGCGCGATCCGATGCGCACCATGGCCGCGTTCTGCACGGCGGAGTCGTAGGCGGCCTGGGTCTGCGCGGCCTGGGCCTGCGCCACGCTCAGCTGGGTGATGGCCTGGTCGAGATCCTGTTGGGAGATCGCGCCCTGGGCATGCAGGGTGCGATCGCGGTCCAGCGTTGCCTGGGCGAGCCGCACGGATGCCTGGGCGGACTGGAGGGCGCCCCGCGCCTGCGAGACGGCGTCCACGCTCTGCTGGCGCTCCTGGGGACGCGCGCCGGTGAGCACTTTTTGCAGCTGGGCACGGGCCGCCGCCGCCGCGGCCTGCGCCTGCGCCCGCTGCGCGAGGAGGTCGTCCGTATCGAGCCGGAGGAGCGGCGCGCCGGCGGCGACGCGCGTACCTTCGTCGACAAGCACGGCGGCGACGCGACCGGACAGCTTGGAGCCGAGGTTCGCGTCGCGGATGCTTGTGACGGTCCCGGTGGCGAGCACGCGGCTCACCACATCGCCGGACATCGCCGCGGTGACGGTCACCGCCGCGACGTCGGGCGCGGCCGCCTGCGTGGACGGCGCGGAACGTCCCATCCCCCGCACGACGAGCGACAGCGCCAGCACGGCCATCAGCACAACCCCTACGACTACCACGCGCGTCCGCATCTCCGAATCCCCCATCTCCGCGCGCCGGAGGGCTTTTGGCCCGAAGCTGCGCGGCGTGCTCACCGGTTCACTTCATTAGTCGTGTGCAACACCCGCTGCGTGACACAGTCAGCGCGTCGCTTTGGTGCGCGCCGGGGCAACTTTCCCGTGGGCCGCGGCGTCGCGGCCGGACCCCGGGTGCCACGGCGTGGCCTCTGCCTGCCAGGCCGACAGCAGGTCGCGGTGCATTTTCGCAACGAGCCGGCCGCCGGCTTCGCGCCCGTTCGGAATCATCCCGGCGATCGCGAGCGTCACGATCCCGTGGGTCGACCCCCACAGCGTCACAACCTTCCACGACAGGCTCTCGAGGTCGCCGGCCCGAGGGCCGAGCGCTCGTTCCACTGCGTCGCGCACGGTCAGGAAGATCTCCCGGGTCTCGGGAAACGGCTCATCCGCGGGGACCTCGGCCGAGCGGGCACGGAAGAACTCGTGCCACTCTTGCCGGTCGTGGACTTCTTCGAATGGACGGTGGCGCGGCGGCGCGGGCAATTCCTCGCCGGTCTTCCCGCCCGCCATGTACGGCCGCACCATGCAGGCCTCGAAGGCGGTCTCCCCATGCATCCCGAGGTGCATCTCGGGATGGGCAACTGAGAACGACCAGTACGCCTGGCCGATCGCCAGCAACGCGTCGACCGGATCCCGCTGCGCGTCGCGCGCGGCGCGCATCTCCGCGAGCATGCCGCGGAACCCCTCCCGCATCAACTCGATGACGATCTCTTCTTTGCTGTTGAAGTGCTCGTAGATGACGGGTGGACTGTACTCGATCTTCTCGGCGACGCGCCGGATCGTCACCGCGGCCCAGCCTTCCCCGGCGGCGATTTCCCGCGCGGTGTCCAAAATGGCCCGCCGAAGCTCCTGGCGCTCCCGTTGCCGGCGTTCGCGTACACCCATAATATAATCTCACCCCACTTAAATAATCTAACGCTGTTAGGATATCTTGTCAAGTTAAGGATCGAGGTCACAGCAAACGAGGAGACGGCGGGGCAGTCTACCGGTACGGATCTCCGCGGAGGTAGATACGGCGCCGGCCGTACGCTTCAAAGCCGAGCCGGCGGTACACAGGGGCTCCGGCCTGTGACGCCACCAGAGCGGCTGTACGATATCCCGCGCGCCGGGCGTCGAGAAGGACAGCGTGAGTGACCGCGGTCCCGATCCCCCGGCGGCGCATCTCGGGGACGGTGGCGATCTCATCGAGCACGGCGGCGCGTTCGGCCGGAAACCACAACGCCGTTGCAATAGGCGCCCCTTTGGAGCGCGCCAAGAAAAAATGAAACCGGGATCTGTCCGGCGGCGCGCCCATCGGCAGCCGCCGGTACCGGGCCATGCCCCGTTCGGGCACGCCGAAGCCGGCGCCGAACGCCCGGAGCCAGTCTTCGAGCCCGTCCATACTCCGCACGCGCTCGATCGTGACGCCCGCCGGCAGCGACACGGTCTCGGGAACCCGTGCAAGGTCCACAGCCATGCCAAGATCGGAGCCCCACTCCCTGAAGCCGTGCGCGGTCAGGCGCGCCCCCAGATCCGCGGGCCGGCTCGGCGGCATGACCCACCAGCCCATGAGCCAGCCGCGGGCCTCAAAATCCGCGGTCACGGCGTCGATCGTCCGGTCGGCGTCGCCCTCAGAGAGGCGCGTGCGGATGACGCCGCTGTAGTATGGAACGCGCGTGGCGGTAGACACCCACGTGAATGACGGCTCTTCACGGACTTCCCCGCCGCCCTGGCGCACGTAGGCCACCCCCGCGGCGACGAGACCCTCTTCGATCAGCTCGTCGACCGGGACGGGAGCAGCGCTGCCGTTCAGCGGTGGGACCGTTCGGCGGGCGCGTCCGCCGCCGCGGAGATGCGGCGAAGCGTGCGGCGGCTCGGCGCGATCCGGACCGTCCCACTC
>DATEGA010000267.1:0-10995 GCA_035280345.1 bacterium | reverse complement strand
CATCGCGTTCGCCATGGTGACCCTCGCGTTTGCGCAGGCGGGCGCGATCATGGCGTTCAGCGATCCGGGGCGCCTGACGGGCGGGGAGGAAGGGCTCGGTCTGGCCGTGACGCGCCTGCCGGAATTTCTGGTGGGAGTCGTCAACACACGCTACCTTTACTGGCTCGCCCTCGGGTACGCGACAGCGGCGGCCGCCGCGGTCTGGTGGCTCAGCAACTCGCGCCCAGGCCGGATCTGGCAGGCGATCCGCGAGAACGAACTCCGCGCGGAGGTCCTGGGCGCGCGCCCGTACCCGCAGAAATTGATGAGCTTCGTCGCCGGGGGTTTCCTCGCCGCGCTTGGCGGCGTCGTCTACGTGTTCATCGTCGGCGGCACGGCGCCGGGAATCACGACGGCGAACCTGAGTCTCGCGCTTTTGGTGATGGTCGTGCTGGGCGGTGCCGGCAGTCTGTGGGGCGCGATCGTCGGCGGCGCTCTCTACGAGTACCTCGACCTCCGGCTGGTGGCGCTGGCGGGGTCTCCGCAGGTGGCGGGGCTTCCGGCGTGGCTGCGGGTGCCGCTTGGGCAGCCCCTGTTCATCCTTGGCGCGCTCTTCATCCTCTTCGTGGTCTTCTTCCCGGGCGGGATCGCCGCGATCCCCGAGCGGGTTCGCGTGGCCCGTGCGCGCCGGGTGAATCCGGCGGCTGTCGCCGGAGGATCCGCATGACCGCGCGGCCCGCGACAGCGGAGATCGACGCCCCGGGGGGACGCCTGCACGCCCAGCTGAGCGGGCCGCCGCATGGCCGTTTGGTGCTGTGCCTCCCGGGTCTCACCGCGAACCTCCGCGGGTTCGACGTGATGGGGGAGCGGCTTGCCGGGGCAGGCTTCCGCATCGCCGCCCTCGATCTCCGCGGCCGCGGGCTGAGCGACGTGACGCCGCCCGGAACGTACGGCTGGCCGGCGCACGCGCGCGACGTCGCGGCAGTTGCGGCGGCCTTCGGCCGCGCGCGCTTCTCCGTCGTCGGGTGGTCGATGGGGGCGTTCGTCGCGATGCAGCTGGCGGCGCTCGCTCCGGGGCGTCTCGAGGGCGTGGTCCTTATCGACGCGTGCAGCCCGCCGTCAGCGGACGTGCTGACGCTCATCCGCCTCGCCGTGGATCGGCTCGGGGCCGTCTACCCGTCAACGGACGAGTACCTCGCCCGCATGCGCGCACTGCCGACGATCGAGCGATGGAGCGAGTTTTGGGAGCGCTATTTCCGCTATGAGCTCGTGTCCGTCCCAAGCGGCGTGCGTGCGCGCACGAGCCGGGAGGCAGTGCTGGAAGACCTCGCCTACGGCGACGCGCACGATCCGCGAGACCTGTGGCCGGCGCTGACGATGCCGGTACTGCTGCTGCGCGCCGCGCGCCCGCTCGTCCCCGGCGGACCGTTTCTCGTGTCCGCGTCGGACGTTGAGGAACTGAAGCAGCGCGTGCGCGGGGTCCAGGTCGTCGAGATCGACGCCAACCACTACAGTATCGCGGCCGCGCCCGAGGTGGCCTGCGCCGCCCTCCGGTTTTTCGAAGGGCCGCCGCCTGCCTGAAAGGATCGGCGGCGCGGCTCTGGAACCTTTCGCCAAGTCGCGCTGACGAGGACTCGCGGGGAAGATGGCAATCACCCGGCGTACCGACGAGGCAGGCCCGGACGCGCCCGAGCTTCGCATATGGCTGCTCGGGGGCTTTCGTGTGCGCGTCGGATCGCGCGACATCGATCCGGCGGCGTGGCGGCTGCGCAAGGCCCGCAGTCTCGTCAAGCTCCTCGCGCTCTCTTCGGGCGGGCGACTGCACCGGGAGCAGGTGCTCGAGTTCCTGTGGCCGCACCTCGACCCCGACGCCGCCGCTAATAATTTCCGCAAGACCCTGCACATCGTCCGCCGGACGCTCGAGCCCGCGGCCACCGGCGAGTCCGCCCGCTACTGCCGGGTCCACGATGACGTTGTCGGCCTTGCCGCGCCCGGCGCGGCGTGGGTCGACGTTGACGCCTTCACCGCCGCCGCGGCCGCGGCCAGGAAGAGCGGGGACCCGGCGGCGCACCGCGCGGCGCTCGAACTCTTTGCGGGCGATCTGCTGCCCGAGGATCAATACGAGGAATGGTCCGCCGGCCGCCGCGAGTCGCTCCACCAGGAGTGGCTCGGCGTGCTCGCGGATCTCGCCGCGATCTATGAATCGCAGCGCGACGAGGCCCGCGCTATCGAGACCCTGCAGCTGCTGGTCTCGCGCGACGCGGGGCGCGAGGACGCGCACCGCAGCCTGATGCGGCTGTATGCGCTGACCGGCCAGCGGCAGCAGGCGCTCCGCCAGTACCAGGTGGTCAAAGAGTCGCTCAACCGCGAGTTCGAGGCGGAGCCGGACGAGGCCAGCCGGCGTCTGTATGAGGACATTCAGGCCGGCCGCTTTCCGCAGCCCGGCTCGCTGGGCGGCAGGGCGTCGCATCGGACCGTCGATTTCCGCGCCACCGGCCGCACCAATCTGCCGCTGCAGTTGACGAGCTTTGTCGGCCGGGTGCGGGAGCTGGCGGAGCTCCGCAACAGCCTGATCGATGCCCGGCAGCTGACGTTGACCGGCGCCGGCGGCGTGGGCAAGACTCGGCTCGCGCTCGAGGTGGCGGCCCGTCTCCTCCAGGACTTTCCCGACGGTGTCTGGCTGGCCGACCTCTCCGTCGTCGCCGACCCGGCCCTTGTGCCGCAGGCGGTGGCCGGCGTGGTGACCGTCCGCGAGGAGTCGGGCCGGCCGGTGAGCGCCGCCCTCGGCGATTACTTCCTGGCCAAGCATGCGCTCCTGCTGCTCGACAACTGCGAACACGTCGCGGCCGCGTGTGCGCAGCTTGCCGAGCAACTGCTGCGGCGGTGTCCCGACCTCCACGTGCTGACGACCAGCCGGGAGGTCCTGGGCATGCAGGGTGAGCTCGTCCATCGCGTCTCCTCCCTCTCGGCCCCCGATACGCGCCGCCCGTGCCCGATCGGTGAGCTGCGCGAGTTCGAAGCCGTTCGTCTGTTCG
The DNA here is from genome assembly GCA_035280345.1 of bacterium. Taxonomy (GTDB): domain Bacteria; phylum Sysuimicrobiota; class Sysuimicrobiia; order Sysuimicrobiales; family Segetimicrobiaceae; genus DASSJF01. The sequence continues at coordinate 7,981 of DATEGA010000267.1, read as the reverse complement.
TCGACCGGGCGGCGCTGAGCCGGCCGGGGTTCGAGCTGACGGAAGACAACGCGCCGATGGTCGGCCTGATCTGCGCGCACCTCGACGGCATTCCGCTCGCGATCGAACTGGCCGCGGCCCGGCTCAATTCGCTGCCGGTGGACGCGATCGCCGCGCGGCTGGACAGCCGGTTCCGGCTGCTCAGCGGCGGGACGCGGACCGCGCTTTCGCGGCATCAGACGCTGCGCGCGGCGATGGAGTGGAGCTACGACCTGCTCTCCGACCCGCAGCGCCGGCTGCTGTGCGCGCTGTCCGTGTTCGCCGGCGGCTTCACGCTCGAGGCGGCGCAGGCCCTCGGCGCGAGCGACCAAGCCGACGAGATGGAGGTGCTCGAGCTGCTCGGGCGCCTGGTCGACAAATCGATGGTGCAGCTCGAAACGCCGGCGGGAAGCGCGCGGTACCGGCTGCTCGAGACGGTGCGCGACTTCGCCCGCGTCAAGCTCGCCGAGTCCGGTGAGGCGGACGCGGCCCGGCGGCGGCACGCGGCGTTTTTCCTCAGGCTCGCCGAGCGGGCCGAGCCGGAGCTCCGGGGCCCGCGGCAGGCGTCGTGGCTCGACCGGCTCGAGGCGGAGCACGACAACTTCTGGGCGGCGCTGGAGTGGTCGCTCGGACAGCAGACCGACGACACCGGATTGCGCCTCGCCGTGGCGCTGGCCGGCTACTGGCACGGCCGCGGATACCTGACCGAAGGACGGGAGTGGCTGGAGCGGGCGCTACGCGTCGGAAGCGAGGCCGGTGCCGTCTACGCGAAGGCGCTCGAGGCTGCCGCGAGGCTCGCGTTCGCCCAGGACGATTTCGAGCCCACGGTCACCATCTTGGAGAAGGCGGTGCCGCTCGCGCGCGCCGGCGGTGACGTGCAGGCACTGATGCTGTCGCTTGCCTGGCTCGGCCATGCCGTCTGGCATCGGGGTGACCGGTCCCGCAGCGCCGCGCTGTGCGCGGAGAGCTTGGCCCTCTCGCGATCGGCGGCTCCCGGGTGGGCGACCGCGGTGGCGCTCGCCGAGGTCGCCACCGTCGTTCAGCACGAGGGCGAGCGGGAGCGGGCCATCCCGCTCCTGGAAGAGAGCCTGGTAGTGTTCCGCGCAGCGGGCGACAGCGCCGGCATCGCGCGGTGCCTACAGTGGCTCGGAGTGGAAGCGGCGAATCAGGGCGACTACGCAAGAGCCGCCGCGCTCATGCAAGAGGCGCTGGAGCTGCAGCGACACCTGGGGCGGAAGCCGGCCGTCGCGGCCTCGCTCGTCCGACTCGGGCGCATCGCGCTGCTCCGGGGACATCCCGACGAAGCGATCCGGCTGCTCAAGGCCGGCGTTGCCCTCTCGGAGGAGCTCGGTAAGACGTGGGACTCGCCGTATCATCGGAAGTCGAGCCTCGGGCTCGCCCTGTTGGCCGTTGGTGAGGTCGAGCGCGCCGCGGTGCTGTTCGAAGAGACTCTCGCCGTCCGGGATCGCACCGGGTATCGGGGCAGTGGATTGTCCCCTGAGGGAATGGCCGACGCGCTGCTCGGGCTCGGCATCGTCGCGCGATATCGTGAAGACGGCCCCCGCGCCCGGCAGTGGATCGAAGAGGCCCTGGGCGCATTCCGCGCCAGGAGCGACGGCGAAGGCACGTCCGCCGCGCTGTATCACCTGGGGCTCGTCTCGCTGGCCCAGGACGATCTCGGCCGGTCGACCGTGCTGCTCCGGGAGAGCCTCGGGTCGCGGCAGGCCCGCGGGGACCGGCTCGGCGCGGCGGACTGCCTCGAGGCTCTGGCCGTCGTGGCGCGTCTGCAGGGGTCGTTCGAAGAGGCCGCGCGGCTGCTCGGGCTCGCCGGGACGATGCGGGGGGACAGCGGCGCCTCCCGGTGGGCCGCGGACCAAGCGAGGTACGACCGGGAATCGGCCGCGCTGCGCGGCGCCATGGGCGAGGAGGCATTCGCCGCGGCCTGGGCCGTGGGGGCCGCCGCCGACCCGGTCCGTGCCGAACAGATATTCGTCTTGGAGGACGCGGGCGCGATGTAGCGCCTGCGTCCTCCCGGCCCCGCTCCGCGCGCCGGCTCTCCGGCGATCTCCCGGGTAACGGTCAGGGAACGCGCCGCGAACGCGCCTCCTGTACAGTGTGCCGTAAGAAAGTACCCACCAGGGAGGCTGAGACGATGGGTGTCGACCAGTTGGGGCTCACCAAGGGGCAGTGGCTCGTCGCGAACTGCGGCAAGTTTCCCAGCGAGAAGGGCTGCCGGCTCGTGATCATGGCACCGGCTTCGCAAAAGGAAGATCTCATCGACGCCGCCGCGACGCACGCGGTGGAGAGTCACGGCCACGACCGCGGCCCCGCGTTGCGCAAGGAGGTCGCGGAGTTTCTCGTCGCGATCGACGTCTAGCCGGGAGGGCACCGCGATGATCGTCCACGCACTGTTCAACATCCATCCGGACAACAAGGCGCAGGCCAAAGCCGAGATTCGCAAAGTCAAGAGCGTGATCGAGCGGCATGGTGGCCGGAATTTGCGGTACTACGCGTCGATGGTATCGGGGTCGCCGAACCGCATGTTCATCTACGAGATCGACAAGTTCGCGCACTTCGACACGCTGAACACCGACCCGGACTATCGAGCCATAAAGCTGGATTCGCTCTATTCCGACGCCGTCATGACCGTCTGGGGTGAAGTAGAGATTTGATCATCGCGAAAGTCGTGTCACGCCCTGCCGCACACCAGAATATCGTGGAGGTGACGTGATGGCATACAGCGTCGAAGGCCGGTTGCTCGAAGCATGCTCTTGCGGCGGCCCCTGCCCGTGCTGGGTCGGCGACGATCCGGACGGCGGGACATGTGATGCGTTCCTTGCCTATCACTACGACAAGGGGCACATTAACGATGTCGACGTGGCCGGACTGACCATGGCCATCATCGGCAAGATCCCGGGGAACGTCCTGCAGGGCAACTGGAAGGTCGCCGTGTTTGTCGACAGCAAGGCTTCCCCCGCGCAGAAAGACGCGATTCTCGCGATGCACACGGGGAAGTTAGGGGGCCCGCTGGCCGACCTGGCCAAACTGATTGGCGAGGTTGTTGAGGTCGCCGACGCACCGATCCACTTCGCCTTTCAGAAAGGCGACGGGACGATCCGGGTTGGCGACGCGATTAGCGCGGAGATGCAGCCCTATGCTGACCCCCAGGGGCGGCCCACGAAACTGGTCGACACGGTGTTCAGTACGATCCCGGGCTCCCCGGCCTACGTGGGCAAAGCGACGAAGCATCGAGTGAACCTTCCCAAGCATGGGATGCAGTGGGAATTCACCGGGCGCAACGCGGTTCTAGGCGAGTTCCGGTTCGAGGCGTAGGAGCGCTCGCCCCGCGCCGGGATCAAGGAAACCGTGCAGCGATGATGGGCATGGTCCGCACCAAGGACGACGGCCGGTGGTACACATTGGCCATCGGGGTCCTCGTGGTGGCGGCATGGGCTGCGCTGACGGGCTGGGCCGCATCGCCGTATGCCGTACTGCTCGACCACCGGGGGATCGGGGGGGGCGGCCTCCCGATCTCCCGGCTGGCGGTTTTCGCCGGTGGATGGACGCTGATGATCATCGCGATGATGCTGCCCGGTAGCCTGCCGCTGATCAACCTCTTCGTCCGCATGGTGTCGCACCGGCCGCGGCCGGCGGCGCTCGTGGCGCGGCTCGTGCTCGGCTATCTCGGCGTGTGGGCGCTCGTCGGCCTGGCGGCGTTCCGGGGGGACGCGTACCTCCACGCCGCGGCCGCGCAACTGCCCGCCGTGGCGGGCGCCGCGCAGTGGATCGGGGTGGCGGTCCTGCTCGTCGCCGCGGTCTACCAGGTTACACCGCTCAAGGACATGTGCCTCACGAAGTGCCGTTCCCCGTACTCGTTCATCGCGGAAACCTGGCGCGGCGCAAACCCCGGCGCGGAGGCCCTATGGCTCGGCCTGCGGCATGGGATGTTTTGCGTCGGCTGCTGCTGGACGCTGATGCTACTCATGTTCGCGATTGGCGGTGTACACCTCGGCTGGATGCTGGCGCTGGGCGCCGTGATGGCCGCGGAGCGTTCCTTCCGCTGGGGCCGGTACCTCACGGTGCCGCTCGGTGCCGTCCTGCTCCTCGCGGCGGCCGCCCTCGCCGCGGGCGCACCGCTGGTCGCCGCGATCTTTCGCGGCTGATACCCCGACCGGATCGCCCTCCGCCGGATGCATTGACACCCCTTTGGGTCCCGAGTATAATGCGTTGGTCGAGCGGTCGTGGATGTGGAGCGTCTGAAAGCGGCGGCGCAGCGCGCGGTCGGCACGAACCAGACGGCGAAGGCGATTAGCCGCGGTCAGGCGCGGGTCGTATTCGTTGCGCAAGATGCCGACCGCCGGGTGACGGAGCCTTTGCTCCGGGCAGCCCGGGAACGTGGCATGGAAGTCGTCGAAGTGCCCTCCATGGCAGCGCTCGGCCGAGCGTGCGGGATCGCGGTCGGTGCTGCCGCCGCAGCGATCCTCGAAACTTCCCCGAGCGGGAGTTAGGCCGGCGGGACTTTCCGCCTGCTCCGCCGGGGACCGGCGAGATGCCGGATTGCGCCGCAGGGTGCCATCTCCGGCACCACGTATGGCGCATCGTTAACCGCATACAGGTCAGCCGCGCGATAACCCGGCCGGACATCCCGGCCGCCGGCATCGCCACTCATCCTAGGCGGATGGCTCGTCGCCGCCCGGGGGTGTCGTCTGTCCACCGCGGCGGACGAGGCCGCGGATGAGCGGGTCTCACCCGTCGCCGGCGGGCGAGCAGTTAAGTAGTAGGAACGGAGTCACCAGAACGTCGAGGAGGGGCACGCGTGCCGACGATCAGTCAGTTGCTGCGCCTGGGTCGCAGGGTCGAGCGGGTGAAGAGTAAGTCCCCGGCGTTGGACGTCTGTCCGCAGAAGCGCGGCGTGTGCATTCAAGTCAGGACGATCACGCCGAAGAAACCAAACTCGGCGCTGCGGAAGATCGCGCGCGTGCGGCTGACGAACGGGATCGAGGTCACGGCTTACATCCCGGGCATCGGCCACAACCTCCAAGAGCACTCCGTGGTGTTGATCCGGGGGGGCCGCGTCAAGGACCTGCCCGGGATCCGCTACCACATCATTCGCGGGACGCTGGACTCCGCGGGCGTGCAAGACCGCCGTCGGGGCCGTTCCAAGTATGGCGCCAAGCGTCCCAAGGCGCAGGCGGGGGTGGCGTAGATGCCGCGCAAAGGCCAGGTCTCGCGACGCCAGTCACCGGGCGACATGGTGTACCAAAGCCCGTCCGTCACGCGGCTCGTAAACAAGGTCATGACTCGCGGCAAGAAGAGCCTCGCCGAGCGGATCGTGTACGCGGCGCTCGAGTCAGTCAAGGAGAAAGGCGGCAAGGATCCGGCCAAGACCCTGGACGCGGCGCTGCACAACATCATGCCGGTGCTCGAGGTACGGCCGCGGCGCGTCGGCGGTGCGACGTACCAGGTGCCGGTAGAAGTCCGCCCGGAGCGGCGGACGTCGCTCGGCATGCGCTGGCTAGTCACCTACGCCCGGCAGCGGCCGGGCCGCACGATGCGGGAGAAGCTCGCCGCCGAGATTCTGGACGCGAGCAACAACCAGGGCGCCGCGGTCAAGCGGCGCGAGGACACGCACAAAATGGCGGAGGCCAACAAGGCGTTCGCACACTACCGCTGGTAACGCAGGAGGCCGCGATCTGGGGTCCATGGCAACGCTGCTGGAGACAAAGAAGGATCATATGACGGCGCAGACGTCGCTCGACAAAATTCGGAACATTGGGATCATCGCCCACATCGACGCGGGCAAGACCACGACGACCGAGCGCATCCTGTTCTACACGGGACGGACCCACCGGCTCGGCGAGGTCGACGAAGGCTCCGCGACGATGGACTGGATGATTCAGGAACGCGAGCGGGGCATCACCATCACTTCCGCCGCGACGACCTGCCAGTGGCGCGGCCACAGCATCAACATCATCGACACGCCCGGCCACGTGGACTTCACCGCGGAGGTGGAGCGGTCGCTGCGCGTCCTCGACGGCACTGTCGTCATCTTGAGCGCGGTCGAAGGCGTCCAGCCGCAGTCCGAGACGGTCTGGCGGCAGGCGGACCGGTACGGCGTCCCACGCGTCATCTTCATTAATAAGATGGACCGCACGGGGGCCGATTTCTTTCGTACGCTCGCCATGATTCGGGAGCGCCTGGACGCCAAGGCTGTCCCGCTGCAGATCCCGATCGGCGCGGAGGACGGGTTCGAGGGCGTCGTCGACCTCGTGGCGATGAGGGCGATCGTGTACACCGACGACCTCGGCACCCGGAGCGACGAGACCGAGATCCCGGAGAACTTGAAGGCGCTCGCGGAGGAGCACCGCGGACACCTCGTCGAGGCGGCCGCCGAGCTGGACGACCATCTGACGGAGAAGTATCTGGAGGGCAAGCCGCTCACCGAGGACGAGATTCTCGGGGCGATCCGGCAGGGCACGATCGCGGCGAAGATCAACCCGCTGCTTTGCGGCACGGCGTTCCGCAACAAGGGTGTGCAGCCGTTGCTCGACGCGGTCGTGAACTTCCTGCCCTCTCCGCTCGACGTCCCGCCGGTGGAAGGCGAAAACCCGAAGACCGACGCCAAGGAGACCCGCGAGCCCGACCCCAAGGCGCCGTTCTGCGCGCTGGCGTTTAAGATTGTGACGGACCCCTACGTCGGCAAACTGACCTACTTCCGGGTCTACTCCGGCACGCTCTCGTCGGGGTCGTACGTCTACAATGCCACGCGCGACCGGCGCGAGCGGGTCAGCCGGCTGCTCCAGATGCACGCCAACCACCGTGAGGACATCGAGTCCGTTTCCGCGGGCAACGTCGTCGCGGCTGTGGGGCTCAAAGACACCACCACCGGCGACACGCTCTGCGACGAGACGAAGCCGGTCGTGCTCGAGTCGATCAATTTCCCGGAGCCGGTGATCGCCGTCGCGGTGGAGCCGAAGACCCACGCGGACGAGGAGAAGCTGAGCGCCTCGCTGGCCAAGCTCGCGGAAGAGGACCCCACCTTCAAGGTGAAGTTCGATCCGGAAACCGCCCAGACCATCATCTCGGGGATGGGCGAGCTGCACCTTGAGATCATCACCGACCGGCTGCTGCGGGAGTTTAAGGTCGAGGCGAACGTGGGCCGGCCGCAGGTCGCCTACCGTGAGACGATCCGGCGGGCGACCAAGGCGGAAGGGCGGTACATCCGTCAGACCGGCGGCCGAGGCCAGTACGGCCACTGCTGGCTTGAGGTTGAGCCGCTCCCACGCGGCACCGGCATCGAGTTCGTCGACAAGATCACCGGGGGCCGCATTCCGCGGGAGTACATCCCGGCCGTCGAGAGCGGGGTGCGCGAGGCCACTGAGAGCGGCGTCCTCGCGGCCTATCCGGTGGTGGACGTGCGGGCGACGCTGGTCGACGGTTCGTACCACGAGGTTGACTCGTCGGAAATGGCATTCAAGATCGCGGGCTCGATGGCGTTCAAGGCGGGGGTGCAGCACGCCGATCCGGTCCTGCTCGAGCCGGTGATGAAAGTCGAGGTCACGACGCCCGACCAGTACATGGGCGACGTGATCGGCGACTTGAGCGCGCGGCGCGGCCGGATTTCGGCGATGGAGCAACGCGGCGGCCTGCGGATCGTCGCGGCCGAGGTGCCGCTGGCCGAGATGTTCGGCTACGCGACGCAGCTGCGGTCCAACACGCAGGGCCGCGCGACCTATACCATGGAGTTCTCGCATTACGAAGAAGTGCCGAACTCGATCGCCGAGACGCTGGTCAAGGCCGGCGCAGGCAGCAAGGCATAGAGCGGAGGCCGGAGATGGCGAAGGCGAAATTTGAGCGGACGAAGCCGCACGTCAACGTGGGGACGATAGGGCACGTGGATCACGGGAAGACGACGTTGACGGCGGCGATCACGGGGGTCTTGGCGAGTTTGGGGAAGACGAAG
>DATEGA010000266.1:0-10496 GCA_035280345.1 bacterium | reverse complement strand
CTTCGTCTTCCCCAAACTCGCCAAGACCCCCGTGATCGCCGCCGTCAACGTCGTCTTCCCGTGATCCACGTGCCCTATCGTCCCCACGTTGACGTGCGGCTTCGTCCGCTCAAATTTCGCCTTCGCCATCTCCGGCCTCCGTTGATCATCGCTGCGCAGAAAGATCCCCGTCACAACACAGGACTGGGGGGTGTTTCCTGGAGCCCACGACCGGATTCGAACCGGTGACCTTGTCCTTACCAAGGACACGCTCTGCCGCCTGAGCTACGTGGGCCCAACCGGCACCGCGATTATAGCAGAGCGTGCAGGCCCGTTGCGCATATTGTACCATTAAACCACCCGCCGGCCGGTTGACGGAAGGCCGCAGGAAGTTGCTGGCGTTGAGCCTAACTCGCGCGGAGTTTTGGACCATGGCTCAAGCCTCACTCATCCAACCGATCCGGAGGAACGGAATGCCGTCGCTGGGCGAGCGGATCCGCGCGCGTCGGAAAGAACTGCGCCTGACCCAATCGCAGCTCGGCGGCGCCGAGCTCACCAAAGGCTTCATCAGTCTCATCGAAAAGGACCGCGCCAAGCCCTCGATCGAGACGCTGATCCTGCTGGCAAAGCGGCTGCAGCGGCCGATTGGATACTTTCTCGAGGAAAGCACCCCGCTCGGCCGCCGCGCGCTGCAGACGCTGCTGAGCCTCGGTTGGGCGCTGCTCAAGCAGGGCGACTTCACACAGGCCGCGGAAACGTTCACGCAGACCCGCGGAATCGCGCAGCAGCAGGACGACAAGAACGCCGAGGCGGAGGCCTGCTGCGGCCTCGGGTCGGCGCTCGCGGGGCTCCGTCAGTTCGACCTGGCGCGGCAGAACGTCGGGCGCGCGCGCGACCTCGCCGCGGAGATTCAGGAGCCCCGGCACCTCGCCCGCATCAGCCACGTGCTCGGCTTGATCGCCTACTATGAGCGGGACCTCGCCGCGGCCCGCGAGCACTTCCTCGAGGCGCATCGCCGTGTGCAGGCGGACGGCGAGCCGGACGTCTCCCTCGCCGGCGCGCTCCTGCTGAACCTCGGCAACACCTACCAGGAGGCCGGCGAACACCAGGAGGCGGCGCGCTGGTACCGCGAGGCGCTGGCACTGCTGGAGCCGACGCAGGACCTGCGCCGCATCGGCCTCGTGCACGTGCAGCTCGGTATCGCACATCGCGACGCCGGCCGGCCCGACGCCGCCTTCGCGCACCTTGCCAGGGCCGAGCACATCTTCGAGCTGCTGGAGGACATCCGGCTGCTGGCGCAGGCCCGCACCAGCATGGGCATCATGCTCCTCGAGCGCGGCGACGTGCAGGACGCGATCGAGCAGCTCCGCAGCAGCCTCCGGATCAAGCAGCAGCTCGGCGACGATCCGGGACGGGCGCGCAGCCTGACGGAGCTGGCCCGCGCGTTGGTCGCGACCAGGGCGCTCGCGGAATCGGAGGAGGCGCTCGCGGAGGCGGAGCGGCTGACCCGACGGCTCAAGGACACGACCGAGGCGGCGCGGATCATGCTGGTGCGGGCGCGCCTAACGCGTGCGCAGGGCCACACGACCGACGCGGTGCGCCATTACAAGCAGGCGATCACGTCGTTCGAAAGCCTCGACATGCGCGCGGACCTCGCGGCGGCCGCGAACGAACTGGGCGAGTTCTTGATCGACCAGAAGCGCCCGTCCGACGCCGCGCCCTACCTCGCCCGCGCGCTGCGCGAGCTGCGCCAGCCGAACCTGGCGGCCCGCGTGTCGGGGAACCGCTAGAGCCAGTTATCGCAGTAGAACAGCTCCGCGTGGTCGTAGTCCGGCCGCTCGCCGCGCTTCATGCGAAGCATTGCGCCCATGTCGCGGTAGCCGCGTGCCGCAAGGTGCCGGTACGCGCCCCAGCATGACCCCGGCAGGCGGACGCTCACCGCGTGGCCGCCGGCCCGGACCGCAAGGCATTCCACGGCCCGCACCAGCCGGTCGAACGCTCCTTCGTCGCGTGCCGCGAGAAACGGTACGAACGTGTTGCCGGGCCGCGGGTGGAATGTGCTTCGCACGTGGCAGAGTGCGCAGCCCCCGTCCGTGACCAGCAGTTCGCCGATCCCCTGGCGCCGCGTCGCCTCCGCTTCGGCGCGCACGTCGAGCCCGGGGTAGACGAAATCGAGCGCCGGCGGATCGCCGGCGCTCTCGACGTCACCCGGCCAGAGCGCGGACGGCTCGCGCGTGGAGGACGGCGCGTCCCCGGGTCCCGCCGCCCCCCACTCCTTGCGCACGCCGAGTCCGGTCCATCCCGGCCGGAATCCAAGCTTCGCGTAGAGATGGAGATGCTTGGGGCTCGACGGGAAGGTCTCGAGTCCCGCGAGCCGGACGCCGCGGCGTGCCCACCCCTCCAGGCACGCGGCCATCATCGCCTGGCCGGCTCCCCGGTTGTCAACGTCGGGCGCAACCGCGATCGGCCCGACCCACGCGAGCGGCCCGCGGGCGACGGAGAACAGCACACCGACCGGGTGGCCGCCATCGACGGCCGCGAAACAGCCCTCCGGATCCGAAGCCAGCCGGTACGAGAACATGTGCGGGGGAAACAAGGGCGGCGTGCGCGGCCGGCCGTAGAGCGTCTCGGAGATGCGCGAGAACGCCGCATCGGCCAGCGGCGGCACCCACGTCAGATCGGCGGGCGTGAGCGGCCGGACGTCCGTCATCGTGTCGCCACGATGCTGCGGTGAGCCTCCTCGGCGCGGCCTGAGGCGCCGTTCATGTGCCCGATAGCGTGAGCCAGACGGTGGTCCGCCCACCGGCGCTCTCGGCCCCGACATCGCCGCCGTGGGCGCGGGCGATCTCCTGGACGAGGGCGAGCCCGATCCCCGCCCCGCCGGTATCGCGCGAGCGCGACTTCTCGCCCCGATAGAACCGCTCGAAAATGTGCGGCAGGTCGTCGGGGGCGATCCCCTCTCCCACATTCTCGACCGCCAGCCGCACCCCCCCGTTCACACGGGCCGCACGCACGGTGATGTCGGAGCCCGGGAACGCGTATCGCAGCGCGTTGTCGAGCAGGTTGCGCAGCGCCTGCCCGACGAGATCCGCGTCGGCTTCGACCTCGGGCGCCGGCGCGGCGGCGGCGACCGTGACGCGGAGTTTCCTGGCGCTGAGCTCCGGAACGTAGAGGGCCGCGATCTGCTGCGCCAGGACGCCGGCGTCGAAGCGCGTGCGCCGCAGGTCCGACATCCGCGCGTCGAAGCGGCTGAGCTGCTGCAGCATGTCGACGAGACGGACCAGGCGCATCACTTCCTCGTGCAGCGATGCCAGCGTCTCGCGGCTGACCGGCACGACGCCGTCCCGAAGCCCTTCGAGATAGCCCTGCAGCGTGCTGAGCGGCGTGCGCAGTTCATGGGCGACGTTCGCGACCAGGTCCCGGCGGAGCGCCTCGATGCGGTCGAGTGACGCCGCCATGCGGTTGAGCGAGTCTGCGAGCCGGACCAACTCGTCCGGTCCGCGGGTCGCGACCCGCTGCGCGTAATCACCGGCGGCGATCCGTTCGGCGAGCAGCATCATGTCGGAGATCGGGCGGACCAGCCGGCGGACGAGGATCCAGCCGAGCAGCATCGCCACCGCCGCCGCGGCGACCCCGCCCGTAATCAGCACGCGGCGCACCTCGCGCAGGAAGTCCTGCTCCACCGTCGTGGGATCGATGTGGTAGCGGGTCATGATAACCATGAAGAACTGCGCGGCGCGGTCGGAGATCAAGATCCCGGTGATCGCAACGGCGATGGCGATCACCAGCAGCTGCGCGCCGAGCAGCCGCCAGAGCAGCCTATCCCGCACGTTTCGGCCGCGTCGGCTCGAGCAGCCGGTAGCCGACCCCCCGCACCGTCTCGATGTAGCGCGGACGGGCGGGATCGTCGCCGAGCTTTTCGCGCAGCTTGCCCACGTGCACGTCGACCGTCCGATCGATGACGACCGCCTCGTCGAAGGCGTACACGTGCGTCAGCAGCTGTTCGCGGGTGAACACCCGTCCGGGAAACTCCATCAACGTCTGAAGCAGTTTGTACTCGATGACGGTGAGCCGCACCTCGCGGCCGCCCACGTACACCTCGTGCCGATCGAGGTCCATCAGCAAATCGCCGCGCTCAATCCGCGGCGCCGGCGCCCCGCCCCCGCCGGCGCGGCGGAGGATTGCGTGCACGCGCGCGACGAGCTCGCGCGGGCTGAACGGTTTCGTCACGTAGTCGTCAGCCCCCACGGCGAGCCCGGAGAGTTTGTCGCTCTCCTCGACGCGCGCGGTGAGCATCAAGATGGGCACGTCCGAGCGCTTCCGCAACGCGCGGCAGACCGCGACCCCGTCGACCTCGGGCAGCATGACGTCGAGGATGACAAAGCCCGGACGGTGCCGCGCGAATAGATCGAGCGCCTGGCGGCCGTCGTAGGCCGGGACCACCGCAAAGCCGTCCCGCTCCAGATACATCCGTACGAGCGCGATCAGTTTGTGATCGTCGTCGACCACCAGCACCGTCGGCTGCGTCCGTCCCGTCACATACGGCTCCCCAAGATGCGGTCTCGATCCCGCGGCGGGTCCGATGGAACCCGCCCCGTCCGGATCGTGCAATAGTCGCGTAAAGATTCGATAAAGGCTGCTCGACGGCTTCGCGGCGCGCTCCCGGGACGCCGGCGCGTTGCGGGAAGGGATCGATCCGGCGCCACGTTGTAGCAAACGTCACTGTCTCGAGGAGGGCTTCCATGTCAGAGGATCTGAGCCGGATGGGCCCCGCGATCGGCGCCCCCTTTCCCGATATCACCCTGCCCGACCAGACGGGGGCCCCGGTCCGCCTCCACGAGGCGCGCGGTGGCCGGCGGGCCCTCGTCGTCTTCTACCGCAGCGCGCGGTGGTGACCGTACTGTAAAACGCAGCTCGTCGAGCTGCAAAAGGTGGCCGCGGACCTGGCCCGCGCCGGCATCGCGCTTTTTACGATCAGCTACGACTCCGTTGAGACGCTCGCGGCGTTTGCCGCGAAGCACGGGATCACGTATCCGCTGCTCGCGGACGAGGGCAGCCGGGTGATTCGCAAGATGGGGATGCTGGACGAGGACCTGGACCGCCATCACGCGGAGTTCGGGCGCCAGGTCCGGGACGACCAGCGCGGTGTCGCCTACCCCGCCGTCTTCCTACTGGACAGCGAGGGAAAAGTGGCCGCCAAGCGGTTCCACCCGAAATACCGGATCCGAGACACAGGGGCGGGACTCCTGGCATCGGCGCTCGGCATTGAGGGATCGGAGCGCGGCCCCGAGGCGGCGGCCGAGAACGACGCGGTGGGCGTGCGAGCGTATTTCAGCTCGCCGGAGTTCCGGCCGTTTCAAGTCGTGCCGCTGACCGTGGAACTGATGATCAAGAAGGGATGGCACGTATACACCGCCCCCGTCCCCGACGGGTACAGTGCGCTCAGCGCGGACCTGGCGCCGCTCGAGGGCCTCGGCGCGGACACAGCCGTCTGGCCGGACGGCCACGCCCATCACGTCGAGGGCCTCGACGAAGCGTTTTCCGTCCTCGACGGCACGATCAGGGGACGAATCCCGGTCACGTTCGCGGTTGCCGCGGGCGCGGGCGACCAGCGCCCCGAAGTCGTGGTCCGCTTCCAGGCGTGCAGCGACACGGCGTGTTTGCCGCCGGCAACGGTCCGGCTCAGCCCGCTCATCCGAGAAGCGGCGCTCGCCGACTAGCACAACTCCGCCGCGAGACTAGCGCCGCGGCGCGATAGACTGGGTGACGTGCGGCGGGTCGTTGTGGTTGGCACAAGCGGCTCCGGCAAGACGGCGTTGGCGCGCCGGCTTGCCGAGCGGATCGGCTGTCCGCATGTCGAGCTGGACTCACTCCATTGGCGGCCGAACTGGACGGAAGCACCGGCGGAGGAATTTCGCGAACGGGTGCGGCGCACCGTCGACGGCGACGCGTGGGTGATCGATGGAAACTACAGCATCGTGCGGGACATCGTGTGGCGCCGGGCCGACACGCTCGTGTGGCTCGATTACTCACTGGCGATCATCCTCTGGCGGCTCGCGCGGCGGACCGCGGACCGGCTGCTGACGCGCCGGGAACTCTGGGCCGGGAACCGCGAGGACCTGCGGCTCCTCCTGAGCCGAGATTCCATCATCTTGTGGGCGCTGCGGACCTACCGGAAGAACCGCCGCATGTACGGTGCGGCGGCATACGACCCGGCGCACGCGCATCTCACGATCGTACGGCTGCGCACGCCGCGCGAGTGCGCGGCGTGGCTGGCCTGGCCGGACGCTACCGGCGTCCGATAAACCCGTGGGTCGTGTCGTTCGCGTCGTCGAACGTGCCGACGATCTGCCCGGCCGCGTTGAGCCCGTAGCCGGCCGTGCCGGCCGCGCGCGGCACGTCGAAGGTCGTGATGGCACCGTCCGGCGAGCGCAGGAATCCGTGCGAATCGTCGGCGGCGTCACGGAAGTACCCGATGGCCTCGCCGGCGGCGTTGATGCCGTAGACCACAGTCGCCGTCGCCTGCGGCACGTCGACGACGGTAATCGCGCCCGCGCTGCTGCGGATAAACCCGTGATAGTCCCCGTTGGCGTCGCGATAGAAGCCGGAGACCTGGCCGGCGGCGTTGATGCCGTTCGCCACGGTGGTGAAGCCATTCGGCGCGTCGAACGTCGTAACGGCGCCCGCGGCGTCGCGAACGTAGCCGTGGGACCGGCGCGACGCGTCCTCGACGTTGCCCACGATCTGGCCCGCGTCGTTGATGCCGTTGGCGAACGTATTGGGCGCGCCCGCAACGTCAAACGTGGTGAACGTCCCGTCCGCCGCGCGGACGAACCCGTGCGAGACCCGGTCCTTGTCCCGGAAGTCGCCGACGATCTGACCGCCCGTGTTGATGTCGGACGCATCAGTGCTCGCAGCGCCGGGGGCGTCGAACTTCGTGATCGCCCCGGTCGGGCTGCGCACGAACGCGTGCGAGACCTCGTCCTCGCCCTGGTAGTCGCCGGTAATCTGGCCGCCGCCGTTGATCCCAAACGTGAAGGTGTCGGCGGCACCGGGCACGTCGACCGTCGTGAAGGTGAACGCGGCCGGTGCGGCGCCGCCGGATGCGGCAAGCGCCACGACGCCGGCCGCCGCGATCATGGCGAGCCCGGCGTGTCTGAGAACCGTCGTGTATCTTCTTTGCATCGTTATCGCCTCGTGGCTGTGGTGGGCGAGGTGGGAGTCGAACCCACACGGCCGTTCAGGCCAGAGGATTTTAAGTCCCCCTCGTCTGCCGATTCCGACACTCGCCCGGTGCGCTGTGTTCGCGAAACACGGCGCCGGCCCGCCGGCGCAGCATGAACGTCTACACGATTGAGAGGGTGGAGGCGACGGGCGGATTCGAACCGCCGAATGGGGGTTTTGCAGACCCCTGCCTTGCCACTTGGCTACGTCGCCGTTGGGTTGGAGCGGGAGATGGGACTTGAACCCACGGCCTTCTCCTTGGCAAGGAGACGCTCTACCTCTGAGCTACTCCCGCACCGCCGAGGCCGATTATAGCAGAGGCCGCCCCCCGCTGTCGCGCCCGCGCGGGGCACTCCTTGAACAAAGGAGACTGTCGCATCGGGTCGGAGAAAGACTTCGAAAGGAACCATGGAGTCCGGGCACGGTGGTTAGTTCAACGTAATGATGTTTCGATATACTAAAGGCTAGAAAAAAAGCACGGAGCCGCTTCTTAGGAGGCACGCATGGACAAACCGGCCATTGAAGCTGCCATCAGACAGATTCTGAAGGCCATTGGCGAAGACCCGGAGCGCGAAGGGCTTGTCGCCACGCCGCGGCGTATGGCGAATATGTACGAGGAACTCTTCTCGGGTCTCGTCGAGGACCCCCGCCAACTACTTGCCACCGGGTTCGAGGCTGAAAATCACAAAGAGATGGTTGTGGTGAAGGATATCCCGTTCTACTCCATGTGCGTTCCATCGAGGCAAACCGTCGACGCGGTCGCGGGCCAAAAGAGAGCAGCCGACGTCGGAGTGGGCGATCGGCTCTACACTCTGGACCGCGGTGAATTGAGAATCACCAAAGTTGTCGCGATAAGTTCTCGCAGAACGCGAGAGCTGATTTGCCTCGATGCGGATCCGTCGGCGTCCATCTACTTAACATCAGAACATCCGGTCATGACGCCCGGCGGCTGGGCGCCGGCGGGCGATCTCAAGGCCGGTGATGAGATTGAGTGGGTACAACCACGCCAATACGCGCAACAACGGTATCCCCGTACCGAAAGCTGCGACCTCGGGTATACGCTGGGCGCGATCGCGGCCGACGCCTCGATCCAGGGCGCGCGGCCCGCGGCAATGCAAGACGGCAAAATGACACGACTCTATCGCTCGAGTCGCCGGGACCAGACCGGAGGGTACGGCCGCCTGGGGTTCACGCCTGCTGCCGAAGCGTACGGCCTGCGAGACAGCAGGTACGTACGGGTGAGAGCCGTTTCAAAGCGCCCCTGCTTCGGAAAACAACCCTTCACCGTATACACGTTCACGTGCTCGCCGTATCCAACATTTTGCGTCGGCGGGATCTTGACGCACAATTGTGAACACCATCTCATGCCATTTCACGGACACGCGCACGTTGGATACATCCCCGAAGGCAGAATCATTGGAATCAGCAAGATCGCCCGTCTCGTCGAATCGCTGGCGAAGCGGCCCCAAATACAGGAGCGGCTTACGTCCCAGATCGCGGACTTGCTCTGCGAGGAAGGCCTGCGTGCGAGAGGTGCAGCGGTCGTCATTGAAGCGGAGCATCTCTGTATGACGGCGCGCGGGGTAAAGAAACCGGGCAGCAAAGTTGTCACCTCGGCGTCGCGTGGAATCTTTCGCGAGGATCCGCGCACACGCGCAGAATTCTTCTCAATAATTGGCGGGAGGTCGTAGTCTTTCACACGTACCCGCGAGGTCAGACCGATGGACTCGGGACGCCGTCCGGTGCCCGCATGATCGCGAGCGTCATCTTGATCACGCGGGCTGTCGCGCGGACATCGTGCGTGCGCACCAGATCGGCGCCCTGCGCCACGCCGTAGGCGACCGCGGCCAGCGTGCCTTCCAGGAGATCCTCGGCCGGCAGCGCCAGGATGTCGCGGATGTAGTTCTTGCGCGACGTCGCCAGATACAAGGGGTACCCCAGCCGCGTGAACTCCCCCAGCCGCCGCAGAATTTCCACGTCGTGGTACGGCGTCTTGCCGAAACTGAAACCGGGATCGACGAGGAGCCGGTCGCCCAGGACCCCGCGCGCGCGCGCTCTCTCTGTTTGTGCCTCGAGAAAAGCATACACTTCCTCGACGACCGAATCGTAATGCGGCGACGTCTGCCGGACCTTCGGCCGGCCCTGGATGTGCATCACGACGAGCGCGGCGCCGGTCGCGGCCGCCACGTCCGCCATCGTGGTGTCGCTCAGACCGCTGATATCATTAATCAGGACCGCGCCGGCCTCGACCGCGGCGCGGGCAACCTCGGGCTTGTAGGTATCGACCGCGAGCGGCACGGGCAGTCGCGCGGCCAGCTCACCGATCAGCGGGACGACGCGGCGCCGCTCTTCGTCGACGTCGACCGGAGGAGGCCCCGGGCGGGCGGTTTCGCCCCCGACCTCCACGAGATCCGCGCCCTCGGCGACGAGTTCGTCGGCGCGGGCGAGCGCGCGGTCAGGGTCGAAGTACCGGCCCCCGTCGTAGAACGAATCGGGAGTCGCGTTGAGTACACCGACGATCAGCGGCCGCGGCGCCAGATCGAGTGTGAGACCGCCGGCGCATAGGACCCGAGGTCCGGGCCTCACGCCGGATGCTCGCGCAGGTACTGGTAGATGCGCTCCGCCTGAGCCGCGCCGATGCCCTCGACCGCGGCGATGTCCGCGGCGCTGGCCTGCCGGATGTTGCGCACCGAGCCGAAGTGCCGGATCAACGCGCGCTTCCGCCGCTCGCCGATGCCCGGGATCTCGTCGAGCGCCGAGAACACGATGCGGCGGCCGCGCAGCTTCTGATGGTAGGCGTTCGCGAACCGGTGGGCCTCGTCGCGGAGACGCTGCAGCAGTTGGAGCGCCGGCGCGTCGGCGGGGAGCGCGAGCGGTTCGGACAGCCCCTCGACGTAGATCAGGTCCTGCCCTTTCGCCAGCGCGATCGCCGGAATCATGTGGTTGTACTCGAACAGCACGTCCCGCGCCGCGCTCAACTGGCTGCGTCCGCCGTCGAGCAGCACGATATCCGGCAGTACGGCCCACTTCGGCCGGATCGGCTCGTCGCGGTCCAAGCGGTCCTGTTCCTCGCGCGCGCGCGCGAACCGCCGGGCCAGCACTTCATGCATCATCGCGACGTCGTCGGGACCCTCGGCCGTCTTCATCTTGAAGCGCCGGTACTCGCCCGGCCGCACGCGCCCGCCCTCCGCCACGACCATCGACGCGACGGTCTCCCCGCCCTGAAAGTTGCTGATGTCGTAGCATTCGATCCGTACCGGCGGCGACTCGAGGCGCAGCAGCTCTTGGAGTTC
>DATEGA010000265.1:0-7607 GCA_035280345.1 bacterium | reverse complement strand
CAGCTACGGACCGCCGCCCGCCCCGCAGCCACCGCTTGCACCGCAGTCTCCCGCCGCGCCACCGTCGGCACCTCAGACCATTACCGGCACTGTTACGCAGTTGAACGCCGCCGCATATCCCGCACAACTCACCGTCCAGACGCCGAACGGCGCGGCATATACCTTCCGCATCGCGTCGGGGACGACCATTACGCGGGTTACCGGAACCAGTTCGAACGCGCCGATCCCGCTTACCGATCTGCGGGCGGGTGATGCGGTCGCCGTAACGGCCGATCCCTCCGGTACGGCGCAGAGCATCCAGGCGCTTAACTATACGCCCGCGCCTCCGCAGGCGTCCGTGCCGGGCCCAGGCCAGCCCGTCGCCGGCATCGTGACGCAGGTAAACGCTTCGTCCTATCCGGGGCAACTGAGCGTGCAGATGTCCAACGGGACTGTGGCCACCTACCGGATCGTCTCCGCCACTGTCATTACGCGGACAAACACGACCACAGGTTACGGCGGACCGGTGCCGCTGACCTCGATCCAGCCGGGCGATGCGGTCAACGTCTCAGCGGACCCGACCGGCACGGCGCAGAGCGTGCAAGTGTCGTTTGCCGAGGTCAGCGGGACCGTCGCCGCGGCCGGCAACAATCAGATCGCGCTGCAGGACGGACAGACGTTCATGCTGGGTCCCGGCGCGCAAGTTACGCAGCGCGGTCAGCCCGTGCCATTCGCGGCGCTGCAGCCGGGCACCGCGGTGACCCTCCGTGTGAATCCGGCGACGGGCGAAGTCTTTGGGGTGGTCGTGCGGCAAGCATCCGTTCCAGGGGCCGTACCGCCCGCACCCGGCGCGGTGCCGCCCGGGCCGGTGACTGCACCGGTGACGCCCACGGCCAGGGTGACGCCGGCCGATCGGCAGTTCGTCGTCGGCGATGTCCTCACGGTGACGGCCACAGGCCCGACGCGCGGCACCGCGACGTTCGCGATCGCGGGACTGCGAAGCGGACTTCCCATGACCGAGGCGCCGAATCAGCCGGGTCTCTATGTCGGGAACTACGTCGTCCAGCCCGGAGATGCCGCGGCCAACGCCAGCGTGACGGTGAGCATCTTGACTCCCGCCGGTCAGCCGTTCACGGCGGTGGCTCCCACGTCTGTATCGATCGCCGGTGTGCCGCCCGCGGGCGCGCCGGCGGGTGCCGGTGCCGCTCCGGTGATCACGAGCCCGGCCCCCGGCCAGAACATCTCGACGCCGTTTACCGTGACGGGGATCGTGGCCGCGGGATCCCTGGTCAGGGTTACCGCCGACTACAGTAAGAATGTTATCGGCTTCAACTGGCACGGCTCGCTCGGCACGCAGACCGTCACGGCCGATCCGGCGGGCAATTGGTCCGCCACGTTCACGCAGAAGCCCCCGGTGCTCGGCGCGACGGTCAAGATCACGGCGGTGGTGGTCGATCCAGCGGGCGCCGTGCAGTCGCCCCCGGCGATCGTCAGTACGACGCTGCAGTAGCCCCGGCCAGGACGTGCTTCACGACGCCGCCCGGCTCAGCGGCTCAGCTCGCGCCCCCCGCTTGGCGCCGCTTCATATATTTGTTGACGAGGTAACCGAGAATCAGCAGATTAAGGGGAATGGCGATGAACTGGAGTGGCCGTGGGTGGTGGGCGGCGTTCCAGATCGAAAACGGCAGGAACGCCGCGGTCTCGGCGATGACGAGCAGTTCTCCCCACGCCGCCTCAATCCAAACGCCGATGGTTTCCGCGGCGAAGAGGCCTCCCCAGAAAATGAGGGCGACTCCGACCGCGATGGCTTGGTTGGACGACAGGTAAGGCACGTGGGCCGCGAGCCAGAGGATGAACGTCCCCCGCGGTCCGTAGTGCTCACCGTAGGTCAGGTGCCCGCGAAACAGCACATCCACAGGGTTCTCATAGGGGTGTCCCCGCAGCACGAACGCAAACCAGGCGCCGGCCCAGATGGCCAGCGTGCTGATGCCCTTTTCGATCGCGATGAGGAAGACCGGCCAGGGCCGGCCGAACCACCGGAGGCCCGTGGACGGCCCGTGTGTCCCGTCGGAGCCGCGGTCAGCGGCGCGTCTCGGAAGGGTGCGTGCGGCGGTTATCGCACGTAACCTTCGACGGTCTTTTCGTCACGAACTTTCGCACCCGAAGGATCGAGGCCGGCCGCGCGTCGTGCCTTGCGCTGCTGCAGCAGATCCCAACACTGATCGAGCAGCGCCTGCAGGTGCCGCAGCCGCTCGCGGTCCACGTCGGTCGCGTGGCCTTCGGACTCCTTACCCCAGATCTCGTGTTCCTCGGTTGCCAGCTTGTGGATCTCGTGAAATACGGTCCGGTCGTCCACGGCTTCGCCCTCCTCAAATCCGGTTCGAGCTGCCAGCGTCTCGATCATCCCCGCGGGGAGTATGCGCCGCTTGCCAAGAAGCTCCCTTTGTGCCCAACGATCGTCTCCGACTCGCCGATTTCGCGCCCAGCCGCCGTCCCGGCCGATACCGCGTCACCGCCACGGTTGACGCGAATCCATCCGTCGATCTGCCTATACTCGCGATCGCCGGTGAGCGGCCGGGGCCGGTGTTTATCGCGGCGGCCGGCGTGCACGGCGACGAGTACGAAGGCCCGCGGGCGCTGTGGGAGGTGTGCGCGGCGCTGCCGCCGTCGTCGCTCTCCGGGGTTTTCGTGGCGCTGCCGGTGTGCAACCCGTGGGCCTATGGCGCCGCGTCCCGCGCCACACCCGTGCACCTCGATGGCGTCAACCTGGCCCGCACTTTTCCAGGCGACCCCGCGGGCTCGCCCACGCAGCGCCTGGCCGCGGCGCTGCTCGCATTCATCATACGGCTGCGCCCGGCGCTGTTCCTCGATCTGCACAGCGGGGGCGTGCGCTACCGGTTCCTACCGGCCGTTGCGTACCGGCGCGGTCTCGGCGACGCGGCTCGATCGCGGGCGGCCGCGCGCGCGTTCGGCGTCCCAACCCTGTGGGCCGGCCGCGACCATGTTGGGACTTTCAACGCCGAAACCGCCCGGCGCGGGATCACCACGGTCGGCAACGAGATGACCGGCGCGGGTGGATGTCTTGACGCGGACGTCGCCGCGGATCGTGAGGGCGTGCTCAATCTGATGCGCTGGCTGGGCATGCTGCGCGACCGGCCGGCGCCGGAGGCGCCCGGGGCGTTCTGGGAGACGGCCGAGGTGCCGGCCGGGCGCGGCGGCTACGTCGAAATGCGCTGTTCGATCGGGGACACGGTCTCGGCGGGCGTCCCGCTCGGCGTCGTGCGGTCGCCCTTTGGCGAGGTGGTGGACGAGGCCCGCGCTCCCTACGACGGCGCCGTGTGGGTCACCCGTCACCTGAGGATGCTCGAGGCCGGGGAGGTGATCGGCGCGGTCGCGCGTCCGGTCCCGGACGACGCGTCGCCCGACGCCGGCGACTAGTCTTCATAGGTCTGCTCGGTGCGCGCTCCTACGCGAACGTGTCGCCGACGCTCTTCCTGAGCAGGCGTCCGAGTTCACCGATCTCCGTGTCGGTGATCGTCAGCGGCGGCCCGACCAGAATCTGATTCGCCGCGGAGCCGGGCAGCGATCCGCCGGCCGGGTAGACCAGCAGTCCGTTGCGGATTGCCGTCTCGACCACGGCGGGACCCGCCGGCCGCGCGCCTGCCGGCGCCGAAAATTCGACTCCCCACATGAGTCCCATCCCACGGACCTCCGCGACGCACGGGTGGCGTCGGATCGGCGCCAGTTCGCGCTCGAGGACCGATCCCTTCCGTTTGGCCTCGGCGACCAAGTCGTGCGTTTGGACGTACTCCAGCACCGCGGCCGCGGTCGCGCAAGCCAGCGGGTTGCCGGCGTAGGTATGTCCGTGGATGAAGCGGCCGGAGACCCTCAGGATCTGATCGCCGACGCGGTCGTGCGCCACCACCGCGCCGATCGGCGCGTAACCCGCGCCGAGCCCCTTCGCGCACACGACGAGGTCGGGGATGACGCCCCAGTGGTCGATCGCGAAGTTGGCGCCGGTGCGCCCGAAGCCCGTCATCACCTCATCGGCGATGAACAGCACGCCGTGCCGGTCGCAGATCTCGCGGACGATGCGGAAATACTCCGGCGGCGGCACGACGGCGGCGTTGGCGGCGCCGGACAGCGGCTCCGCGATGAACGCGGCGACTGTGCCCGCCCCCTCGCGCAGGATCACCCGCTCGAGTTCGGTGGCGCATTCGATCGCACACTTGCCGTAGGTGAGGCCGTACGGGCAGGCGCGGCAGTGGACTTCGGGGATCTGCGGAAACGGAAGAAGTAACGGCTCGTAGGGGCCGCGCCGGCCGGCGAAGCCCGAGAGCGAGAGCGCGCCGAGGGTGGCGCCGTGGTAGCTCGCCCGCTTGCTGATGATTTTGTACTTGGACGGCTGCCCAGCGTCCACCCAGTACTGGCGCACCATTTTGATCGCCGTCTCGGTTGCCTCGCTGCCGCCCGAAACGAAGAAGACGCGCGACAGCCCCAGTGGGGTGAACGCGACGACGAGATCGGCGGCGCGCTCCTGCGCTTCGGTCGTGAACTCGGAGCCGTGCGCGAAGGTGATTTGGTGGAGCTGGCGCTCCATCGCCGCGAGGATCTCGGGCACACCGTGGCCGAGGTTGACGGCGAGGGGGCCCGAGGATCCGTCGAGGTACTTCCGGCCCTCGGCGTCGTACACGTACACGCCCGCGCCGCGGACGGCGTTGAGCCGCGGGCCGCCGGCCCGGGAGAGCACGTGCGTGAGAGAACCGGTCGTCAGATCAGCCAAGTGTCCGGAGAATTCCAGAACACCGCGGACGTTCCTGTCCGGCGCCGGCCGACGCGCCGCCGCGGCATGATGCGCCGCGCGCCGCCGCGAACTGTTCACGCGTGACGGCCTCGTGGGTGACCGAGGTCAAGGCCCGGCTGGCGCGGGCCGGGGACCGTCCCGGTGCGTTCATCGGGGCGGCGGAGGCGCTGCGGCACGTGCGGCTCGCCGACGCGGTGGCGATCGTCCGCGACGCGGTGTTGTGGGACGCCTCTGGGCGGGTGCTGATCCCGGACGTCCGGCGCGCGGCGCTGCGTTATGCGGACGAGGCAAAGGGCCGTCGCATCTCCACCGTTTCGAAGTGCTGTCTCATTCCCGAGCTCGGCCTCGCCGTGTTCCGGTTTCTCGGTGCGATCGGCGGCGACGATCCCGTCCGGTACCTTCATCTTGCCGGCATCGAACGCCGGAACCTGCTCGCCACCATCGACGAGCACCTGACGTACCTCAGACGCATCGCCGCCCTCGCGCTCGTGGTGGCCGAGTACACCGTACCGACTCCTGCTCCGGTCGTCGGCATGATCGGGGCGGGGCGTCTTGCCCGGGCGGTGTTAGGCGCGTTCATCGAGTCGGGACGGGCCGGCGCGATCGTCGTTGCCTCCCGCCGTTCGGCGTCGAGAGACCGGCTCGTTGGCGAACTGACGGAGACGTTCCGAAACGTGTCCGCCGCGGAGTCGGTGCGCGATGCGGCCGCCCGGGCCGACGTTCTCATCACGGCGACCGACGCCGCCGCGCCGATCCTGTCTGCCGCGTGGATCAAGCCGGGAGCGACGGTGTACGGGCTCGGGGACGCCATAGAGCTGAGCGACGATTTGCTCGTCCGCCGCGAGCGCGGTTCGGTGCGTCTCGTCGTCTCCAATTGGCTGGAGTGCGCGCAGCGCGCGGATTTTCGCCGGCTGATCGCGGAAGGCCGGATGGACGAGTCCCAGGTCGACGCGGAACTGGCCGACGTGATCGCCGGCCGGGCGCCGGCGCGGGTGGATCCGCGGGAGGTCGTGTGCGTCCGCGCGCCGGGTAGTGTGGCGCTTGACGCGCTGCTGGGCGCTTGGATTCTCGCCCGTCATCTGACGGTCTCATAGAATGCGCGAGCGATAGGGGGGCGGCGAGAGCTTGCCGAAGCGGGCCGTGGGGGCGACGTGTATGGCAGGCGACGATCCCTGGAGCGGCATTCTCTCTCCGGAAGAGATTGAGGTATACGAGCGCCTCGACTATTGGCGCACCGTCCGCGAGCCCGGTGTTGCGCCCGCGCTTGTGCTTGTGGATCTCGAGAACAATTTCACCGGCGACCGTCCCGAACCGATCCTCGACAGCATCCGGCGCTACCGGTACAGCTGCGGCCAGCAGGCGTGGGACAGTTTGCCGCAGATCCGCCGCCTGCTCGACGCCGCGCGCGCGGCCGGTCTCCCGATCCTCTTTACCCGCGGAGCCGAGGATCCGCGGGACGCGACCACGGACGAGCGGCGCAACGGCCGCGAGATCGTCCACGCCGTCGCGCCCGCGCCCGGCGAGCGCGTGTTTGAAAAGCGCGCGGCGAGCGCGTTCTATGCCGGGGGGCTGCTGCCGTACCTGGTGCAGGCGCACGTCGACACGCTGCTCGTGTGCGGATGTACGACGAGCGGGTGTGTACGCGCCACCGTTGTCGACGGCGTCTCGCACGGGTTTCGCACGGTCGTCGTCGCGGAGTGCGTCTTCGACCGCGCCGCGCTCCCCCACCGTGTCAACCTCTTCGACATGGCCGCCAAGTACGCCGCCGTCTGGTCCCTCGCCGGCACCCTCGACTGGCTCCTGGCGCTGACCGCCGACGCCGGCGCATCCCGCCGGCTCGCCCCGCGTGCGGGCGGCACCGCGCCGACGCCGTTGCACTTCTCGGGTTGAGCCGCGCCCATCGGCGCGGATGGTGACTCGCTCCAGCGCAAAGGGAGGCGGTATGAAGCGGATCGGCATCGAGCTCGACGGGGTGGCGGTGACCGCCGTCCTGTACGACGACCGAGCGCCCGTGACGGTCGGCGCGCTGTGGGAGTGCCTGCCCTTCGAAGACCGCGTCACCCATGCGAAGTGGTCCGGCGATATGTTCCACACGAACGCCGAACTGCCGATCGACGTCGACTTCTCGAAGTTTCCGTTCGGGGTGGAGAACCCGGTTGGCTTTCAGGCGCCCGGCGACATCGTCTTCCTCCCGGCGATCCGGGAGCTGGCCATCGCCTACGGCGACGCCCGGTTCCGGTGGGTCCTCGGCGCGATGATGGTCTCCGCGCTCGGCCGGATCGAAGGCGACTTCAGCGCGTTCGCCAAGAAGGCCGAGCGTCTGATGTGGGACGGCGCCAAGACGCTGACGCTGCGCCGGTTGGAGGAGACGTCGAGATGAGACGGATCGTCGTGGAGTTTGATGACCACGCGTTCGAGGCCGTCCTGCTCGACGAGCAGGCGCCGATCATCTGCACCAACATCTGGAACGCCCTGCCGCTCGAGGGTCCGGTGACCAACACGAAGTGGAGCGGCGACATGCTGCGGCTGTGGGTCCAGATCCCGGAGCCACCCGAGCGTGAGAACATGTCGCAGCTGCAGAATCCGGGCGACATTATCTTCCTGCACAAATGGAACGGCCTGCGCTTCGTGTACGGGCAGGCGCTGATGGGGGGGCCAAACGGCGCGCACCCCACACCGCTCGTCGGCCGGATGCTCGACGGCGTCGAGGAACTCGCGGCGCTCGGCAAGCGGGTGGAGTGGGAAGGCGCCCGTACGGTGCGGGTCCGGCGCGCCTGACCGTGTCGCCGCAGGGGCGTGTCACCCGCCGCGGACTGCTGAGGCT
>DATEGA010000264.1:0-3504 GCA_035280345.1 bacterium | reverse complement strand
GCAGCCCCGTGTCGATGTGGGCGCAGATCTGCCGGCTCAACCGCCGCGAGATCATCGACGCGCTGCGGGCGTTCCGCGGGCGCCTCGCGCGGCTGGAGACCGCGCTCGAGGACGGCGCCGGCCTCGACGCGCTCCTCGACGACGCACGCCGGGCCCGCCTCAAGTTGTCGCCGGGCGCGGAGCGGAGCCCGCTGCCGCGCGAAGCGGGATCGCGGGGCCAGAAGCCGTGAACGCCGCCGTCACCCTCGCGCCTACCGTTACCGAGTTCGACCGCCGCGCGCGGGAGGGCAACCTCGTGCCGGTCTCGTGCGAGATCATGGCGGACCTCGACACGCCGATCTCGGCGTTTCTTCGGATCCGCCACCTGCCGTACCCGTTTCTCCTCGAAAGCGCGGAGGGCAGTGAGAAGATCGCCCGCTACTCGTTCCTTGGGGGAGCGCCGCGGCTCGTACTGCGCGCGTTCCGCGACCGCGTCGAGGTCGAGGAGGACGGCGCCGTCCGACGCGTGGAGCAAGACCCGCTCGCGACGGCGCGCGACGTGCTCGGGCGATACCGGCCGGTCGCCGACCCGGCGCTGCCGCGATTTTACGGGGGCCTGGTCGGGTATTTCGGGTACGACCTGATCCGCACGATCGAACGCCTCCCGCACCAGCCTCCCGACGACTACGGTCTCCCGATCATGAGCCTCGCTCTCGCCGACACCGTGGTGATCTTCGACCACGTCCGTCACCGGATCCGCATTGTCGCGAACGCCTGCGTCGACGACGGCGCGGAGCGCGCCTACCGCGAGGCGCAGGAGCGGATCGGGCAGTGGATCGACCTGCTGCGCGCGCCGATGCCGGAGATGCCGGCCGGCGGACCCTATCCGCCGCTGGGCCTCCGGTCGAACATGACCCGCGAGCGCTACCTGGCCGGCGTCGAGCGGTGCCGGAAGTACATCCACGCCGGCGATGCGTTCCAGATCGTGTTCTCGCAGCGTTTCGCCGCCGACGTCGGCCGCCTCGACCCGTTCGCGGTCTACCGCGCCGTGCGGGCGATCAATCCGTCGCCGTTCATGTTCTATCTCGGCGGTGCCGGCCCGGACGACGCGACGCTCGTCGGGGCGTCGCCGGAGCTGCTCGTGCGCCTCGAGGGTGACCTGATCCAGATGCGGCCGATCGCCGGCACGCGGCGGCGCGGCCTGGACGAGGACGAGGATCGGGGGCTCGAGCAGGAGATGCTCGGCAGCGAGAAAGAGCGCGCCGAACACGTGATGCTGGTCGACCTGACCCGCAACGACGTGGGGCGCGTCGCCCGCTACGGCACGGTGCGCGTGCCCGAGCTGATGACCGTCGAACGCTACTCGCACGTGATGCACATCGTAAGCCTCGTGGAGGGCCGCCTGCGGGAGGGGCTCGACGCGTTCGACGTGCTGCGCGCGGTGTTCCCGCACGGCACGGTCAGCGGCGCCCCGAAAGTGCGCGCGATGGAGATCCTGGACGAACTCGAGCCGACGACCCGCGGGCCGTACGGCGGCGCGGTCGGCTATGCGGGCTTCGGCGGGGCCCTCGACACCTGCATCGCGATCCGGACCCTGGCGCTCCGGGGTGGCACAGCCTACGTGCAGGCCGGCGGCGGCATCGTCGCCGACTCGGAGCCGGCCGCGGAGTACGACGAGACGGTCAACAAGGCCAAAGTGCTGATCCGCGCGATCGAAATGGCGCGGCGCGGGTTGTAGCGGCGGCGCATGGGGAGACGGCGATGATCTTGGTGATCGACAACTACGATTCGTTCACTTACAACCTCGTGCAGTATCTCGGCGAGTTGGGCGAGACGCTCGACGTGCGGCGCAACGACGCGGTGACGGTCGGCGGGATCAAGACGCTCGGCCCCGAGGCGATCGTGATCTCTCCCGGGCCGTGCACGCCGGCCGAGGCAGGCGTCAGCGCGCCGCTCATCGAGGCGCTGGCCGGGCGCATCCCGATTCTCGGCGTCTGTCTCGGGCATCAGTGCATCGGCGCCGCGTGCGGCGGGCTGGTGGTCCGCGGCCAAGCGCCCGTGCACGGCAAGACCGCGCGCATCCACCATGACGGACGTTCGATTTTCACCGGTCTGCCATCGCCGATTACGGGGACGCGCTACCATTCGCTCATCATCGATCCCGGCCGGCTGCCGGCCGCGCTCGAGATCTCCGCCCGCACCGAGGACGGTGTGGTCATGGGCGTGCGGCACCGCTCGGCGATCGTCGAGGGCGTGCAGTTCCACCCGGAGTCCGTGCTCACCGAGTACGGCCACGCGATGCTCCGCAACTTCCTCGCGATCGCGCGCGGGCAGACCCCGCCGGGGCTCGCCGGGACGCTCCCGCCGACGCCGGCGTCGGCCGCGCGGACCAACGGGGTCGAGCCCGCGGCCGCCGTCGGGACGGCCGGGGCGAGGTAGCGCCATGCCGCTGCGCCCCGCGATCGCGAAGATCGCCGCGAAGGAGACGCTCACCGAGGCGGAGGCCCAGGCCGCCATGAGCACCATCATGGACGGGGAGGCCACACCCGCGCAGATCGCGGCATTTATCACGGGGCTCGCGATGCGCGGGGAGACCGTCGAGGAGATCACCGGGTTCGCGCGCGCGATCCGCGAGCACGCCCTGCCGATCGCGCCGCGGACGGACCACCTCGTCGACATCGTTGGCACCGGCGGCGACCGGCTCAACACATTCAACATCTCGACGACCTCCGCGTTCGTGATCGCCGGCGCCGGCGGCCACGTCGCCAAGCACGGCAACCGCGCCGTCGGCAGCAAGAGCGGCGCCGCCGACGTGTTGGAGGCTCTCGGCATCAACCTCGAGGCGCCGCCCGAAATCATTCAGACCTGCATCGACGAGGTGGGCTTCGGCTTCCTGTTTGCGCCGCGGTTTCATCCGGCGTTCAAGTACGCGATGCCGCCGCGCCGCGAGATCGGGATCCGCACCGTGTTCAACATCCTCGGTCCGCTTACCAACCCGGCCCGCGCGCGGCGCTACCTGCAGGGCGCGCCGAGTCCCGCGCACACCGAGCTGATGGGCCGGGTGCACGCGCACCTGGGCGCGGACCGGGCCTTCGTCGTGCACGGCCTCGACGGCATGGACGAGATCACGCTGTCCGCTCCGACGCAGATCACCGAGGTCGCCGACGGCGCGGTGCGGACCTACACGATCGCGCCGGAGCAGTTCGGGTTCAAGCGGGCGGCGCTTGAGGAACTGCGCGGGGGCACGCCGCAGGAGAACGCGGCGATGGCCGTCGCGATCCTGGACGGCAGCGAACGCGGGGCGCGGCGCGACATCGTGGTCCTCAACGCGGGCGTCGCGCTCGTCGCCGCCGGCATCGCGACGACGATCGAGGACGGCATCGGGCGGGCGCAGCGGAGCGTCGAGTCGGGGCAGGCCTACGGGCGCCTCGAGGCGCTGCGCCTGCGGACGAAGTTCGGGTAGCGGACGATGGGTGTGCTCGATCGGATCGTCGCGCACAAGCGCGAGGAACTGGCCGGCCGCGT
>DATEGA010000263.1:0-7140 GCA_035280345.1 bacterium | reverse complement strand
CGGGCCGCGGCCGAAGGCGCCGGCCTGGCGGCGTACCGCTTCGACAAGTACCGCAAAGCCGACGACAAAGGCCCCGACGAAACGATCCTCCTGGCACAGGGTGATCGAAAGGCGTTCGAGCGCGCGGCGCGCCTCGCCGAGATCGCCGTCGCCGCAACCTCGCGCGCCCGCGACCTCGTGAACGAGCCGGCGAACGTCGTCACGCCGAGCGCGCTCGCAGACGCTGCGCGCGAGGTCGCGAAGCGCGACGGCCTGGGGTACCGGGTCATCGAACTGGACGAGGCCCAGAAGATGGGGATGGGCCTGTTCGCCGCCGTCGCGGCGGGCAGTGAGCAGCCGCCGAAATTCATCGTGCTCGACTACAAACCGGCGTCGGCCGGCGGCTCGCGCACGGTCGCGCTGTGCGGCAAGGGCATCACGTTCGACACGGGCGGGTACTCAGTCAAGACGGCCGGCGGCATGGCGACGATGAAAACCGACATGGCCGGCGCCGCCGCGGTGCTCGCGGCCATGGGCGCCCTCAAGGATCTCGCGGTGCCGGTGCGCGTGCTCGGCATCGCCGTCGCTACGGAGAACATGATCAGCGGCCGCGCGACACGGCCCGGCGACGTCGTCCGCAGCCTCGGCGGGAAGACGGTGGAGATCAACAACACCGACGCCGAGGGACGGCTGGTCCTGGGCGACGCGGTCGCCTACGCCGTCCGCGAAGGCGTGAGCGAGATTATCGACCTGGCGACGCTGACCGGCGCCTGTGTCGTCGCGCTCGGCGACCACACCGCGGGGCTTATGGCGAACGACCAACCGCTCGCCGACCGCTTGCTCGCGGCGGCCAAAGCTTCGGGGGAGCAGCTGTGGCAGCTGCCGATGTACGAAGAGTATGCGGAGGCGATGCGCGGCGAGTTCACCGACCTCAAGAACTCCGCCGGCCGCGAGGCGGGAGCCGAACGCGGGGCCGCGTTCATCGGCGCGTTCGCCGGGACGACCCCCTGGGCCCATCTCGACATCGCCGGTCCCGCGTTCGCGGAAGACCGCAAGAGCCCGCCGTACGTACCGCTCGGCGGGACCGGGTACGGGGTGCGGACGCTGCTCCGCTACTTGGAGGCCGCGGGCAAGTAGACGCCGCTGTAGAGGGCCCCGGCCACGCCGCCTCCCGCCAGGGGCCCGATCCAGTAGACGATCTGGTCGGCCCAGGCGCCCGACACGAGCGCGGGCCCGAACGCCCGCGCCGGATTCATCGCCGCGCCGGTCAGGAGTCCGAACGCTAAGATGTCCATCGTGATCGTCAGGCCGATCGCGAGCCCGCCGAGCCGGGGGGCCCCCGGATGCACCGCGGTCCCGAAGACCACCGTCACGAGAAAGAAGGTCCCAATCGCCTCGAGCAGGATGCCGGCGCCGCCTGACAGCCCGGGGGCGAGCGACGGGGTGCCGAGATGCACGGCCGCGGCCGGCCCGTTCGGATACGCGGCCACGAGCGCGAGGCCCCCGAGCGTGGCTCCCGCCAGTTGCGCGATCACATAGGCCAGCGCCCGCGCGGCGGCGATGCGCCCGGAAACGAGAAAGCCAAAAGTCACCGCGGGGTTGAAATGGCCGCCCGAGATCACCCCGAGCGCCGACACCATCACTCCGATCGCAAGCCCGTGCGCGAGTGCGATGCCGAGCAGGCTGACGCCCCCGTGCGTGGCTTCGTTCGCAATGATGGCGCCCGCGCCGGCGAAGATCAGCGTGAACGTGCCGGTGAATTCCGCGAGCAGGGGCTTCCACAACGGTTGTGAGTCTGCCATACTCCCCTCCCTCAAATCCCGGCGCCTAGTGTTGGCGCCGTGCCCGGGTAAGTCCTCGTCGGGAACGCCGCCGCGGGAAGCGCGTGCTAGACTTGGGCCATCGTGAAGCGCACGACGCGCACGCTGGAGGACCTGCGCCTCTTGCTCGACGTCGCGGCGGGACGCCGGATCGCCGACCTGTACCTCGACGGCGCGACGCTGCTCAACGTGTACAGCGGCGAGTTGTACCCCGCCAACGTGGCGATCGCGGGCGGCCGGATCGCGTACGTTGGTCTCGATCGGCGTATGATCGGCCCCACGACCCGCGTCCTGACGTACCCCGGCAAAATTCTGGCGCCCGGCTACATCGACCCACACTCCCACGTTACCGGAATGGCAACCCCGGTCGAGTTTGCGCGCGAGGTGCTGCGCACCGGTACGACCACGCTCGTCGCCGACGCGATGCAGCTGATGTTGCAGGCCCCGGCCGAACGGCTCACCCCGCTCCTCGAGTCGCTGTCCGCGATGCCGGTGCGCCTTCTCTGGGCGGTGCGCCTCCACGTCTCCTCGCACCTGCCGGACGAGGGGATGTTCTCGCTGGAACGTGTGCGCGCACTGCTCGAACTCGACGCGGTGCGCGCCGTCGGGGAGGTCACCCGCTGGCCGGCCGTCTATTACGGCGACGAGGACCTGTTGCAGAAGATGGCCGCCGCGCTCGCCGCAGGCCGGCGCGTCGACGGGCACGCGCCCGGCGCGTCCTACGACCGGCTGACGGCGCTGGCCGCGGCCGGCTGGTCCTCCGACCATGAAGGCATCACCGCCGCCGAAATCACGAACCGGCTGCGGGCCGGCCTGTATACGATGCTGCGGCACTCATCGCTGCGCCCGGACGTCCCGGCGCTGGCGCAGGCGATCACGCCGGAGCGTGCGCGGTCGGGCCGGCTGATGTTCACGGCCGACGGTCCGGAGGCCGCGACGATCGCACGGGAGGGCTATCTCGACCACGTGATCCGGCAGGCGATCGCCGCCGGCATCGAGCCGGTGCTGGCTTATCAAATGGCGACGATCGCGCCCGCCGCCTACGTCGGGCTCGATGAAGACATCGGCGCCATCGCCGCCGGCCGGCGGGCCAACATCCTCGTGCTTGACGACCTTCGGGAGCCGCGGCCGTCCACCGTCTTCGCCGACGGCCGCATCGCAGCGGAGGACGGCGTCGGCACCGCGGTGTTTCCGGAGATCGCCTGGGACGAGGCCATTCCGCGGCGCTTCGCGCCGGACTGGCATCCCGCGCCGGACCTGTTCGAATTTCGAGCGGCGGACCGGCCGGACCGCGGCGCCGCGGTGCCGGCGCTCGTTCTCGAGAACAGCGTGATCACGAGGCGACACGATGTGCCGGCCGAGGCGTGGGACGGCCGTGTCGAGCCGCCGGCCTCGGTGGTGCGGCTCGCCCTCGTCGATCCGCACGGGCGGTGGATCGTCCGCGGCGCGCTCGGCAATTTCGTACAGCGCCTCGGCGGTCTCGCGTCCACCTTCAACGTCACCGCGCACCTGACCGTGCTCGGGCGGAACACCGGCGATATGGCGCAGGCGGCGCGTCGCGTGCTCGAGCTCGGCGGCGGCATCGTCGCCGTCGAGGACGGCCGGACCGTGTTCGAATTCGCGCTGCCGATCGGGGGCATCATGTCCCCGCAGCCGTTCGCGGCGATCGCCGAGCGGGCGTCGGCGCTCGCCGCGTTCCTGCGGGCGCGGGGCTACCCGCACACAGATCCCCACTACACGCTGCTCTTCCTGACGCTGGACTCGCTGCCGGACATCCGACTGACCTATCGCGGAGTCTGGGACGTGAGGCGGAGCAGAGTCATCGTCCCCAGACAAGACCTCTAACACGCAGCGAGCCCTCTCTCCGCCACACCCGCTTGGACGACAGCGAACGGGCGTCGATCGGGCTCGCTGCGCGCTCAACGCCTACGCTATTTTTCGATCTGAATGTTCACGTGCTTCAGCTCCGTGTATTCGAACAAACCCTCCAGCCCATACTGCCGCCCCAAGCCCGACTGCTTGAAGCCGCCCATTTCCGTAGACTGGTACATCTTCCCGAAGGTGTTGATCCAGATGGAACCGGCGCGCACGCGCGTCGCGATCTTCATCGCCTTGTTGATGTCCCGCGTCCACACCGCAGCCACCAGCCCGTAGCGGGTGTTGTTGGCGATCCGGATCGCGTCGTCCAGATCCTTGAACGTCGTGATGCCCATCACCGGGCCGAAGATCTCCTCCTGGGCGATCTTCGCGTCCGGCGACATTTCGTCGAACACCGTCGGGGCCAGGAAATAACCCTTTGCCAGGTCACCGTCTGTGAGGCGCTGCCCGCCGACGACGAGGCGCGCCTCCTTCTTGCCGGTCTCGATGAAGCCCGTAATCTTCTCCAGTTGCGCCGCGGAGATGACCGGGCCGACCTCGACGCCCTTCTCCCACCCGGGACCGACCTTCATCTTTGGGACCGTCTCCTTGATGCGCGAGACGAACTGGTCGTGCACGCTCTCTTCGACAAGCACGCGCGTTCCCGCGATGCAGATCTGCCCAGCGTTGTAGAACGAAGCGGCGTTGATCGCGCCGCGAATCGCGCGGTCGAAGTTGGAATCCGCGAAGATGATCGTTGGCGACTTGCCGCCGAGCTCGAGCGACACCTTCTTGAGGTTGCCGGAGGCCAGCCGCATGATCTCGCGGCCGGTGGAGGTGTCGCCGGTGAACGAGACCATGTCCACGTCGTCGTGCCGGGCGAGCTCCGCGCCGACCGGATCACCGGGGCCGGTGATGATGTTGACGATGCCCTTCGGGAACTCTTCGATCCCCTCGATGATGCGGCCGAGCTCCACGGTCGACCCGGCCGTGTAGCTGGCCGGCTTCACGACCACGGCGTTGCCGGCCGCGAGCGCCGGCGCGATGGCGCGGGCCAGCAGCGCGAGCGGCGCGTTCCAGGGGACGATGATCGCGACGACGCCGACCGGCTCGCGCATGATCATGCTGATGCTGTTCGGCTGCGGAATCTGGGAGCGGCCGAAAATCCACCGCGTCAGCCCCGCGTAGTAGCTCGTCGTCTCGGCGAGGCGCAGCGCCTCGCCGCGGCTGATCGGGAACGGCTTGCCGCTTTCGCGCGTGAGCTGTGTCGCGAGGTCCTGGTGGCGGGCGCGGACGGCTTCGGAGAACCTGGTGATGGCCGCCGTGCGCATCGCCGTGTCCTCGCGCCACTCCGTCGATTCAAAGGCGCGCCGCGCCGCCTCGATCGCCGCGTGCGCGTCCTTCACGATCGAGCGCTGCGCCCGGTAGAGCAGCTCGCCGTTGGCGGGGCTGCGCACGTCGAAAACGCCGCCGTCCGAGTCCCGCCATTCCCCGCCGATGAAGTTCTTGTAGATCGCCGTCTGCTGAGCCGTCGCCATTCCGTCCCTCCCTATCGGCCGTCGTCCTCTATCCCGTCCACGCACCATCCGGATCAAACCGCCGCAACACCGCGAGTTCCGCTGCACTGGGATCCGCCGTCGCCGCCGGCTGCGTCGGGGTGCGGAGGTTCCAGCCGGTGTGCGCACGCACCTCGTCGACCGTCACGCCCGGGTGCAGGCTCTCCAGCACCATCTCGCCCGACTCCGGATCGAACCCCAGCACGGCCAGGCTGGTGATCACGCGCGCCGGGCCGCCCCGCGGCAGGCCGACGTCCCGCCGCCAGGTCCCGCCGGTGCCGTAGCCCGGCGAGGTGAGGTAGCCCACCCGTTCCGGAAAGCGCCGCCGCTCGTGCTGCATGATGACGACGGTCCGCCGGGAGAGACCCGCGATATCCGCGGCGCCGCCGCTTCCGGGCAGGCGCACGCGCCGTCCCTCTTCCTCGACCCAGGTGGTGTTCAGGTTGCCGAACCGGTCGATCTGGGCGCCGCCGAGGAACCCGACGTCCACGCGGCCCCGTTGGAGGTGGCTCATCACCTCGAGGAGCGTTGTGCACATCACCGCGCCCACGATGTTGGGTGGATCGCCCATCGTGATCAGCGCGCCCGCGGGCGGCGTGTCGCGGATGACGCCGTTCTCGAACAGGCCGACGGCCCGCGGTGCGTGGGTGGCCTTGGCCAGCGCGAAGCCCAAGAGCGGCAGACGCATGCCGACGAAGACAATCTCGCCGTCGCGAATCTGCCGGGACGCGGCGACGACCATGAGCTGCCGCCGCGTAGCGGCCGGCGTCGGCGCCCGCATCACAGCCCGTAGTTCGCGGGCGCGGCGAAACGCGGCGTCCGCGGCCGCAGACTCTGCACGCGGGCGGTGCCGAGCCGCGCGAGATACGCCTGGTGGTCTGGGGTCCCGGTGACCATGCGCTCGAGCCAGGCCAGGAAACCCTCCCGCGTCTTGGTCTCCCCGTGATATTCGTCGTAGAACCGGTCGTCGCGGTTGACGTAGCCCTGCGTCGGAGACGGGTGCGATCCCGCCGGCACAACCGAGACCGCAGCGACGAGAAACCCGGGGATCAGTGTGCGGTTGGGGTCGCTGCGGATCACGTCCCCGTCCACGAGTTCCTCGCACGTGAGCAGCACCCGCCCGGCAGCCCGTGCGGCTTCCACCGTTACGCCGAGGTTGCCCCATAGGTGCGCGTTGCCCTCGGCATCACAGCGCGGCACGTGCAGAATCGCGAGGTCCGGTTGCAGCGCACCGACCGCGAGCAGACGCTCGCCGGTGTACGGGCATGTCATCTCGCGCAGGCGGCTGTGGCCGTGCGTGATGTCGCTGCCGAGCGCCGTCCTCGACGGAAGAAACGGCACGCCGCGGCCCGCGGCTTCGAGCGCGAGCGCGACCGTCATGTTTGAATGATCTTCGATCGCGAGCGGCGCGGGAATCTGCTCTTCCACAGCGCGGCGGAAGTTGTACGCGATCCCGGCCCCGACGTTGCCGACCCAGGCCGCGATCACCCGCCCAACGCACCCGGCCCCGATGAGCTGATCGAATAGGATGTCGGAGATCGGACCGACCAGCGTCAGGCCGCGCCGGCCCTGCCGGATGATCTCATGGCCGGCGGCGAAGGGGATGCACGATTCGAGGCCCGTGCCCATTGCGATGACCGCCCCGTCGCGCACGCAGCGCGACACGGCGTCGCGGAGGGACATAACCTTCGGCACGAGCGTCGCGCTCCGCTCCGTCAGAGCTGTCGCGGGGGAGACGCCGCCGCGGCGGTCCCCCACTTGATCGATTCGAACGCGCTGCGGCAGCCGCGGCAGTAGTATTGCGACGTGAGCGGGGATGAGCCGAAGAGGCTCATGAGTTCGGTCTCCTCCGACTCACAAAAAGGACAAGCCGGTGCCTGCGGCATCGCCGGCAGGCGGGCCGCCCGTAGGGCCGCGGCCGGCCGCGG
>DATEGA010000262.1:0-5102 GCA_035280345.1 bacterium | reverse complement strand
TCGCGGCCGGCGCATACCACAGTGAGATCGTATCCACCGTCCAGCGCGGCCGCGGCGGCGGCGCGCGCCGCCGCCGCGGCCGCGCTGGACGGTGGATACGATCTCACTGTGGTATGCGCCGGCCGCGAAGCGCGGTTCAGTCTGGATGACGCGTACACGGCGGGCGGCGTGGCGGACGCGCTCGTCGAATACCTCGCGGAGCGCGCCGCGCCCACCACAACCGACGCGGTGCCGGCGGCGCGCGCGCTGTATCGAGCGTGGCCCGATCCAATCGATGTCTTCCGACAGACCGCGGGCGGCCGAAACGTGCTGGCGGTCGGCCTCGAAGAGGACCTTTATTACTGCGCGGCGCGGGATCGCTCGGAGTTGGTGCCGCGGGTCGGAGACCGCCTCACGCTGCTGGGGTGACGATGCGCAGCGTTCTCTCCCGCTTATGGGCCGGGGCAATTGCCGGTGGGATGGTCGCGGCGCTCGCGGTCACCCCGGCACAGGCCGCTGAATTGCTGCTCCGCGTTGGCGACGCCACCGTTCCGCCGGGCACGATCATCTACGGCGACGCGGTCGTGATCGGCGGCACGCTAGACATCGGCGGCACCGTGACCGGCAACGCGACCGCGGCCGGCGGCTCGGTCCACGTCAGCGGGCACGTCGGAGGCGACGTGCGCGCGGTCGGCGGCAACGTCACCCTCGACTCCACAGCTGTCGTCGACGGGACGGTGCAGGCGACGGGCGGGAGCGTGCACATCGCGCCGGGCGCGGTCATCCGGAAGGTACCGCCCGGGCGTTCGTCCCCACCGACGCCGCCGAATCCCCAGGCGCCATCGGTTCAGCCGCTACCGTTCCCGCCGTACTCGGCGCCGTCCCCGTCGCCGCGGCTCTTTCCGGGTCTGCCGTCATGGATCCCGCCGGCGATCTTCGGCATGCTCGCGGTGTGGAAGATTGTTGCGGGGCTGGTGCTTCTGTTGGGACTCGCGACGTTTGTCGGGACGGCGTGGATGACCGCCGCGCTCTTTCCAGGCGTTACCGCGGCGGTCGCCGGGGCTCTCGAGCACAGTCCGGCGGCGTCCGTGGCCGCGGGGCTGCTGGTCTGGCTGCTGCTGGGGCCGGTCATCGTGCTGCTCGTCCTGAGCGTCGCCGGCATCCTCCTGATTCTCGTGTTGATCGCGGCCCTGCTGATCGCGGTTCAGTTGGGGTTCAGCGCCGTCGCGGTGCTGGTGGGGCATCGGGTGCGCCCCGGACAGATCGCGATCGAGGCGCTGATCGGCGCGCTTTTTCTTGCGATCGCGTTCGCGATTCCGCATCTCGGCCTGCTCGCGGGGTTCGCGGCGGTGACATGGGGGACAGGCGGGGTGGTCATGGCGATCGTGGAGCGGCGCCGGCAGGGCCCGTTGCCGCCGGCGTCGCCAACTCCGCCGGGGCCTCCGCCGTCCGCGCCCGCCGTGCCCGCATAGCGCCGGCTCGGTCGGACGCCTCTGTTATAATAGAAGGCACGCGCCCGTAGCTCAGCGGATAGAGCGCCGGCCTCCGGAGCCGTAGGTCGGGGGTTCAAATCCCTCCGGGCGCGCCAGGTTTTTCTGGGGTTCTAGTGCGGGATCGTGCTGATGTTCGCCCGTATTTGCTAACGGATTGATAACGGGAGAGCAGGCCGAGAAGCTAGCCGTGTACCGAATGTTCGGGGGTCCTGACCAGTTTCAGTTGGACGTACGCTGTCCCGGATGCGGCGTTGTTGTCATTGCCGTTATGGTGTGTCTGACACTCGTGACAGCGAGTGCCGTCCGCGCTGACACGCTGGGGCCCTGGTACGGAGATATTCGGGTTAGCGCCCGAATGCAATACCAGCAACCCTATGGCGGCCTTCCAGCGGGAACCAAGGTTGACGCGCGGGAGGCATGTGACGTCTACTATCAAAGTTCTGATGGCCATGTCTGGTCCGTGCACCTCAGTTACAGTGGGTACTACACGAGGACGGTAACGGTCGCCGGCATCACAACTACGTACACGGAAAAGGTGGGTGGAACCCGCGATGCCCGACTCAGGTTCGATATAAGGTCATCACCGTACAAAGCTAAAGATGAACCTGCTGGGAAAAACGCTATCACGTACAGTCCATACGTCGTCGACATGGTCGTCCAGACCACATTGCAATCCACCAACAGTCCGCTCGTTCGGTCCGTGCGCCACGTTAGTGCAACATGCCACGATATCTTGCCATTCTATGCCACGTATCCCGGCGAATATCCGGCCAGTGGAAACACGCCCCATCGCCAGTATCTGCTCGACACCAAAACGGACCAGCTGGTACTTAACGGTGTGTTCGATCAGGAGTTCGGTAAGGTCTCCAGCACTTTGACGTTGTTTCGCAATTATTCGCGGTAAGAACTTTGTGCGGAATTATGGAATCTTGTGTGGACCGTGTTCCTGCTCCAGCGAATTCTTTCAGGGCGCGACTCCGCCGGAATCCTCACCACATCCACAACCCGCAGCTGGTGCAGTACTTGGACATCGGCCGGAGCGTGAGTTTCGAGCACTTAAAGCAAAACGGGACATGATCTGTCGGGAGTTTGTCAAGGGGCGTCCATACCTTCGGGTCTTTGAACTGCCCCACACCGCGAAACCGCTGCAGATGGTACAGCGGTTCCCCGAACAAGCGGCCGTGGTCTAGACCGGGTGAAGCTTGCAGCGCGCCGATCTTTTGGCGTAACGTCGGCGGCACATTGTGCGCCCCGGCGAAGTAGACTTGCGAAAAGTCGGCGACAAATTGTGTCTCATCCGGTTGTTGCGCGAGAACGTGTCGAGCGAAAAACTGAAAGCCCTCGAAATCGAAACGCATCCCCATTATGATTTCTGCGAGAGTCTGCTTGAGCTTCGTGCGCGAGATGTCAAGAAACGGGTCCGCCAAGGCGACCGAAAAGGTCTTGCCGTCGTCAAGCGACGTCCTCGCGTAAGTGCGGCCCTTGATGCGTTCAAGTCGGACGCCGGTGACCAAGGGAGCTGGGATCACTACCGTCGCGGGATCGGCAAGCGTCTTGTTGACCCATTCTTCTTCGGCCTGGTCTTCTTGTCGCTTCAACTTCGGGAGCCATATAGGCGATCCGAGCAACCCGAACAAATGCCCCATTAATTCTTCTTGGGCGAATGGAACAAGGGTACTGCGCAGGGCCGGCCACACGCCGGTCTCCCCCTTGCTGACAAATACCATTCCCTCGCGCTTGATCACGAGACGACCAACGGGAAGATCAGCAAAGGTCGGCTCGGCCACCCACCCGCCCCGCACCTCGATCTTAGGGAGTTGTTCTCCCTTGCTGTTCAGCTTCGGGATACCACGCAGCACAGATGCGTTAGACGGTACTTCAACCATCAAATTTCGAGACACTGTCCCAGGGGCAGTCGCGCTCGCCGAGGATCCCGCTTCAGCGACGACCGACGCCTGTCCAGCAGAGCGCGTGCCGCACTCGGCACAATAGTTCGCTCCATCGGGGACGCTGGCACCGCACCGGAGACAGGTCACTTGACACTCTCCATTCCGCGCACGACGGCAGTGGGATCGTTCGTAAGTGCCGGGACTTCAACGGATTGATCCGTCTCGCGAAACCACGGCTTCCGGCTAATCAAGTGCCTACCTGCTTCGATGGCAAGGGCGCGGGTCGATACAGCAAGACGCCTGCTGCCAGTCCCAGCATGCTGTAAATGTACAGGTAATAGCCTGACTCGAGCCGGTAGAATATCGGTGTCAACCCCGGGACTGAATTGACGAGATTCGAGCCCAGCCCCAGGCCCATAAGCAACCCCAGGACTGCGCTTCCGAGCCCTACGCCTTTGTGGAAGACTCCTCCGGACCAAACCTTCAGGACGGGGTACGCTAGCGGAACTCCGTACAGCATGAGTAGCACCAAGGGTGAGCCAACCGGCATGTCCGTCAAACGTCGCGCCGACCCGACACCGGGAGTACCGAGCCATGGGAGGAACAAGGTCAGGAGGCAGACGCACGCCGACACGAATACAACTCTAGAGCCGAGACCCCACGAACGCCAACGTACGCCCACGCCCGAGCCCCCCGCGCGCCAGAGTTCGGGGCGGTGGTTCCCTAATCGTGCCGACAGCACCTCTCTTGAGCAGATGGCTAAGCGTCCTTCTTCGAATCATCTCTCGGCAATAACGGAAGATGCGTTCCTATTTTCGTCTTTTCGATATCGGCGTCAGCTCGAAGCTAGGGTTTACGTGGCGTCCGAGTGCTGACCTGGAGCGCAGTCCCAATTCTTATCTGGCCATAGTTTACTTTTTGTTGGGGAATTGTATAGTTTACGACACAAACGTTAGCGACGACGTTTTCGGGCTCGCCCTTGTCTGACTGTAGGCCCAGAACCAGGTGACGCTCCATAGAGCGGAGCCTGCTCTGCGACCATTCCCAAGTCAGCCTTCGGGGCGCGACGAAATGTAATGTTCACCTGCGCGGGCGGTGGATAGTCGATGCCTTTCCCGGCGAGCAACTCGGCAATGGTCAATAACTGGAGTCGGGGATGCTGCTTGCCCCACGGTGACTTGTAGAATCCGGCGCTGGCGGCGTCCTCCCGCATCGGGCGCGTCGGTTCTTGCATGGTAATCAGCACGCCGATCTCGGCTTTCTCGCGCTCCATTACGCCCCGCAATTCGTGAACGTGCGCCCGCATGGTGTGCCCGGCTTTCACCGACAACACGATCTGTTTGCTCTGGCCTCCCTGCGGCTCGTCAAAGAAGTAGAGCCGCCCGTCGATGCCTTTGTCGGCTCCTTTCTTCGGATCGGTCGGGCGCGCTCCGACGAGGCCGAGCGCCCACCATTGGAATTGATAGGCGTCGTCCTTCGCCAGGGCTTCGGCGTCAGGAACTGACACCGGCTCACCGATCACGTGGTACGCAACGCCGGTCGGATGGGCGGTTTGCAGACGGTGCCGGATGAGCGTAATAGCCAGATTGGTGATGTCGATGCCGATCCATCCCCGTTTCAGTGCCTGCGCGGCCGCGATGGTCGTGCCGCACCCACAGAACGGGTCCAACACGACATCGCCTTCCCTGCTGCTCGCCCGGATGATGCGCTCTAGCAATGCTTGAGGTTTCTGTGTCGGATA
>DATEGA010000261.1:0-9081 GCA_035280345.1 bacterium | reverse complement strand
GTCCGCCGGCCGCGG
Organism: bacterium; assembly: GCA_035280345.1. Classification (GTDB taxonomy): domain Bacteria; phylum Sysuimicrobiota; class Sysuimicrobiia; order Sysuimicrobiales; family Segetimicrobiaceae; genus DASSJF01. Next base: position 9,066 of record DATEGA010000261.1, on the reverse strand, counting down.
CGCGCAAGACCGGGACCAAGCGGCGTGCGCCCGCACGTGCGCGCGCGTCTGGCCGTCGCTCTCCCGGCCGCCGGAGGTAGCAGCCCGCCGTGAACCGTCGCGCCGTAACGTCCGGAGCACCCGAGGCGGTCCGGCGTGAGGCGCGTATCGCCGCACCGGCCGAGGTCGTCTTCGCCTTTCTCACCGACGCCGCGAAGCGCGCCCGTTGGGCCGGCGCCCAGGCGGACAGCGACCCCCGTCCGGGCGGGGCCCATCGAATCGTGATCAACGCGGGCCACATCGTGAGCGGCGAGTACGTCGAGGTCCGGCCGAACCACCGGCTGGTCTACACGTGGGGATGGGTCGACAGCGCGCAGATGCCGCCGGGATCCAGCATCGTCGAGGTCGACCTCGCCGCCGAGGACGGCGGGACTCTTCTGTCGGTCGTCCACTCAGGGTTGCCCGAGAACGCGTGCGGCGGTCACGGCGAGGTGTGGGACCACTACCTTCCGCGCCTCGCGGTGGCCGCGGCCGGGCGCGACCCCGGCCCCGACCCGTGGGCCGCCGAGACGACAGAATCGTGACATCCCGACGAGATGCTGAGTGTACTTCCCCCGCAGTCGCAACGGTCGCTCAAATCTGCTCTATAGGAGTGTGATGAGGATGGCCAAGCGTCGCTCTCGGCCCGCACGGAAGACTCCCAAGCGAACGGCAGCAACCCGTACCCGCGCGCGCCGCGCCGCATCGCGCCCGCCGAGGCCCCGGGGGGGCGCCGGGCATCCCGTGGTGCACTGGGAGATCATCGCCAGGGATCCAAAGGCGCTGCACGATTTCTACGGGCAACTGTTCGGGTGGCGGGTCAACGCCGACAACCCGATGGGGTACGGACTCGTCACCGCCGGCGGGGATGGGATCAACGGCGGGATCGGCGCCGCCGAGGGCGGCCCGCAGTACGTGACCTTCTATGTGCGCGTGCCCGACCTCGAGGCCACGCTGCGCCGGGCCGGTCAGTTGGGCGGCAGCACCGTGGTCCCGCCTACGGAGATTCCGAACATGGTCACGTTCGCCGTGTTCACCGATCCGCAGGGCAACCGGATCGGCATCATCAAGTAACCGGAGGGAATAGCGCGCCGGATCCGGTTGTCTTCGTTGAGGTGGCCGGCAAGAACACCGGCGCTCTCTAGAATTTGTACAAGAACGGCGCCAAGCCTTGAAAATCAACGGATGTTTGGCGTTGACGGCGCCACCGCCGCGTGGTATCGTTTGAATCGGTACTGAGATGTACCGCGGGCCGAGACGCCCTCTGGGATTTCCCAGAGGGCGTCTTCGCTTTTAACGGCACCGCATTGTCCCGGGCGGGACACGGAGGTGAGGCATGGCGGGCAAGGAGATGACGGTGCAGGACGTCGTCGCGTATATCAAGGATCGCGGGGTCAAAATGGTCGACTTCAAATTCGTCGACGTGCCCGGCACGTGGCAGCACGCCACGATCCCCGCGAGCCAAGTGGACGAGAAGACGTTCAAGCGCGGCATCGGCTTCGACGGCAGCAGCATCCGCGGCTTCCAGGCGATCGAAGAGAGTGACATGCTCCTCATGCCCGACGCGGCGACCGCCCGGCCCGACCCGTTTGCGGAGATCCCGACCCTGTCCGTGATCTGCAACATCTTCGACCCGATCAGCGGCAAGCCGTACACGCGCGACCCGCGCTACGTCGCGCAGAAAGCCGAGGATTACCTCAAGGCGTCGGGCGCCGGCGACGTCAGCTACTGGGGCCCGGAAGCCGAGTTCTTCCTCTTCAGCAACGTCCAGTACGACGTCCACCCGTACCGCATGGGCTACAGCATCGACTCGCCGGAAGGGATTTGGAACTCCGGCCAGCCCGGCATGGGGCACCGCATCCGCACGAAGGAAGGATACTTTCCGGTTCCGCCCGCCGACACGCAGCTCGACCTCCGCAGCGAGATGTCGCTGGAGATGGAAAAGTGGGGCATCGAAGTGGAGATGCAGCACCACGAGGTCGCGAGCTCCCAGGGCGAGATCGACATGAAGTACAACACGCTGACCCGGATGGCCGACAGCCTGCTCGCGTACAAGTACATCGTCAAGAACGTGGCGCGCCGCCACGGGATGACGGCGACGTTCATGCCGAAGCCGCTGTTCGGCGACAACGGCACGGGCATGCACTGCCACCAGAGCATCTGGAAGGGCGGCCAGAACCTCTTCTACAGCGAGGGCGGATACGCGGAACTCAGCCAGGAGGCGCTCCATTACATCGGCGGTGTGCTGAGCCACGTCGACGCGCTGCTCGGGTTGTGCGCCTGCACGACCAACTCCTACCGCCGCCTGGTGCCGCATTATGAGGCGCCGGTCAACATCGCGTTCAGCAAGCGCAACCGCAGCGCCGCGATCCGGATCCCGATGTACCACAGCGGCCCGGCCGGGGCGTCGGCGAAGCGGATCGAGTTCCGCTGTCCGGACGCAACCTGCAACCCGTACCTCGCCTTCTCCGCGATGCTGATGGCGGGACTCGACGGCATCAAGCGCAAGATCGATCCGGTGAAGGCCGGCTTCGGCCCGCTCGACAAGAACACGTACGAACTGCCGCCGGACGAGGCCGCCAAGATCAAGAGCGTGCCGGGATCGCTGTCTGCGGCGCTGGACGCGCTCGAGAACGACCACGAGTTCCTGCTCGAGGGCGACGTCTTCACGCGCGACCTCATCGATACGTGGTTGGACTACAAGCGCACCAAGGAAGTGCACGAGGTCAACATCCGGCCGGTACCGTACGAGTTCTTCCTCTACTACGACGTCTAACCCGTAGCGCCACCACCGGCCGCGAGGCCCGGGGCGCGCGCCCCGGGCCTCGGCATTTCTTACCGCGCAAACAGGGCATCGCCGCGCGAGACCGAACATGGGTACGTTCCCGAACTACCCGCTCCATCCTCGCGTGTATTTTTAACGAGCGGGACTATCGGCTCGACAGCCGCACCACGTCGAGGCCGCCCGCGCGCTGGGGCAGAGTGATGCCGCCATCCCGGGATTCGCGATCTCGCTCGCCGTGCTCGGATTCAATCTGCTCGGGGACGGACTGCGCGACGTCCTGGATCCCCGGCTCTAGGGCGGCGCAACTGAGGGAGGCGCATCGATGAAACCGGGTCTGATGGACGTCGTGCGGCAGGTGGCCGAGGAGACACCGGGACGGCTCGGCTGCCACGTGTGCGACCCCGCGGGGCGGGTCCTTGTGTCGCACCGGGCCGACGAGCGGTTCTCGACGGCGAGTGTCATAAAAGTGCCCATCCTCGCGGCGCTCGCGGCTGCGGTCGACCGGGGCGAGCACCGCTGGGACGAGCCGGTGCGCGTCAACGCCGGCGACCGCGCCGCCGGAAGCGGCGTGATCCAGTACCTCTCGCCTCGCGAGTACATCCTGCGGGACGCGGCGACGTTGATGATCATCGTGAGCGACAACCGCGCGACGAACATGATCATCGATCTCCTCGGCCTCGACCGCATCAACGAGTATTGCCGGACGTCCGGATGGCTTGGGACGATGCTCGGCCGCCGGATGTTCGACTTCGAGGCGCGCGACCGCGGCCGCGACAACGTCTCGACTCCCCGCGAAACCGCCGATCTTCTCGCCAGACTTGCAGCGGGGACCCTGCTGTCGGCCGCCTCCACCGAGGTGGTGCTCACCATGCTCCGGCGGCAACAGCTGCTCTACAAACTGCCGGCGTGGCTGCCGCCGGACACGCCGGCGGCGAACAAGACGGGCAACATGACCGGCGTCGAGAACGACAGCGGCATTCTGTACCTGCCGTCGGGCCCGGTGGTGACATCGGTCTACATCAACGAGATCGACACTCCGCCGCTTGGATGGCTCGCGATCCAGCGCATCGGGCGCGCGATCGTGGAGCACGCGGACACGTGACGCCGGTGGTCGCGCTGCTGGCCTTCCTCGCGCGGGCGGCGTCCTCATCGTGACGCCCGGCCGTGCTGATCGGCGCCGGGCTGCGGCTCGCCGCGGAGGCGGCCGGTAAGCCCATGCTATAATTGATGGGTCATGACGCCTCGGTTTCGGGTCGCGATGGCCCAGATCAACCCCACTGTCGGGGACTTCGAGGGCAACACGCGCAAGATCATCGAGCGCCTCGACGAAGCGCAGTCGCTGGGCGCGGATATCGTGTCGTTTCCGGAACTCGCCATCCCCGGCTACCCGCCGGAAGACCTACTGATCAAGGCTGACTTCATCCAGGAAAGTCTCACCTGTCTTCAGGAGATCGCGCGGCATGCGACCCGCAGCGTCGCGGTGGTGGGCTGCGTCGATTCGGGCGAGCACCTGTACAACGCCGCGGCGGTCCTCGCCGCCGGCCGCATCGCGGGCATGTACCACAAGATCCGCCTTCCGAACTACGGCGTCTTCGACGAGAAACGCTACTTCCAGCCGGGGACCGAGGCGCCCGTGTTCGTCGTCCGCGGGGTGCCGGTCGGCGTGACGGTGTGCGAGGACGTCTGGTCGCCGGGCGGCCCGCTGCTCGCCCAAGCCCTCGCCGGCGCGCTCGTCGCCGTCAACATCAACGGGTCGCCGTATCACATGGGCAAGTGGCGGCAGCGCGAGGAGATGCTGCGCATCCGCGCGCGCGACTACGCGATCGCGATCGCCTACAACAACATCGCCGGCGGACAGGACGAACTCGTCTTCGACGGGCTCGGCTTCGTCGTGGACGCGGCCGGGAACGTGCTCTCGCGAGGCCCGGCGTTCGAGGAGAGTCTCATCGTCACCGACCTCGACGTCGAGGCGATCCGTTCACTACGCCGCTACAACCCGCTCCGCACGCCCGACGCGCTCGCCGCCGAAGGGCTCCGGGCGCCGGTGTACACGGTCGCCACGGATCCGCCGGATACCCGGCGGCCGGCGCTGCCGGCAGCGCAAGAGGCGGCCCCGCCGGACGAAGTGGAGGAAGTCTACCGCGCGCTCGTGCTCGGCACGCGCGATTACGTGCGCAAGAACCGGTTCCGGCATGTGCTGGTCGGTCTGAGCGGCGGCGTCGACTCGTCGCTCGTCGCTGCGATCGCCGCGGACGGCCTCGGGGCAGATGCGGTCACCGGCGTCACGATGCCGTCGCGGTTCACGTCCGACGACAGCCGGCGGTACGCCGTCACGCTCGCCGAGGCGCTCGGTATCCAGACGATCGACCTCCCGATCGAGCCGATGGCGCAGGCCTACGAGACCGCGCTCGCCGGAGCGTTCGCGGGCAAGCCGCGCAACGAGGCGGAGGAGAACGTCCAGGCACGGATCCGCGGCACGCTGCTCATGGCGCTCTCGAACAAGCTCAACTGGCTCGTGCTCGCAACCGGGAACAAGAGCGAGATGAGCGTGGGCTACGCCACCCTCTACGGCGACATGGCGGGCGGCTTCGCGGTGCTCAAAGATGTCCCGAAGACACTGGTCTACCGGCTCGCGCGGTGGCGCAACGAGCGCGCCGGCCGGGACGTGATTCCCGCCGGGGTGATCGCGCGTGCGCCGACCGCGGAACTGCGCGAGCACCAGACCGATCAGGACTCGCTGCCGCCGTACGAGGTGCTCGACCCCATCCTGAAACTGTACGTCGAGGACGACCGGTCGGCCGAGGAGATCGTGGCGCGCGGCTTCGACGCCGCGACGGTGGCGCGCGTGATCCGGATGGTCGACGTGAGTGAGTACAAGCGCCGGCAGGCGCCGCCAGGGGTGAAAATCACGCCGAAGGCCTTCGGGCGTGACCGGCGGCTGCCGATCACCAACTGGTACCGCGGCCGCCGTGCCGTGGAAGAGGCTCGGACCCCCCGCCTAACGTGAGCGCCCTGCGCCCGACGGCCGCGCCGGCGCACGGCGTACCGCGTATTTGACCTGTTTTCCCGCCCTCTCGTACAATGGCGGGGCGGAGGCTTTGTGATGTCGCTGTCCGGCGTGCTCCCGGTCCTGCAGCGCAGACGGGAGTTTCTTGCCGTTTTCGAGGCTGTGGAAGCCGGCCGGCGCCCGTGGGTCACGGGGCCGGCGGGCGCGGGAAAGGCATGCCTGCTCGCGGCTCTAATCACACACTTGGGCCCGCGCGTTCCCGCCTGGCTTGCCGTCGCGCCCGACCGCGATCACGCCGAACGCCTCGCCGACGATCTCGCCGCCTTCCTCCCGGCGGATGCCCCGCCGGTGCACCTCGTCGAGGTGTGGGATCCCCCGATGCCCGGCGAGCCCCTTTCGCTCGACGCCGAGCGCACGCGCCAGCGGCTTCTCGACTCTTTGAACCGCGCCGAGCCGGTCATCGCGGTGGCGGCGGCCGCGGGCCTCGCCGTCGCGATGCCGGATCCGAAGTGGCTCGAGGCCGTCCGGGTGAACCTCCGCGCCGGTGCGGGGGTGCGCCTCGAGGACGCGACGGCGCGCCTCGCCGTCGGCGGCTACGAGCGCGTCGATCTCGTCCACGTGCCGGGCGAAATGAGCGTCCGCGGCGGCATCCTCGATGTGTACCCGCCGGCCTGTGATCATCCGATCCGGGCGGAGTGGGGCGGGGACGAGATCGAATCCGTCCGCCTCTTCGACCCCGAGTCGCAGCGTACGACCCAGACGGTCGACGCGGCCGTGATCCTCCCGGCGCGCGCGGACATCGACGCCGGCCGGGACGGGGCGCCCGCCGGTGTGGTGCTGCCCGCGCTGTTCGACGACGAAGCCGTGGTCGTGCTCGACGAGCCGGATGAGGTGGCCCGCCAGGGGGCGGCGCTCGTGAAACAGGCCGAGGCGACCCGCGACCACGCGCTCGAAACGGAGCAGATCCCGGCGGGCACACCGCGTGTGGTCTTCCCCTGGGACGACATCGCGGCGGCTCTCGAGGCCCGGCGCGGAGCGGCGATCTCCACGCTGCGGACGCCCGACCAGGGCGGCTTCGTCGACGCCCCGGTGGCCTTCGGCACGGTGGAGTCCTTCGCCGGACAGGTGGAAGGCTTCGCCGAGCAGGCGCGCCGCTGGATCGCAACGCGGCACCGCATCGTGGTCGCGAGTCGCCAAGCCTACCGCGTGCGCGAGTTGCTGGCCGAACACGGCGTCGTCGCCTCGGAACGGGACTCGCTCGCGTCCCCGCCGGAACCCGGCACGGTCGCGGTCGTCGGGCGGCCGCTGACGCAGGGCTTTACCGTCGGCGATCTCATCGTCGTGAGCGACAGCGAGATCCTGGGGTGGCGGCGGCGGCGGAGCCGGCCGCGGTGGTTCCGGGACGGCGCGCGCCTCGCGAGTTGGACCGAGTTGGTGCCCGGCGACCTGGTCGTCCACGTGCACCACGGCATCGGTGTGTACCGCGGCCTCGAGCGGCTCGCGATGGACGGAGGCGCGCGGGATTACCTGCGTCTCGAATACGCACAGGGCGACGCGCTCTATGTGCCCACCGACCAGATCGCACTCGTCCAGCGGTACGTCGGCGTGGACGGGCAGGCGCCGCAGATTCACCGCCTCGGCGGCACCGAGTGGGAGCGCGAGAAGCGCCGCGTCCGCGAGCGGACGCGCGAAATGGCCAGGGAGCTGCTGGATCTCTACGCTGCGCGCGAGCGAGCCGGCGGCCATGCCTTCGGCTCCGACACGCCGTGGCAGCGCGAGATGGAAGAAGCGTTCCTCTACGAAGAAACGCCGGACCAACACAAGGCGATCGAGGACGTGAAGCGCGACATGGAGTCCGGCCGGCCGATGGATCGCCTCGTCGCGGGCGACGTGGGCTACGGCAAGACGGAAGTCGCTCTGCGGGCCGCGTTCAAGGCGGTGATGGACGGCCGCCAGGTCGCGGTGCTCGTGCCGACGACGCTGCTGGCGCAGCAGCACTATACGGTGTTCCATGAGCGCTTTGCGCCGTTTCCCGTCCGCGTCGAGATGCTGAGCCGCTTCCGGTCGCCGGCGGAACGGAAGGCCGTCCTGGACGGGCTGCGTGACGGGACGATCGACGTTGTCATCGGCACACACGCCTTGCTCAACAAGAACGTGGTGTTCCGCGCGCTCGGGCTTGTCGTTGTCGACGAGGAGCAGCGGTTCGGCGTCCGACACAAGGAACGCCTCAAGCAGCTGCGCACCCAGGTCGACGTGCTGACGCTGACCGCGACGCCGATCCCGCGCACGCTCCACATGTCGCTCGCCGGTCTCCGTGACCTTTCCGTGATGGAGACCCCGCCGGAGGCCCGACAGCCGATCCGCACGTACATCCATGAGGCGGATCCCGCCGTCATCGCCGGCGCGATCCGCCGCGAGCTGGCCCGCGACGGCCAGGTGTACGTCGTCCACAACCGGGTCGAGACGATCGACCGGGCCGCGGAGCGGATCCGCCGGCTGGTGCCGGAAGCGCGCGTCGTGGTCGCGCACGGACAGATGCCGGAGACGCAGCTCGAGCGGATCATGCTCGACTTCCTCGGCGGCCGGGCGGACGTGCTCGTGTGTACGACGATCGTCGAGATCGGTCTTGACATCCCGCGCGTCAACACGATCCTGATCGAAAACGCGCACCTGCTCGGGCTCGCGCAGCTCTACCAGTTGCGGGGGCGCGTCGGCCGCGCGGATCGTCAGGCCTACGCGTATCTGCTCCATCCTCGCGACGCGCGGCTCACGCCCGAAGCCGAGCAGCGGCTCGTCGCGATGCGGGAGTTCGTGGAGCTCGGCTCCGGCATGCGGCTGGCGATGCGCGACCTCGAGATCCGCGGCGCCGGCAACATCCTCGGCCCCGAGCAGCACGGACACCTGGCCGCGGTCGGTTTCGACCTGTACATGCGGCTCCTGGACGAGGCGATCCGGGAGCTGCGCGGCGAGATCGTGGAGGAGACGCCCGACCCGACGGTCGATCTGGGTGTCCCCGCCTACCTGCCGGAGTCGTACGTCGACGTTCCCGCGCAGCGGGTCGCCGCTTACCGGCGCCTCGCAGAAGCTCGCGCCCTCGAGGACGCCGCGGCGGCGATGGAGGAGTTGCGCGACCGCTACGGCCCGCTCCCGGAACCGGCGCAGCGCCTCGGCGATGTCATCCGCCTGCGGGCACTCGCGCGCGGCGCCGGGGTCGCGGCGGTGTCACGCGGCGGCGGCGGTGTGCTGGTGCGCCTCT
>DATEGA010000260.1:0-9760 GCA_035280345.1 bacterium | reverse complement strand
CGCTCGTGGCCCTGCGCCGGGCCGGCGTGCGGCCGCCCAGGGCGGTGATGCTGGCCGCGGTGATCGCCGAGGAGACCGGCAATCTCGGCACGGCCGCGCTCGCGCGCAGCGGTCCGTTTGCCGACATGGCGGTCGTCGGGGAGCCGAGCGATCTCACCATCATACCGGCCCACCGCGGCGTCTACCGGTGCGACGTGCTGGTGCACGGCCGCGCGGCGCACGGCAGCACGCCCGAACTTGGGCTCAACGCGATCGTGCAGGCGGCGCGCCTCATCGTCGCACTCGACGAACGGCTGCCGGAGATGTGGAAGCGCCAGCGGCATCCCGTGCTCGGGGGGCCGAGCGTCAACATCGGGACGGTCCGGGGCGGTATCGCCGCCAACGTGGTGCCCGACCGCTGCGTCTTCAACTTCTCGAAGCGTTTTGTGCCGGGCGATTCGCCGGAGCGGATCCGCGCCGACCTGGAGACGGTGATCGCCGGCAGCATCGGCGCGGGCCAGGCGGAACTCGTTCGCGATCCGGCCTTCGACGCCGTGCCGCGTCCGCCGCTCGATCTATCCGCGGATCACGCCCTCTACCGCACGCTGCGCGAGTCGATCGAGGCGGTCACGGGCCGGCCCGCGGCGGTGGGACGGTTCCAGGCGTTCACAGACGCGGCCGTGCTCCAGGCGGGGGGCACGCCCGCCGTGGTTTTCGGGCCGGGGGATCTCGCGCTCGCGCACACCGACGAAGAGCACGTCGCGCTCGACGCGCTCCACAGCGCGGCGCGCGTTTACGCGCGCCTGGCGCTGCGCCTCTGCGAGGCGGAGGAGGCGGCCGCTAGCGCTTGATCCGGCTGATCTTTGCGCCCTGGAGCGAGACGTCGAACATCAGGCCCTTTTGACCCACGACGAAGGCGACAATCGGCTGGTTAACCTGCATCGTGCTGAGGTCCGCGCCCACGCCGACGTTGATGAGCGTGACCGCGCCGTCCACGCCGACCTGCCATCCCGAGGCACTCTCGAAATGCCGGAGCGCCGCTCCGTCACGGAAGACAAGGATTAGATCTTTCTTTTGAATGCCGATCGACGCGCCCCACGAGCCGCCGGTGATGCTGTAGTAACCGTAGGTCGAGGATCGTTCGCGCAGCGCGCCCTCGCCGTACTGCCCGCCGATGACGAAGGCGACTTTCACCACGCCGGGAAACACCAGCACGGCTCTGGACCGGGCGACGAACTTCTCGCTGCCCTTGACGTCCGCGTAGAACCGGGCGAGGGCCGCGTCAACGTCCGCGTTGATCTGTTGGGCGGTCCTCGCCGAGGAGGGAGTCGGTACGGCGAGCGTGCCGAGCATCAGCAGCAATACGGCGAACGCCAGAATCCCGCGCGAGCGCATTATCTCAGCCTCCTGTGGTGCGGACTTAGTTTTCGTCGCGGCCGGCCGCTTGTCGACCGTCCCGGACCGCGCCGGCGTTAGGCCAAGCATTTCTTTCTACTATATGCGCTTGGGAGAGACGGTTTGAAACTCCATTTCGCAGCCGGACCACCGCCGCTCCTGCCCCGTCTGTGCGGGACTTCCGGCCGCCATCGCTGCGCGGGCGGCCTCCTGCAGGAATTGGGGGCGGCGGTCGCAACCTATCTCTCACGACGCCGCCGTCGCGCGCCGCGTCGAGGGTGCGAAGGGGGGCCTGGGATGAAACGTTGGCTGCTTGCGTCGTTCGTCGCCGGACTGATCGGCGCGCTCGCCGGCGGGAGCGTCACGCTTGCCGCGCCGGGGCCGATCAAGATCGGGCTCGTGACGGCGGAGTCTGGCGTCTTCGCGCCAAACGGCCGCGACATGATCAACGGGTTCGAGATGGCCCTCAAGGAGGCGGGGAACAAGGCGGCCGGCCGCTCGATCGACCTGGTCATCGAGGACGATCAGGGCCTGCCGGGTCCGACGCTGACGAAGGCGCGGAAGCTCGTCGAGCTCGATAAGGTGGACATGATGACGGGTCCGCTGGCCGCGAGTTCGGGGTACGTGCTGCGCGACTACGTCGACGAGCAAAAGGTCCCGTCATTGTTCCCGGTCGTGTCGTCGGACGATTTGACTCAGCGCAAGACCTCGCCCTGGGTCGTGCGCACCGGCTGGACGAGCAGCCAGCCGAATCATCCGTTCGGCGAGTACGCCGCGAAGACGCTGCACTACAAGCGCATCGCGACGATCGCCTACGACTTCGCGTTCGGCTGGGAAACCGTCGAAGGCTTCCAAGACACGTTCGAGCAGAACGGCGGCCGCGTCGTCACGCACCTGTGGCCCCCGATCGGGGCGCCCGACTACAGCCCGTATCTCGGCCGGATCCAGAACGTGGACGCAGTGTACGCGACGTTCAGCGGGAACGATGCGCTGCGCTTTCTGCAACAGTACCGGGCGTTCGGCCTGATGGGGCGCATCCCGTTGATCGGGAACGGGACCTTGACCGACGAGCATATCCTGTTCCAGGAGAACGATCTCGCGAAGGGGATCATCACGCCCCTGCACTACAGCGCGGCGCTCAACACCGAGCAGAACCGCGCGTTCGTGCGCGCGTATGTCCGCGCCTATAACCGCGTACCGTCGTACTACTCGGAGGCCTGCTACACCGGCATGCAGGTGATCCTGAAGGCGCTCGCCGCCGTCGGCGGCAAGATTGAGGACCGCGCGGCGTTCGTGGCCGCGATGCGGAAGGTGGCGCTGCCCGACGCGCCGCGCGGACCGCTCCATTTCGATGCGTACGGCGCGCCGATCCAGAACGTCTACATTCGCCGGGTGGACATCAACAACGGTGAGCCGCAGAACACCGTGATCTACACCTATCCCGGTGTGTCGCAGTTCTGGACGTACAACCCCGCGGAATACTTGAAGAAGCCGGTGTACACCCGGGACTTTCCGCCGGCGCACCCGTAGTCGCGGGGCACTGGGAGGCCGGCGCCGCCCGATGGCCCGTCGGCAAGTCCAGGACGCGGCGTTCATGTACTTCCCGGACCACTACCGGTGGTCCCACGGCATGCTGCACGCGTTCGGCGCTGCGCCCTGGGGCGGCGCCGAACTTGACGAGGTGAACCGGACCGGCCTGCGGCTGCGCGGCCGTGCCGGCGACGACCGGGCCTGGTTCGAGGAGTGGACGCGGACCGCGGAGGCTGTGGAGCGGGCCGGCCGGGAACGCGGAGCGCGCGGCCACGTGGCGAGCGCCGCGGCCGGACTCTTCCGGGCGGCGCATTACTACCATATCGGGGAACGGTTTCTCCAACCCAAAACCGACGCAGGCCTGGCAGCCTATCGCCGGGGCGTGGACTGCTTTCGCGACGCGGCCGCGATGACCCGGCGGCCCCGAATTGAGCCGGTCGAGGTGCCCTACGAGGGGACGGCGCTGCCGGCGCTGTTCGTGCACGCCGCCCCCCGCACCGAGGGGGCGAGGGCGGCGCGGTCGCCCGCCATGGTGTTCTTCGACGGCTTCGACATCACCAAGGAGATCCAGTACTTCAAAGGCATCGCCGACCTTGCTGAGCGCGGCGTCGCCTGCTTGATCGTCGACGGACCCGGCAACGGCGAGGCGATCCGGTTCCGTCATCTCCCGCTGCACCACGAGACCGAACGCTACGCGACCCCGGCCTACGAATACCTCGCGGGGCGCGAGGAGGTCGACCCGTCGCGCGTTGGGGTGATGGCGATCAGTCTTGGCGGCTACTACGCGCCGCGTGCGGCGGCATTCGAGCGGCGGTTCTCGGCGTGCATCGCCTGGGGGGCGCAGTGGGACTATCACGCGGTGTGGAAGGAGCGCCTCGACCGCTTGGCGCGCGGCGACTCCCTGCCGCTGTCCGTTCCGTGGGAGCATTTGCTTTGGATCTTCGGCGTTCGGACGGTGCAGGAAGCCCTCGCCCGCCTCGAGCCGTTCTGCCTCGAGGGAGTGGCCGAGCGAATCGCGTGTCCGTTTCTCTTGGTCCACGGCGAAGGCGACGGGCAGATTCCGCTCGCGACGGCCCGGCGGTGCTTCGACGCGGTCGGTTCCCGGCGCAAGACGTTCAAGGTGTTTACACGGGAAGAGGGCGGCTACCACCACTGTCAGGTCGACAACACGAGCATCGCGGTCGCCTATATGTGGGACTGGTTGGAGGACATTTTCGGTCTGCTGGAGCCCGACGTACTCCCGCGCCGCCACGAGTGAGGGCAAACGAGCGCTTCGCGCAAAGGGGGGAGCCCGATGCAGGTCACGCCCGAGCCGTTTCCCGCTACGCTAGACGTCGACTACCCGGATCGAGAACTGGATCGGCTCACGACCGCGTTTCGGCTGTTTGCCGTTATCCCGATCGCCATCGTCCTGGCGCTGATCAGCGGTCCGCAGCAGGACAAATCTCATCACGCCCTGCCGTTCATCGCAGGCGGGATCGTCTTTGTGCCCACTCTTCTGCTGCTCGTGTTCGCCCGCCGGTATCCCCGGTGGTGGTTCAACTGGAACCTCGAACTGACCCGATTCAGCACCCGCGTCGGTGTCTATCTGGCGCTCCTCCGGGACGAGTATCCGTCGGTTGACGAGGAGCAGTCCGTCCATATTACGATTCCGTACCCGGACGCCGCCGGCGGTCTCAGCCGCTGGCTGCCGCTCGTGAAATGGTTCCTAGCCATTCCGCATTACGTCGTGCTGGCGTTCGTTGGCGCGGCCGCCGTCGTCTGCGTCGTGATCGCGTGGTTTGCCATCTTGTTGACGGGACGGTATCCGCGCTCGCTCTTCGACTTTGTCGTGGGCACGTTCCGCTGGTTTCTACGGGTCGGCGCCTACGCGTTCTTACTTACGACCGACCGCTACCCGCCCTTCAGCCTCTCCGCCTAAAAAAGACGCGCCGACGCGAGCCCGCGGAGCCGCCGGCCGTTCCTCGGCCCGGATAGGAGAGCGACGTGTTCCGCTCCCAGGGCCCGGATGTCCTGTTCGCCGGTCTGTCTGGGCACAAGAAGAGTGCAATGAGGCGCAAATCTATCGACCTTCGTCAAAACCGGGCCCTCCCTGACGGATACCGGACCCGGCAGATCGATGGTCTCTGGTACCTGTTCGATGATCGGAATGTGATGGTCGCCGGGCCGGGGGACCGGGCGACAGTCGAAGAACGCGCCTGGCGTGACGTTTGGCGCCAGATCGACTCGGAAATCGACGACGACATTACCGCGCTTCGGGAAGGCAGCCGCTCGGTGCACGAATTGCATCGGTTGCCCCAATATCTCCGCATGTGGGACGACGTTGCCAAGGTACGGGCGGAATCAGCCGAGCATCGGAGCGCGCCGGTGCCCGTGGTCCGGCGCCTGATCGGCACAGCAGCGTTGACGGCCGCAGCGCTGGCGGCCGCCGCGGCCCTCGTGGTCGTTGCCACGAGCATTGCGCAAGGCCCGGGTGGTCTCGCCTTTTTCCGCCAGCCAAAGCCGCTGGCGGAGCAGGCCGCCGGCGTGCTTCCAAAGGTCGCCGCCCTTTCGCTGAGCCCCCCCGCCGTGGAGGCTGTGCCCGCTGTAGCCCCGGCGCCTTCCGTCGTCCGCACGGCACAGAGCGCGCCGGTCGCCACGTACGCGGTCCGCGTCGGGAATTTCGCGAGCGCCGCTAGCGCCGAGCACATGATGCATCTTGTTCGACAGAAAGGCTATATCGTGAATGTGGTGTCTCGGGGCACGGAGTCACAGGTCGTGACCCACCCGTACCGCACGCGCACACAAGCCACCTATGTCGTACACGGTCTGGAGGAGATTGGTCTCTCGGCGGAACTCATTGCGTGGCGCATGCCGTAGGGAAGACCAGACACCGATGCCGTATTCCAACGGAAACGAACCAGCCGGGCGATTCTTTCGGGCAACCGCGCTCGGTGGCGATCTGCACTTCATCGACGTGAACGACTGGGACCAGTGGGAACCGAGTCGGATTCGCTATCTAGACGAGGCGGAAGTGCGGTGGCTCGTCCGCGCCGGCGCCGGAGACCGGCGGATAATCCGGGCCGCGGCAGAACTTGAAAGCGCCATCCAGGATTCGGCGCCTTCGCAGAGTGTCTACCTTTATTTGGATGAAGCTCTCTCGCACGACGCGCTCGGCCGATGGGAAGAAATGAGGCGCAACCGCGATCGGGGCCGGGCCTTATTGCGGCGCAGCCGCGCCAGGCGCGATCCGGCCTCAGCCCATCTGTTGACGTCTCCGGTCGCGGGGGACGCGTTGTCCAGCCACGACCCGTAGGACCGAGGTTACCGCCGGCAGTTCAGTCGCCGCCCCCGTTCCTAACCACCCCGGTCATTCTATACTTCCCACCTGCGCTCATGTTCGGGCGGGGCGGCGCCCGGTGACGATGCGCGCGCCCTCCTTCGCGGCAGCGAACCGGAACGGCAGCCGCGCAGATCCGATCGTCTCAGCCACCAGCCGATCGACGCCGGCGTCCGACCGGTTCGGGTCGTGGTGAAACGCAATGAGACGCCGGACGCGGGCGAGCGCGGCAAATTCCAGCGCGTGAGTCAGCGCGCTGTGGCCCCAGCCGACGCGCTCCGCATATTCGGCCGCGCTGTACTGGGCGTCGTGAATGAGCACGTCGGCGTCGCGGGCGAGGCCCCATCCGGATGTCCACGCGGGCGGCCCTGGGAAGCCAGGGGACGCGAGGGCGGGCTCATGGTCCGGCAGGTATGCCAGTACCGCGGTCCCGTCGTCGATTCGGTAGCCGACGGTCGGGCCGGGATGACAAACCAGGGCGGACGTGATGGCGAAGTCCGCGATGGCGAATCGACCCAGCGGAACGTTGTGGATTGTGAGCCGGCACGCGAGATCGCGCAGCCGGATCGGGAACAGCGGAGGCGCCACCGACTTCACGAGGTGCTCCTCGAAATCGAGGGTGGCGGACGGTGGGCCCCAGACATGCACGGCCACGTCGCGGCGGTCGAGCGGCTCAAAGAATCCGATGCCGAGGATGTGATCCAGATGAAGATGCGTTAACAGAATATCGAGCCGAGTGATCTCCGGACCGAGGGAGGCGCCGAGCCTCTGGATGCCCGTTCCTGCGTCGAGAATAAGGACCCTGCCGTCGTCGCTCCGGACCTCCACGCAGGGCGTGTTTCCGCCGTAGCGTACGGTCGCGGGCCCGGGACTGGGCAGCGACCCCCGGGCGCCCCACAGCCTGATCTTCACCGGGCCGCGATGCTCCGCAAGGCGGCGACCGCTCCCAGGCCCCGGCCGTTCAGCCCCTCGAGGGGAAGAGCCGTGACTTCGATCGTTCTCTTCGCGCCGTCGAGACCGGTGATGCGGATGACCCGCTGCGCGGGCCGTCGTTTGCGAAGCGCGACGACCAGCGGCAGCGCGTCGTGCGGAAGCGGCCTGCCGCGTTCGTCCGCGGCGCGCAGCACGGTGGACCACATTTTCAGCTTCATTGTGCCGGCTTCGCTGAATCGGCGTCCGAGCAGCGCTTCGGCCGGCTCATTGTAGAAAAGCAGCGTTCCCCGACCGTCCACCAGGAACACCGGCATTCGAAGATTGGCAGCGAGCTGGCGCATGAGGATCAGCTCGATCGGCAGCGGCATTCGACGATCTCCTCCGTTCCCCAGGTCGCGGGTGCGCCGCTTGCCCGCACGCCGGCGGCCGGCCGTCACCGATCGTCCGCTCCACGTAGCGTAGCCTTCAGGCTCCAGCTCAAGGGTATAGGTATGAACCCGTGCGCATGACGGATGGTCGGGGAGGAGGGACTTGAACCCTCGGCCTCAGCGTCCCGAACGCTGCGCGCTACCAAGCTGCGCCACTCCCCGGGTTTTGGTTACATGGTTGCCGGCCGCTTGGTCAACCGGCCGGCCCATTGTAGCACCCTGCGCGGGGCGCGTACAATCGGCGGGCAGGAGGCCGTGCGACGGCGCGCGGAAGGAGCATACTTGTGGAGGAGCTGCGCGTCTCGCGCGACGGGCCGATCGCGACGCTCACGCTGAACCGGCCGGACAAGCATAACGCGATCACGGTCGCGATGTGGGAGGCGCTGCCCGGCGTACTCGCGCCGCTCGCGTCGGACGCGGCCGTGCGCGTGCTGGTCCTCCGCGGCGCCGGCGAAGAGGCGTTCGCGTCGGGCGCGGACATCTCGGAGTTCGGACTCGTCCGCAACAGCTCGGCCTCGGCGCGCGCGTATAGCGCGCTCGTCGCCGCGGCGGAACGCACGCTCGCCGACTTTCCGAAGCCCACGCTGGCGCTGATCCACGGCTTCTGCATCGGGGGCGGCCTTGAGCTGGCCCTCTCCTGCGACTTCCGGTGGACGGACCCGAGGGGACGGTTCGGCATTACGGCGGCACGGCTCGGCATTGTTTACGGGATGGCCGCGACGCGCCGGCTCGCGCGGCTCGTCGGCCCGAGCCACGCGCGGGATCTCTTGTTCAGCGGCCGGCTCGTCGAGGCGGAGGAGGCGCGCGCGATGGGGCTCGTCAATCGGGTCTGCCCGCCCGCCGATCTGGACCAGGCCGCGCAGGCGTACGTCCGCACGCTCGCGCAGCAGGCGCCTCTGTCGCAGCGGGGCGCCAAGGCGATGCTGCAGCATCTCGCCGGGGAGGGAACGATGACCGACCGCGACATCGCCGCCTTCATCGAAGCCGCCTACGAGAGCGCGGACTACCGCGAGGGGGTGCGCGCGTTCCTGGCGCGCCGGCCCGCGCGATTCGAGGGACGCTAGCGATGAGACCGCTCGACGGCATCCGGGTAGTGGACCTGACGCGGTACCTGGCCGGTCCGTTCTGCACGCAGGAACTCGGCGACTTCGGGGCCGACATCGTGAAAATCGAGCCGCTCGAAGGCGACCACTCACGCAACCAGACGCTGCGGCCCAACCTCGTCGGCAACAGCTACTTCTTCGCCGGCGCGAACCGCAGCAAACGCAGCATCGCCCTCAATACGACCACACCCGAGGGCCGCGAGGTCGTCCTGCGCCTCGCGCGCAAGGCCGACGTGGTGATCGAGAACTTCCGCCCCGGCGTGATGGAGCGCCTCGGGTTCGGCTCCCGCGCGCTCCGGGAGGTCAACCCCCGGCTCATATACTGCGGCGTGACGGGGTTCGGCCAGACCGGGCCCTACAGCGGGCGTCCGGGATTCGACCAGGTCGGACAGGGGATGTCCGGGTTCATGAGCATCACCGGCCAGGAGCCCACCGGCCCGACCCGCGCCGGGATCGCGCTCGCGGATCTCTACTGTGCGATGACGGCCTGCCGCGGCATTCTCTACGCGTTGCTCGCGCGCGAACGGACGGGCCGGGGGCAGGAAGTGTACGTCTCGATTCTCGACGCGATGGTCTCGCTGCTCACCTGGAGCGCGGGGATGTACTTCGAGACGGGCACGCCGCCCGGCGTGGCCGGCAACCACCATCCGCTGGCGTCGCCGTTCGGCGTCTACCAGACCAAGCAAGGCGCGTTCAACCTCTGCGCGGGAAACGAAGTCATGTGGCGGCGCCTGTGCGAGGCGATCGGCCGGCCTGAGCTCACCGAAGACCCCCGGTTTGCGAACGTGAACGCCCGCGTGGCGAACCGGCCGGCGCTCAACGACATCCTGACCGAGGCGTTCAAGAGCCGCACCAGCGCGGAGTGGGTGCGGTATCTCAACGAACGCGGTGTGGCCTGCGGCCCGATCTACAATCTCGCGGAGGTATTCCAAGACCCTCAAGTCTTGCACAACGGCATGCTGGTGGAGCGGCCGCATCCGGTCCATGGAACGGTCAAACTGATCGGCATCCCGATCAAGTTGTCCGAGACCCCGGGCGAGATCCGCCGCGTCCCGCCGCTGCTCAACGAGCAT
>DATEGA010000259.1:0-2458 GCA_035280345.1 bacterium | reverse complement strand
ATCCGGAGACGGCGCGCCGGGCGGCGCAGGCGGGGCTCGGCGCGACGGGCACGTTCCGGATCGGCGGCAAGGTGGCCCCGTCCGCATACGGTGCGCCGGTGGAGGTGACGGGCCGCGTCGCCCACCTGAGCAACGGCGAGTTCGTCGGCACCGGCCCGGTCGTCCGCGGCCGCACGATGCGCTGCGGGCCGACCGCGCAGATCGACGCCGGCGGCCTCAAGATCGTGGTGACGTCGATCCGGCACGCGGCCAACGACCGCGGGTTCTTCCGCGTCGGCGGAGTCGACCCGCAGCGGGAGCCGCTGCTCGTGATCAAGTCGCGCGGGCACTTCCGCGCTGACTTCGAGCCGATCACGAGCGTCATCATCGAGGTGGACGCGCCCGGCGCCGCCAACCCGAACCTCGACCGGTTTCCCTTCGCCCACGTCCGCCGGCCGATTTGGCCACTCGACCGCGACCTCGCTTGGAGCGGCGGGCGTGCCTGACGAGTCCGCCTTTCGTCTCGCGCTTCTCGACGACTACCAGAGCGTCGCCCTCGAGCTGGCCGACTGGGCGGCGCTCGGCCCGCGGGTCACGGTCGAGACGTTCCGCGACCACGTGCGCGACGAGGCCGCGCTGCTCCGGCGGCTCGCGCCCTTCGACGCGGTCGTGGCCATGCGCGAGCGGACACCGTTTCCCGAGCGGGTGCTCGCCGGGCTGCCGCGCCTGCGCCTCATAGTGACGACCGGCATGCGCAACGCGTCGATCGACGTCGAGGCGGCGACGCGCCTCGGCATTGTAGTCGCCGGCACCGACGGGCTCGCGCCGCCGACGGTCGAGTTGACCTGGGCGCTGATTCTCGCGGCCGTGCGCCGGATTCCGCAGGAGGACCGGGCGACGCGCGAGCGCCGCTGGCAAACGACGCTCGGCACCGGCCTCCACGGCAAGACGCTCGGCGTGATCGGGCTCGGCCGCCTCGGGTCGCAGGTCGCCGCGATCGGGCGCGCGTTTGGGATGCGGCTCCTCGGCTGGAGTCAGAACCTGACCGCCGAACGAGCGGCGGAATGCGGCGCGGCGCGCGTGACGAAGGAGGAGCTGCTCGAGCGGTCCGACGTGGTCACGATCCATCTGCAGCTCAGCGCCCGCACGAGGGGGTTGATCGGGGCGGCCGATCTTGCGCGCCTGAAGCCGACCGCCTACCTTGTCAACACGTCGCGGGGCCCCATCGTCGACGAGGCGGCGCTCGTCGAGGTCCTCCGGGCCGGCAAGATCGCGGGCGCGGCGCTCGACGTCTACGGCGAGGAGCCGCTGCCGGGGCGCCACCCGTTCTTATCACTCGACAACCTCGTGCTCTCGCCGCACCTCGGGTACGTGACGTTCGAGAACTACGTGGTGTTCTACCAGGGGGCGTGCGAAGACGTGGCGGCGTTCCTCCGGGGCGCGCCGGAGCGCGTCCTGAACCCCGCGGTACTTACCTCACCGGCCCGGCGACGCGCGGCGGCCCGCTAGGCGGCAGGATCGCGGGGCGGTGCCGCCGCGACGCTACCGGCGGCGTTCCCCGTTCGATCCGAGCGCGGCGACGACGCGCTGCGGCGTGATCGGCAGGCTGTCGATCCGTGCACCCGTCGCGTCGGCAATGCCGTTCGCGATCGCCGCCGAGACCGGGACCACCGGCGGCTCGCCGACGCCCTTCGCCCCGAACGGCCCGCGCGGCGACGGGATCTCGACGAGCTGCACATCGACCGGGGGGACGTCCGTCGAGCGCGGGAGCGCATAGTCGGCGAAGGTGCCGGTCGTCAGCGTGCCGCCCTCGTCATAGACCATCTGCTCGAACAGCGCCCAGCCGATGCCCTGCGCGACACCGCCGTGGATCTGTCCGCGCACGAGCGCCGGGTTGATCGCCTTCCCGCAATCCTGCGCGACCGCGTACCCGGCGACGCGCACGCGCCCCGAGTCCGGATCGACGTCGACCGCCGCGACATGCGCGCCGAACGCGGGCGAGCGCGTGGTGATCGCCTCGGACGCGGTCCCGAAGACCGGCGCGTGCTGTGCGCCGAAGCCGGAGGTCATCTTGATGACGTCCGCCAAGGCGATCGCGCGCGACGGCACGCCGCGCACCCGGACCGTGCCGTCCACGATGTCGAGGTCGGCCTCGGACACTTCGAGCCGTTTCGCCGCGAGCGCGAGAATCTGCCGTTTTGCGTCGGCCGCGGCCTTCTGCACCGCCGACCCCATCGTGTAGATGATCTTGCTGCCGCCGGACATGCCGGCCTGTGGCGCGCCGTCGCTGTCTTCGGGCACGAGCCGCACCTGCGGCATCGGCACCCCTAGCGTCTCCGCCGCGATCTGTGCGAGCGAGGTGGAGCTGCCGCTGATGTCGACCGACCCGACGACGACGTGGATCGTACCGTCGGGGTTCGGGCGGATACAGGCGCTGGCCGCCTCGAGGCCGCCGAGCCAGCCGCCCACCGCGACGCCG
>DATEGA010000258.1:0-32449 GCA_035280345.1 bacterium | reverse complement strand
CCGACGCCGTTGTTCGACGCGCTTTTGGAAGTTGAGCATTCCGGCCGCGGCCCAGAGTTGTCGCGGGCGTTCACAATCGGCGCCGGGCACGGGCTACAGAGCCAGCACATCAAGACGATAGTGTTGGGGCCGTCACCGCACGAGCGGGAAACGCTGGCTTTTCTCGTCGACTTCCTCGGTCGCCCTACCTACGCTAGCGGCGGCGTCTACGTGTGGCGCCGCGTAGACCAGACTATGTCGCTTATGTCCCCGTGAGATGCCTCACGCTTCTGGGAGCTTAGTTGTGTTTCGATGGGGCAAAGGAACCGGATGAACCCGGAATCGAGCCGGCTTACTGACGCGGGTCCGTTGAACTCTGACGGTCTGGCCCGCGTCCGCCGTTGGTCGTTGACCGTTTGGCTGGTGCTGACAATCATCCTGGTTGCGATGACGCTGCGCCTGTATGCGATCGCCGCCTCCGGCGTTTGGACCGATGAAGCCTTCAGCATCTGGGTCGCAGAGAAGCACACAGTCCTTGATATTTGGCACTGGGTCAAGACGCTCGACGACATTCCGCCGCTCTATTATTGGGTGCTTCACTTCTGGCTACGGGTGGGCACCTCTGAAGCCGCATTGCGACTCCTGTCGGCGCTGTGTGGTGTCCTTACCGTTCTGTTGGCCTATGCGATCGGCCGCGTTGCGGGGGATCCTCGACTGGGCCTGATCGGCGCTTCGCTCGTGGCGATTTCGCCCGTCGATGTTCACTACAGTCAAGAAATCCGGATGTACTCGTTGTTGCCCCTTCTCGCCGCCGCGTCAATGTTGGGCACGAGCCTTTGGCTGCGGTCGGCGGGAGCGGCCGAAATCGCCCAGACCCGACGCCGTACAGGAGAGTCTGCCGCCTTGGCGCTGTACGTTGCAGGCACGGTTGCGGCCGTATGGACGCACTACCCTGCCGTCTTTTTGCCGATCAGCTCGAATGCCGCGGTAGCACTCGCCTGGCTGGCGCGTAGGCGGCTGTGGAATCTGTACAGTTGGATCGTTGCGCAAATTATCATGGTCGCGTTGTGCCTGCCACTTCTCCCGCTGTATCTTCACCAATCGGTCGGGCCCAATTTCCCCCCGATCCTGCGTACGTCACCGATGGTCGTCCTGGGCGGACTGTTTCCAGACGTGGCACCGCTTTACGGCACTTTTCTTCTTTTCTTCCTGGCGGCCGCATTCGAGGTGACGCTCGCGATCGCGGTGGTGGCGCTTGCTGTACGACGCTGGCGCGGTGGCCACTACCGGCCGGCCGTCCTTATTACGCTGTGGCTTCTACCGGTCGTCGGTGAACTGCTGATCAGCGCGCTTTGGCGGCCTGTGGTGTCCGCTAAGGTCCTAATTTGGACGACGATCCCTTTCTACCTTCTTGTCGCGGGAGCGCTCGTCGACCTGCACGCCCGGCCCATCTCTCGCGTGGTTTGCTGGGCACTTCTGATTTTCGTCGCGGCGGCCGGGCTCAACGCCGATTACTGGACAAGGCCGGAATATGAGGCGTGGCGACCGGCCGCCAGGTATGTCGCTACGGATTTGCGTTCGGGGGATTTGATACTCTTCAACGACAGCTTTGTCGAGCTGCCGTTTGACTTTTATTTTCAACGCTACCGTCGTGGGGCCGAGGAAGAAGGCGTCCCAGGAAGTTTCGGCGACAATGCTGTCGATGAGCACATCATGGGGCTGGCGGATGTGCCGGCGCTGGAGGCGCTGGCGCGAAAGCATAGACGCATTTGGCTGGTATACAGCCACTACTGGTATACGGACCCTCTTCACCTAGTGCCCGCGTCGCTTGCTCGAGTCGCGCAGCTCAAGACCGCCAAGACCTTCGCGAGCCGGGAACCCATCGAGATCTTTTTCTACGAAAGACCTCTTTCAGCGCGCCAACCTGGTGCGGTGATCACTTCACAAGACCGCGGATCGGCGCGATTTTTTGTGCCCATTTCGGAACGGTCTTCGCCGCGGTGCGCGCGGCTGTGCTCACACCGTATGCTGCCATGACGAAGAGCTGCGGCTCGATGAGATGACGAAACCGCAGGTCCGGATGTGTGAAATAGTAGATCACCGGAAAGATGGCGACCGTCGCCATGAACGGAAATGCTGCCCGAGAGTGGCCGCGCACGAGCAGCCACAATCCTGCAAAGGCCAACATCGCCGGAAGTCCGAAAAGAATCTCCGGAAAGTGGGTGATTCCCGCCGGCGTTGCCGAACCGAACCAAAAGTAGAGTATGTGCGTTGCGGTGTTACGGAGAAATGCGGTGGGCCGAGTTCCTATGAAATGCAAGACCTGTCGCTGCTTTTCGGCCATGTAGCGAAGTTCTCCAAGTGTGCGATAGCGCGCCATCTCGGCCGCATTGACGGCGGGGTGGAGGTGTTGCCATGCGAGGGGATCACCGGGGTCTGCTAGATTCCCGATCGCCAGCTCGAGGCCCAGGTTAGACCGCAGCAACACTTGACCGAATGCGATGTAATTACGAGCGAGCCACGGTGCGATTGCGAGCAGGAATGCGACGGCAACTGCGGCAGCCGCGGAAACCCGAAAGTCGCGGCAACGTACTCGGCGCCAGCACAGCCACCCAAGAAAGAACGGCAGGAGCGCCAGGAAGGTAGTATTAGTCAGCACCACGCCCCCCCACAGGACCCCGTACCAAAGGCCGTCGACCGTACTCATTGCCCGCGACAACCGCAGCGTCATCAGAAAGAGTAGTGCAAAAAGCAAAGTCGACAGACCTGTATCCCAGACCCAACGAATCGGCCAATAGATGGCGAAAGGAGACAGGACCCATCCCCAGCCCGCCCACAGGCCGGTTGTCCCATCGAACGCCTCGCGGCCTATATCGTAGATCACGAGTGCCGTGAGTGAGGAGAACAGGGCACTTAGGCCGAGCAGGATGATCGCCGAGCCGGGGGTATAGATGCCCGTCAGCTTGAACACGGCCGCGATGACTAGGGGGTACAACGGGCCAACCATTGCGGTCGGGCCAGTGTTCCCGTGGAGGGGCGATGCGAAGCCGTGCCCCGAGGCAAGCGCGCGGCCGATGCGCCCCATTTCTGTACCGAAGAGGTAGTGGTCGTCGGTCTGGGGGAACCGGTAAGTGTGTAGCACGAGGATGGCGCCGACGCGCAGCGCGAAGGCGGTAGCCACCATCGGCCACGCGGGGTGAGGGCGCCACAACCGCTTCTGCACGGCCACCAGCATAGCGCGTTCAGAGGCTAGGGTAAAATTCTATCGTATAGGTGGGTCGCGTGCGACGTGAGAGCGGCACAGTCATGAACGGCGGTAATCGTCCCGCCCCGGCGGGGGCGGCTCGTCTGGGCCGCGAAAGGCACCGGCGCACGTCCGGCAGCCTGTGGTTGTTATTCGCGCTCTTAGTGGTCCTCCAGGCCCTGGATCTCCTGACGACCTACCTCGCCCTCGCCGGCGGTGCCCGCGAGGGCAATCCCATGCTTAGAGGACTCATGTTCACCCCTTTAGCGCCCGTGTTGAAGGCGCTGGCGCTCGTATTTCTGGCTATCCTGATCGTGCGCAGCGTCAATTGGGGGCGTCCCCTCCCAGCACGGCTCCTCGTCACGACCCGGCTGATCGTCTTGATCTACCTCGTGGTCGTGGCGAACAATGCGTTGCTAATCTTACGCACGCACTAAATCCACGTAAACCCGCCAAGTCGACCCGGCGCATCGAATAGAGGCCGGCCCCTCCCTTCACCCGCACCGCGGGGCTGGGAGACTACCCTCAAACTACCCTAGGCGGGTAGTAGTCCGCCGAGCCTGGACAATTTATCGTGAGATTCGCAAGGCTAACTGACGAACCCGTAAGTTTGGCGGAAAGGAGGGACAAACACCGATGTACTGGTTCTCTTTGGTCCAGGCCTGGCTCTCGAGCAAGTTTGCTCGCGACGAACGCGGTCAGGGCACCGTCGAGTACGTTCTGTTGATTCTCGGCGTGGTGCTCTTTCTGCTCGTCGCGGCGTTCGCGCTGCAGGGCGTGCTGAGCAGCGCGATCTCGAAGATCAGCTCGTGGATGGCCGGTCAGAACCCGCCGTAAAGGGTCTCTTTGCGAAGGCAAAGGGGGGGAGACGTCATCCAGACGCCATCGCTACCATCTGCGTCTGGATGGCGGGCTGACCCCCCCTGGGTTTTCGACAATGCGGAGAACGTCATGCGCACAGCGGCATTGTTGGTGAAGCGGTGGCACGAGAGGTCTAGGGACGAGCGTGGTCAGGGCACAGTAGAGTACGTTCTGCTGATCCTCGGCGTCGTGCTGTTTCTGCTCGTCGCGGCGTTCGCGCTCCAGGGCGTGCTGAGCAACGCCATCGTCAGTATCAGTTCGTGGGTCGCAGGTCAGAATCCGCCGTAAGCGGGTCCGTGTACCCGACGCTGCGGCGCCTATGGGGGGTAGGCAATGCAAGCAATTCCGTTTGTGTGGCCATGGCTGTCCGAAAAGCTTGACCGGGATGAGCACGGCCAAGGTACGGTGGAATATGTGCTCCTCATTCTCGGCGTCGTGCTCTTTCTGCTGGTCGCGGCGTTCGCGCTGCAGGGCGTGCTGAGCAGCGCGATCTCGAAGATCAGCTCGTGGATGGGTCTGCAGAACGCGCCTTGACACATCGTGGGGGCGGAAAGTCCGGAAAGACAGGCCGCCGGCGTCGGCCGGTGGCCTCCCGTGCCCGGAGGAATCCGACCATCGATGAGGAACAGATTCGGTTCGATGAAGAGTGAAGGAGGACAGTTTGCGCTGGAATTGGCGCTGATCGCGCCGATGCTCCTCATTCTGGCGTTTTTGACGTTTGAGTTCGGCCGTGTGTTCGGGTCGTGGTTGGTCGTCACGAACGCGGCACGCGAAGGAGCGCGGCTGGGGATCACCGAGAACTGGTGCGCCCCCGCCACCACATGCACCGCGTCGGACACCGCCATCGAGCAGCGGGTGGCGACGGCCGCACAGTTCATTACGGTGCAGACCAGCACGACTTGCACCGTGTCGGGCAATTCGGCATCGGCGCCGGCCACCAGCGCCGCGCTGCCGTCCGGCCAGACGAGTTGCGTTGCCGTTGTGCGCTGGATCGACAGTAGCAACAATAACGATCACGTGTTGCAGGTCTGGGCCGTGTACAAGATCCAGACGCTGCTGCCCATTGCGAACGCGATACCGTTTGTTGGAAGATTGGGCTACCCGTCCAGCTTTTCGGTGACGGGGCTGTCCACGGTCAGGTCCTTTCAATAGACGCTAGAGGGTACGAGGGGAGAGAGCCATGACGAATCGGAGATGGGTCATCCCGGCACTCGCCATATTGCTGGCGCTCGTCACGACGGGCGTAGTGGTCGGCTACCTCGGGACGTTGTCGCGCCGGACCGCGGTGGCGCCGTCCGTGCCGATGTCGGATGTCGTGGTCGCGACACACGTGATTCCGACGCGGAAGATCGTCGCCGCCGGGGACCTGAAGGTGGTGCAGGTGCCCGCGGCCGGGCTGCATCCCCGGGCGCTGCACGCGGTGGCGGAGGGCGTGAACCGCGTTGCCGTGACCCAGATCTTCGAAGGTGAACAGGTGATCAGCGACATGCTGGCGCCCGCCGACGTCGGGGCCAGTCTTTCTTACGTCGTGCCGAAGGGCATGCGCGCGGTCACACTCGCGATGAACGAGGTGTCGGATGTGGCCGGATTCGTCGCCCCCGGCGACCGGGTGGACATCGTGGGCACGGCCACCGCCGGCGGCGCGCCGGAGACTTCCCGGATCTTCCTCCAAAACGTGCTCGTCCTCGCCGCGGCGCAGGTGGCCGATCAGAAGCCGGGGCAGCCGGCTAAGGTCACGACGTCCGTGACGGTGGCGCTGACGCCCGAGCAGGTGGAGTCTCTCACGGCGATCGACAACAGCGGCAAGATACGCCTCGCGCTGCGGCCGGCCGGCATCAGCGACACGGTCCAAACACGCGGGCAGACGACGCTGAGCGCGCTCGGCGGCTCACCGGCCGCCGCGCCCGTCACCGCCGCGCCCGTACCGCGGGCGGTGCCGGTGGTGATCGTGCAGCCGGCGCCCGCACCCAGCTCGACGGTCGAGATCTGGCGCGGCTCGCAGCATCAATCGGTGACTTTCTAGCTTCGCCGGAGGACGTCGGAAGCGCCGTGTCGTCTCTTCTTCGCATCGTAGTCGCAACGGCCGATCAGGCCGCCCAAGCGCTGATCGAGCACGCCGTCCTGAAGCAGCCGGGGGCCCGCGTCGTCGCCGAGGTCGTCGGGCCGGACGAACTCGAGAGCGTAGTTGCACATCGGACGCCGCAGCTGATCTTTCTGGCCACGCGCCTCGGCGAGGCCAGCGGGTTCGAACTGGCCGCGAAGGTCTCGCGGCGCTTCCCCGGCATGTACATCGTCCTCGTCTCTCCGCAGACGGTCTCGCCCGAGGATCTTCGCCAGGCTATGCGGGCCGGAGCCCGCGACTGCCTGAGCACGCCCCTGGATGAGGCGGCGGTGCTGCGGGCGCTTGCCGAGGCCGGAGAGATGGACAATGTCGTGGGCGCGCGCCGCGGGCTGATCTTGGCGGTGATGTCGGGTAAGGGCGGTGTCGGGAAGACCACCATTGCCGTCAACCTGGCGATCGCGCTCAAGGCGGCGCAGGACGGACGCGTTGCGCTCGTGGACGGCGACCTATACTTCGGCGACGTGGCGGCGCTGATGAACATCCGGCCGAGCCGCACCATTCGCGAGATGAGCCAGGCGCTGTCTGTGGAGATCGCCGAGCGCTTCCTGCACAAACACGAGAGCGGCGTGGAGATCCTCGCGGCTCCCCTGCGCACCGAACTAGCGGAAGAGGTGCCGCCGGAGCGCTTCCGCGAGACGCTCAGCGTCCTCCAGTCGCTGTACGCCATCGTCGTGGTCGACGTGAGCGTGTCGTCGTTCGAGGCGATGCTCGCGACGCTGGAAGTCGCCGACCTGGCGGTCGAGCTGACGACGCTGGACGTCGTTTGCCTCAAAGATACGAGTCAGATGCACGAGATGCTGGCGCAACTGCGATTTCCGGTCCAGAATCTGCTGCTGGTCGCCAACCGCGTCGACGGCCGTCAGTCGCTGCCGCGGCGCGACGTCGAGAAGGCGCTCGGCATGAAATTTACGGCGGTGGTGCCGCAGGACGATCGGGTCGTCGCCTCCACCAACAGCGGTGTGCCCTTGTTCACCAGCGAGCCTGAGGCGCCGTTTTCGCAGCAGGTTCGCGCGTTGGCGAAAGCAGTCATGGCTTACATGGGGAGAGTTGACCGTGTCACTGCGTAGACGCCTCGAAGAGGCCGGCGACCGCGGGTGGTCGGAGCCGTACCAGACGCTGAAGAACGATGTCCACCGCCGTCTCGTCGAAGACCTGGGACGGCGCGGGACGAGTTGGACGCGGGAGGAAGTTGAGCGGGAGGTCGGCCGGATTTTGGACCACGGCGGCGAGCTGCTCACGCGGGTCGACCGCGCGAAGCTCATCGCCGATATCGTCAACGAAGCGATGGGGTACGGGCCGATCGAGTCGCTGGTCCGGGATGCCAACATTACCGAGATCATGGTCAACGGGCCAAACATCGTCTTCGCCGAGCAGGGCGGCAAGCTCTTCCCGACGGCGATCCGCTTCCGAGATGACCAGCACGTCATGCGCATCATCGAGAAGATCGTGTCGGAGGTGGGCCGCCGGATCGACGAGGCGCAGCCCTATGTGGACGCGCGGCTGCCCGACGGCTCGCGCGTCAACGCAATCATCCCACCGTTGGCGCTAAACGGGCCCTGCCTCACCATCCGTAAATTCGCACGCGATCCGTACGTGGCGGACGACCTCGTCGCGTTCGGGACGCTGAGCGCCGAGCTGGTAGAGGTGCTCCGCGCCACAGTCGCGGCCAAGCTCAACGTCGTGGTCAGCGGCGGGACCGGCGCTGGCAAGACCACGCTCCTCAACGTATTGAGCATGTTCATTCCGCCGACGGAGCGCATCATCACGATCGAGGACGCCGCCGAGCTGCAGCTCAAACACGAACACTGGGTGCGGCTGGAAACCCGGCCGCCGAACATCGAAGGCCGCGGCCAGGTCGCGACGCGGGACCTCGTGCGCAACGCCCTGCGGATGCGCCCGGATCGGATCATCGTCGGCGAGGTCCGGGGCGGCGAGGCGCTCGACATGCTGCAGGCCCTCAACACCGGCCACGAGGGCAGCCTGACGACCGTGCACTCTAACACGCCCCGGGACGGTCTGTCGCGGATCGAAACGATGGTGCTGATGGCCGGTGTCGAGCTACCGACCCGGGCGATTCGGGAACAGGTCTCGTCGGCCATCCACCTGGTGGTCCACGTGAGCCGCTATATCGACGGCGTACGACGGGTGTCGAAGGTCGCCGAGGTGACCGGGATGGAAGGCGACATCATCACCATGCAGGATGTCGCTGTGTTCGTCCAAGAGGGGATCGATAACGAGGGGCGTGTGCGGGGACACCACGCCTTTACGGGCATCCGGCCGCGGTTCTACGATCGCCTGAAGCCGGCAGGCATCGACCTGCCCCTGTCGCTGTTCCTGCGATGAGGACCGGGCAATGTCAATCTGGCTGACCGCAATGCTGGTGTTCGTGTGCGCGCTGTGGTGCGCGCAACTGGTGCTCGTCCGCTTGATGGCGCCGCGGCTCGCCGCCGCAGAGCGCCTGGGGGGGCTGGTGCGTCCCGTCGGCCGTGCCGCGCCCGCCTCCGGGGCTCGCTGGAGCGAAATCCCGGCGTTCGAGCGTGCGATGTCCGGATGGCAATTCGGGGCGACTCTTGAGCGGCTGCTCGACTCCGCCGACGCGCCGATCAAACCGGCCGAATTTCTGTTGATCGTCGCGTTGAGCGCTCTGGTGCTGGCCCTGATCGCTCTCGGGGCCACCCGGCAAAACATCATGGCCCTGCCGGCGGCCGCCCTCGGTGGTGCCATTCCGTTTTTGTGGTTAATCGTGAAGCGCAGCCGGCGGCGCGAGGCGTTCACCCGTCAGCTGCCCGATGCCTTGCAGGCGCTCGCCGGCGCCCTCCGCGTGGGTCTCGGCCTCAACCAGGGCATGGCGATGGTGGCGTCCGACCATCCCTATCCGATTTCCGCGGAGTTCGCCCGGGCGCAGCGCGAGATGAACCTTGGGCTCGGCACCGAGGCCGTGTTGTTGAACATGGCGGCGCGCGTGCGTAGCGACGATTTCGACCTCGCCGTGGCCGGCATCTTGACCAACCGGCAGGTCGGCGGCAATATGGCCGAACTCCTGGACCAGGTCACCGCGACGCTCCGCGAACGGGTCAAGCTCAAGAACTTTATCCGGGTACTGACGGCCCAGCAGCGGATCTCCTCGATCATCGTCGTCGCAATTCCGCCGATTCTGATGGTGGTTCTGCTGTTCGGCATGCGCGAGTACTCGAGCTATCTGATCACGACACAGGCCGGCCACATCATGCTGGCCATCTCCTTGGTGATGCAGCTGCTCGGCATCTATTTCATCCGGCGCATCGGCGCGATCGAGGTGTAGGATGACCACCGCCGGCCGCGTCGGGGTGCACACGCAATGATCCCGCTGGTAATCGCGATGTTGGTGTTCGCGACGGTGCTCGTGGCGGCGCTGGCGGTGACGCAGCGTTCGCCGGAGCGTCAACTGGTCGCAGTGCGGCTCAAGGAGCTGAGCGAGCTCGGGATGCCGCGGGAAGCCACGCTGGCGCTTCCGTTCACGCAGCGGGCGGTGGCGCCTATCCTCCAGTCGGTCGCCAAGCTCGCCGCCAGGCTCACGCCGGCCGGCACGCTGGCCGCGGTCCGCGCCAACCTCATACGCGCCGGCAACCGGACCACCGATCCGGTGGTCTGGATCGCCTGGAAGTGGCTCCGCGCCGCGGTGGTCGGTCTTGTCGTGCTCATCCTGGCGCGCCGCGCCCCTGCGGGCACGCCGGTGCTGTTCGCCCTCGTCGCGGGGGCCCTCGCTTACATTTGGTCTGAGTTCGCGCTGCGCCGCACCATCCTGCGCCGGCAGAACCGCATTATCCGGGAATTCCCTGAAACGCTGGACCTGCTGACCGTCACCGTGGAGGCCGGACTCGGACTGGATCAGGCGCTCGAAACCGTGGCTTCCCGGCGGGCTGGGCCCATCAGCGATGAGATCAAAGTGTATCTGGACGAGGTCGGCTTGGGCGGGGACCGGCGGGCGGCGATGAAGGCGATCGGCACCCGCACCGGCGTCGAGGACTTGGTCTCGTTTACATCGACCCTCGTGCGGGCGATGGAGTTTGGCGTGAATATCGGGCAGGTGTTGCGCGTCCAGTCCGAAGAGGCTCGGGTGCGGCGGCGCCAGCGAATCGAGGAGCGGGCCTACAAGGCGCCCGTGAAGATGCTCTTTCCGCTCATTTTCTTGATCCTGCCGGCGTTGTTCGTCGTGGTGGCCGGACCCGGATTCGTTCGCATCTATACACAATTCATGAGCTCCAGCGGGTCCGGCGGCTTTGGGGCGCCCCCCGGACACTAGCGGGATCCGGCGCCCACATGTGAGGGGGGGAAACATGTCATCGTTGCGTCGTGCACGTGCCATCGGGATACTCGTCGCGCTTATTGTCGCCGTCGCGCTTCCGGCATCGTACGGACAGGCGCAGAGTCTGCCGCCGCTTGTCGTCCCGCTCAACTACGGCCGGCTCCTCGACGTCGCGAACCTTCAGCGCGTCGTGGTCGCTGCGCCCGAGATCGCGGATGTCAACGTCATCAGCAAGAACCAGCTGATGGTGCTGGGGAAGCGAATCGGCGATACGACGCTGACATTGTGGACCTCGTCCGGGATCACCACCTACCATGTGGTGGTCGTCTCGGCGAGCAGTGCGGACGTCACCAAGGTACTGCAGGACATCCTCGCCGAACCGGATATCCGCGCGCGGGTGGTGTCCGGCATCGTGGTGCTTGACGGCACCGTCGCCACCGACGCCGCGCAGGCGCAGGCGGAGCAGATCGCGTCTGTCTTCGGCAAGGTGCTGGACCGTTTGACTGTGCGTCAGCCCAACGTACCGCCGACGCTGCTGACCGGCCAACAGCTGCAGGCCGCGCTCCGCGCCTACCCCAACCTCACGCTGACGGTCACGGCGCCCGACACGGTGCGCATCGACGGAACGGTCGAGACAGGGTACGACCGCGCCGCCGTGGAGGCGATCGCCAAAACCTACTTCAAGAACGTCGTGGTGATGGTCCGCATCCGCAATCCCGTGGAGATTCAGATCGCCACCGTGGTCGCGGAAATCGACCGCACGGCGATGAACAACTTGGGCATCACGTGGGGCGGAGGCTCGACCACCAGCCCGTTCCTGGGAACTCCGGGTATCTTCAACTTCGGGCTGTTCACCGCCCCGAACCAGACGGCGACGGCGCTTCAGACGTTGATCAGCCAGATCAATTTTCTCGAGCAGCGCAACGCCGCGCGCACGCTCGCCAATCCGCGCCTTGTGGTGACGGACGGCCAGTCGGCCAAACTTCTGGTCGGTGGCGAGGTGCCGATTCCGACGACAACGACGAACGGGCAGACGACCATCGAGTTCAAGGAATTCGGCGTCCGGCTGGAGTTCAAACCGGACGCGCAGCCGGGGGCGCCGATCAATTTGAACCTGCTGACCGAGGTCAGCAGCCTCGACTTTACGAACGCCATCGTCGCCAACGGCTTTACCATCCCGACCATCAAGTCGCGGCGGGCGGAAACCGTGGTGGCGATGGAGCCGGGGCAATTTCTGGCCATCGGCGGGCTGATCCAGAACACGGACTCGAAGACCGTCAACAAGCTGCCGGTGTTGGGAGATATCCCGATCCTTGGACAGCTGTTCCGGAGCACCACGTTTCAAAAAGGGGAGACCGAGCTGGTGATCTTTGTGGTCCCGACGATCGTGCGGCCGGCGACCACGCCGCCGCCGCTGCCGGCGCTGCCGGATCCCGACGAGCTGAATCCGTAACCGAGGTGCTCTTGTGTATGTGGTGAACCAGACGCGCGGCACCTATCTCGGCGTGGACATCAAGCGCGCCGGGGGGTTCCGCACGCGGCTCATCGGTCTGTACCGGCACCGCCAGTTGTCGCTGGGGGACGGGGTCTGGCTCGTTCCATGCCGCGGCGTTCAGACGATCGGCATGCGGGAGGCCATCGACGTTATTTTCCTGAACGCCGACCGTCGTGTGGTGCGGATCTACGAGCACCTTCGACCGGGCCGGATCATTGTCTGGGTCTGGGGCGCGTATTCCGCCCTGGAGGTCCCGGCGGGGGCCGTGGGCAGCAGCGAGACCCGCATCGGTGACGTACTCGAGTTTGCCGACGAGCTGCCGACGGGCTTTACCCCGCGCCAGGTCACGGAGAGGCCGCGGCTCACGCGGGTGACGTAGGGCGAGGAGAGCGCGTATGGTCGTCAGAATGATGGTGCTGCGGCCGACGGACATCGACGTCAACATGCTCCGCCGAAACGGCACAGCCGCCGTTACGGTACACCCGGATCACTTGCGCGTCGCGGAAGAAGGCGCGCCCGTCGCGTACACCGTCTCCGCGGATTTTCTTCCCGCCGGTTCCGACGTGAGAACGTTTCGTTCGCTGGAGACTGCGATGGGGTTTGCGGTGGGCCTCGTGATGTCGGTCGAAGAGGTGATGCGGAAACTGCTCGTTCAGCCGGTCACCATCGAGATTCAGGTCGAAGTGTGAGCCCCGGCGGCGCGGACTTTCCTCGAGAGCGGAGCGGCTGAAGACGCGCACATGGTTCTGAGCGGACGCGACAGCGCGGTTGCCGGCCTGGCGAGGATCGCCACAGAGTTGTCGTCGCTAACCGTGAAACTGCCCGAGTTTCTCATTCGGGCCGTCGCGTTGTGGCACCAGGAACTTGGGATCGAACACTGCCTGATCGCGCTGGTCGAGGAGCGCGGCGCCGGCCGTCTCGTCGTCCGGGCCGCGGCGGGGCGGGCGCCGGAAGCGGGGGCTGTTCTGTCGGCCGACGTCTTCGCCCGTGTCATCGAAAGCGGCGAGGCCGTCGCGATCGCCGATCTGGGAACGCACCTCGGACGCGGCGGTCCCGGCCTCCGGTCCTGCGTGAGCGCCCCCATTCTCGTCCAGGGCCGGGCGGTCGGAGTCGTCAACGCGTACCACCCCGATCCCGCGCGGTTTACTCGAGAAGATCTCGACCTCATCATTAATCTGGCGCGCTCGTTATCTGGGGGCCTCGAGCACGCCGGCATTCATCGCAAGCCCGCCGAGGTGCCGGGGGCCGACCCGCTGACCGATCTGCCCAATGAGGCATCGTTCCGCGAGTCGCTGGAGCGCGAGCTTCGGCTGGCGGAGCGGCACAACGAGCCGCTGGCACTCCTTGGCCTGAACATCGATGGACTGCCCAGGATCTCCGACAGATACGGTCCGGCCACCTGTGACACGCTGTTGCGAAAGGTGGCCAAGATATTGCAGGGTATGCTGCGGGAATCGGACGTCGTGGCGCGCGGTTCCGTCGGATTTCTGATCCTTCTGCCCCGCACCCCGAAGCGCGCCGGGTCCGGAGTAGCGGAACGCATCCGCCGCCGCGTCACGGGCGTACTCGTCGACGGGGGGCCGTCTCTGACGGTCAGCGTCGGACTCAGCTCGTCCGACGGCCGGACCGCCGCGGACACTCTGCTGGGCGGCGTCATCGAGGCGCTGGAAGAGGCGCAGTCGAGCGGCGGAGATCGGGTAACGGTGGTCGTGGAAGACGCGTAGGCAGCCTCGCCGGGCCCCTGCGGAAAACGCCTACTCGGGGTTGTCGCTGGTCTCGGTCGTGCCGATGGAGTGCCGGAGTCCCTTCGCGATCATCATCGCCTGACCGCGATCGCGAATGCCGAGCTTCCTGAAAATATTCTTGAGGTGGAACTTCACCGTATTCTCGGAAACCCAACAGCGCGCGGCGATCTCGGCGTTGCTCTGACCCTCCGCTAGATAGCCGAAAATCTCCATTTCGCGAGGGGTCAGGTGGACCTTCTGTAGGGGCGTTTCCGGCTTGGTCAGCTGGATCAGGCGGGCCAGGACGTCCGCGGCCCGCTCCAGGCGGGCCGCAATATCGGTAAGCGCACGGCCGAATTCGAGGCTTTCGGTTTGCGTGAGCTGCTTTTGCCCGGTCACCAGGGTCTCGGTGATCCGGGCCAGGACGTCGATGCTGGCCTGTGTTGAGCGAATCTCGGCGCGTCGTGGCATCATGGTCGAGACGTCCGGTTCACTCCCCCTGTTGAGTCGAACGGCCAAACGCTCGGATCAAAGCGACGCGACATAACTTGTACCACATTGTCTTCCTGCCTAGCCAGGGTGTTAGCCCGCATCCTACGTGTCCCGGCGACCCGGGTGGCAGTCCTCTTACGCCCGTTCTCTTTGGGAAAGTAGTATTGGGCGGCAAGTGCACGACTCTGACGCCGATTCGCGCGGTCTGGAGTTGAGGGCGTTGATGGAGATCGCAAAGACGTCCCTGGGCGCGGAGAATGAGCACGTGACTGCCGCGCTGCCCGAAGACGGCAAGAGTGCGCCGCGGGGGTCCGAACGTGTATCTGTCATCGTGGCCGACGACGAGAAGTTGTTCCTCGACCTGCTCGTTGCTGTGCTGTCCCGATCAGGGAACATCGACGTGGTCGGCGCATACGCCGATGCGGAGGCTGCGATCGAGGCGGCCCGGCTGCGGCATCCCAAAGTCGTCATCCTTGATATCGAACTGCGGGGGCGCCTCAACGGGATCCAGGCTGGTCTCCTGATCCGTAAGGAGTCACCGGACACCGGGGTCATCTGGCTGTCAGCGTACACACGGCCATATCTGCCCTTGTCGTTTCAGCAGCAGACGACCGCGGGATGGGGGTATCTCCTCAAGCGATCGGGGACGGACGCCGCCGTCCTGTCCTCCGCGATCGACGGAGTGGCGAAGCGCTTGGTGGTCCTGGATTCGCAGATTTTGGACTCGATGAACCGCCTTCGTGATGCTTGGATCCCGTCGCTCACCGCGCTGCAGTACGATATCCTGGCTTTGATGGCCCAGGGCTTCGGAAACGCGGCGGTGGCCGACTCGCTAGGCCTTCCGGAGAAATCGGTGAAGGCGGCCATCAACCAGATCTATCGGCAGTTTCGACTGCACGGTGGCGTGTCGGTCAAGCACCGGCGGGTGGAGGCCGTACTATCATACTTGCGAGGAGCCGGCCTGGCCCTCGCTGGCGAAGCGCCCCTCCGGGCCCCCGGAGAGCCGGCCGCGGCCGCCGCTCATGTCAACGGCTGACACCGGCTCACCGGTCGGCGGAGGGAGGTCTGGCCTGCCGGAGCCGCCGAATCCCCACGCCATGAGGGCGACTTCGGCACGTACGGTCGATGTAGTGGTCGCGGTGCAACTGGCGCTGTTCGCCAACGTGCCACTGGCACTGTGGGGAGCCCCGGGTACCGGCAAGAGCTCGTTGCTGCGATCGTTCACCGAACAGCTGTCTTGGCCGCTGTTTGCGACGACGGCCGCGATCCATGACCCGACAGACTTCTCCGGTATCTCGTTTCTCTCGGGCGGCACACTCAGGGCCCATACGATGCGCGCGCCGCTCGAGTGGGCGGTAACGCTGGCCGAGGAAGCCGGCAAGCACAACGGCAACGGGCTTATTTTCTTCGACGACATCGGGTTTGCGCCAATCGGGGTTCAGAATGCCCTACTTCAGATCGTGCTCGAGCGCCGAGTAGATCAATTTCAGCTTCCGGCCGGCATCCGATGCGCCGCGGCCCTGGAACCCCTCGGATCCGCGCCGGAGGTATCCGCGCTCACCGCGCCGCTCGCAAACCGCATGGTCCATCTTCCCTGGGCGCCGGACGCCACGTGGTGGGTCGCGGGCATTCGTTCCGGGTGGTCGCTGCAATTCCAGGTCGTGCCGCCTGACTGGGACAACCATTTGCCGGCCGCTCAGGAGCGGATCGCGGGTTTCATCGAGCAGAAGCCGGAACTGTTGAATCGCGAGCCGGCGGAGAGGGACGGCCAAAGCGGTCCTTGGCCGTCCGGACGAACCTGGGACATGTTGAGCCGCCTGCTGGCGGTTTGCGATGCCGTCGCGGCCGGTGACGAAGTACGCCGGTTGCTCGCGACCGGGACGGTAGGGCGGGTGGCCGGAGCGGAGTACCTCGGCTGGGAACGAAATCTTGGCCCCGGACCTCGCGAAGCCTCATAGCGCCGAAGACACATCCCTC
This sequence comes from bacterium, assembly GCA_035280345.1. GTDB lineage: Bacteria > Sysuimicrobiota > Sysuimicrobiia > Sysuimicrobiales > Segetimicrobiaceae > DASSJF01. The sequence continues at coordinate 16,270 of DATEGA010000258.1, read as the reverse complement.
TCGCCGGGCCTTCCCCCATTCCTCACCGGCTCGATCGACGCACGGCGCGTTCGCGTCCGCGCCCCAGAAGATTCATCCAAACGGAGGATGGCGCGGCACAGGAAACCCACGCCGAGAATGTGAAGGCTCACACGACAGGGACGAGGGGAGTCGTGGGGTCGCTGCATGGACCGTGTCGCTCGTACGCTAAAGCCCTATCTCTTCGATGGCCGCTGGGTGTTCGACGATTACACGCGTCGGCTGTGGGCCACTCCGCTCGTGACGCGAGGATCGGAGATTGTCGACGAAATCATTCGCCGCGCGGGGTTGCCGGCCCGGCGGCCGTTCCGGCTGACCTTTAGCGATCAGGAGACTCATGATCCCGGATATCGGTTCGCCGTCGACCGCGGGCGCGAGGATGCCGCGGGGCAGTGGTACCGGTGGGGGGGTATGGAGTGCCTGTGCCCGGCGTTGATGCGGTATTTCGACGCACCACCCATTCGGATGCATTGGGCCGTGGCGGAGCGGAGGACGCCATTCTCGATCTCGGGTGTGGCGGGCCCCGAAGTCGCGCGCGAGGCCGCGTCGCGGGCAACCGCGGTTGATTTCCGGCGGTCGATCGGTCGCGGCTAGTACCGGTACTAAGGTGAACGAGACCGGGCCGGCAGCGGACGCCGTCGTGCCGGGCTTCCTTTCCGTTGAGCCCGCGCTAGACCGGATTCAAATTGTCATCGCTGAAGACGAGGCGCTGTATCGCGATCTCCTCTCAGGCGTGCTCGCGGGATCGGGCCGCATCGAGGTGCTCGGCGCGTACCCAGATGCGGAAACCACGATCGAAGCGACTCGTCGGCTGCAACCACATGTGGTCGTGCTCGACATCGAACTCGAGGGCAACCTCAACGGAATCCAAGCCGGCCTGCTGATCCGCAGAGAGTTTCCGGACGTCGGCATTGTTTGGTTATCGGCGTACCGGCGGCCCTACCTTCCTGTGGCGTTTCAACATCAGACGGCGACGGGCTGGGCGTATTTGCTGAAGAAGTCCGGCACGGATGTTCACACGCTCGCGGCCGCTATCCAGGCCGTGGCGAAGGGGCTGATCGTCCTCGATCCCGCAATCGCCGACTCGATGAACCGGTTACTGAAAAACTGGACATCGGTGTTGAGTCCCGCCGAGTACGACGTGCTTGCGCTCATGGCACAAGGGTTTGGCAACACGGCGATCGCACAGACGCTGCAGGTGCCGGAGAAATCCGTGGAGAGCCAGATCAACCAGATTTATAATCACCTTCGCCTCAGCCACGGCCGCGGCGCGAGGCACCGGCGCGTTGAAGCGGTCCTGGCGTACATGCGTGCCCAGGAAACTTCCGCCTAGGCATTTATTAGTCGATTAGGTGGCATTTATAGGCAATTTGCTCGTATGGTGGCTTTGCTTTGAGCGCGTCACGGAATCGCCACAGAAAGTGTGCTAGCACCCCCACTATCGCGTTGACGCCCCAGCGTAAGTTGATTAATATCTACTGGCGGGGATCAAAACTCCCGCTCACGGTTGTGCTCCACAGCGAAAAGGCAAACCTGGGGCAACCCAGGGGCGCAAAGCCACGGAACCCGATCGCGGTGATCCTCGGGTCAGCCGGGCTGCCGAAGGGGGAGCCGAATGTTGTCAGGCCGCCTGCACGTTGTTCTCGCCTCCGCGCTCGCCATTTCAGCAGTGCTTCTCATCGGCCCGGGTCTCGGCGGCGCATCCGCCCAACCCTTCAGCAGCGAGGAATCGGTCGTCAGCGAGGGATCGGTCGTGGTCGCGCTGGACCAGCGGACTTCCGACTCGACCGTTGAGCCGGGCGCCGAGCAGCAGTTGTTGGCGCTGCTCAACACCGTTCGCACGGAACATGGGCTTCCGCCGCTCCGGATGGACCGCAGTCTCCGGGCGGCGGCACGCGCCCACTCTCACGATATGGCCAGCGGGGGGTACGTCGGCCACGGCAACTTGTTCGGCGTCTCGGCGATCGACCGCCTGTCGCACGTCGTTGTACGGGGATTGGTCGGGGAGAACGTTACGTTCGCGGTAAGTTGTCACGCTGCCAACCGGGCGCTTGTTGCGAGCACGGCGCACCTCGCCAATATTCTCGACCCGCGTTTCCACCGCGTTGGCATCGGCGTCTTCTCCGCAGGCAGTTTGGGGATGGCGGTTACCCAGGACTTCGCGGAATAGCCGTCCGCCGTTAAGGGTCTGCGCGGCCGGCCGCCTGGAGAGGGAAGGACGCGCGCAGCGTCGCGCCTCCGCTCGGCCTTCTCGAGATCACGACCGACCCGTTCCACTCCTGTGCTCGAAAGACGATCTCGCCCAGCTCACGCCACGCCGCTGCGGCGTCCTCTTCGCTGTGCGCCATGTCGAGGCGGATTGAGCGGCCGCCGTCGCGGCGCAGGACGATGTTGATGTGGCCGCCCGTCGCGGCTGCGGCCACGGCTGCTTCGGCGATGCGGTAGATCGCGAGGCGCAGGCCCTCCGGCAACCGGTTTCCGAATGGGTCGTCAAGCTCCGCCACGGCAGGATCAATGCGCACCGCGATCTGTGCCCCGCCGGCGGCATACCGCTCGATCAACGTCTCCAGCGCAGGCGAAACGCTCATGCGAATGACGAGGGGATAGAGCGACCGGCTTGCCGGACCGAGGTCTCGCTCGGCGATCCGCTCCAGTTCGTTGTGCGTCCGGCCGATCATGGCGTCGGCCTGTGCGGGATCCCGCAGTCGCAATTGCTCGTTCTCGCCGAGCCCGTGCCGCAGGGCGAGCAGCGCCGCATGGGTGCCGTGGAGGACGGCGGCGGCATCTCGGCGCGCACGCTCGGCGCGACCGACGGATTGTCGGGCGCCATCGTCGATCGCGAAAACGAGGCCCAGCAGTCGTGCGGCAGCCTCGTACCGGCGGACCTCGGCCGGCCGCGGCTTTCGCGCCGTGACCGCGACGAAGGCGCCCGTAACCTCACCGCGCGCCCGCAACGGTAACATCGTGACGTGTCCCGCGTCCTCGGTCGAGGGTACCGGACGGGCGCGGCGCGGTGCGGCGCTGCCGCGCATGGCTCGCAAGGCGACCGACACGGGGAGGCCCGTCACGAAGAGCCGGCGGAGCACCGAGGGGGCGGCGGCGCCGTCTGACGGTACGGCGCCGTGCACCCCGCGCGGCACGATGGCCCGGACAGGGGCGGCGGCGAGGACTCGGACTGTCATCGAGGGACGGTCAAACCGGGTGACGATCACCCCATCCGCCCCAATTATCTCCCAGACGGCTTCTGCTAAGTTTTGGTACAATCCGCGGTAGAGTGGTGTGTTGCTACCCATACGGCAGGGGTTTTCTGCCCGGCTATCGAACACCTGCCCGCTTTTCCGCACTCGCGCTGCCCGGTCGGGCCGGCGCCGGTGAGGAATAAGTATGCTCGGGGGGCGCATGAGCGTAGACCAGCGCGGTAACATCACAATCATCGTCGCCGAGGATGAAGACCTCTACCGGGATCTGCTGGTCAGTGCGCTGTCCTCCGTTGCGACCTTCAATGTCGTCGGCGCTTTCGCCGACGCGAACCAGGCGCAGCAGGCCATCTTGGAGCGGCGGCCCAACGTCGCCATGCTGGACATAGAATTGAAGGGCGGAGTCAGCGGACTGCAGGTGGGGCTGACCGTGAAGAGTCAGGCCCCGGAAACCGGCGTGGTCTGGCTGACCAGTCACGCTGAACCCTATTTTGCTGTATCGCTCGCCCGGGAGGTCACGGCCGGCTGGGCGTATCTGTTGAAACGCTCCGTGTCCGACATTAACGCGCTGGTACGGGCTATCGAAGGCACCGCGCGCGGCCTTGTCGTGCTGGATCCGGACATCGTGCGCGGTATTCCGAAGAAAGTCACGGGCGATCTCGCCAATCTCACGCCGCGGCAGCGGGAGATCCTGGCGCAAATGGCGCAGGGGTACACAAACGCGGGGATCGCCCAGGGACTATACATCACGGAAAAATCAGTCGAGAACCAGATCAATCAGATCTACCAACGGCTGGAGATCGACCGCCAGAACCCATCGGTGCAGCCTCGCGTGCGCGCCGTGCTCAAGTACCTCGAGGCGATTCGCGAGTAAGCAGGACCTTCCGAACGAGTCCGGTCAATTCCCGGAGGGCGAGCTCGGCTTTGATCGCGTAGGCGGCCGCCCCGGCCTGCATCGCCCGCTCCACGTCGGCTCCCTGTCCCAGGTTCGTCAGAATCACCACCGGCACATGGGCGGTCGCCGGGTCGCCCTTCAGGGCCCGCAGAACGTCGTACCCCTGAATTCCGGGCATGACGAGGTCGAGGAGTACCAGGTCGGGGACCTCTCGTGCGACCGACTGCAGCGCCTCTTCGCCGTTGGCCGCGGCCAGCACGCGGAACCCGTCACGGCGCAGCGCGCTCTCCGCCGCCTTGCGTAGGAGCGGGTCGTCTTCAACAAGGAGAACGGTCGCGCCGGCGTCTCGTGCGGGAGGCTCCCCGCCGTGAGTGGGGAGCTGCACGTCAGCAGGTCCCCAGCAGTTCCTTGATCCGCCGGCGAAGATCGGTCAACCTTAAATCCGCTTTCACCAAATACCCGGCCGCGCCGAGGTCCAGCGCCACCGTGCGGTCTTCGTCACGCGTCGAGTTCGACAGTACGAGGACCGGAATGTTCCGGCAACGGGCGTCCGCTTTCAGTGCCCGCAGCACCGCGACTCCAGGGAGCTTCGGAAGCAGCCAGTCCAAGATGATGACGTCCGGGCGGGAGGTCAGGACCTGCTGCAGGGCCTCTTCGCCGTCAGTCGCGGCCGACACGTCGTGACCGTCTCGCTGCAGCCCGTCGCGACAGGCTTTCCGTAGAAATGCGTCGTCCTCAACGATCAGGACGTGCTTGAGCGGCCGCTGGCTGATCGGCGGGCCTCCTCTCGAGCGGCAGCGCGCAGAAGAACGTAGCCCCGCGGCCCTCCTCGGATTCGCACCACACATCACCGTCGAGGCGCTCCATGATCAGCCGGGCCAGCGCGAGGCCGAGGCCGGTGCCCTCGGCATTGATGGCCAGAGCGTTTTCCGCCCGGTAGAACTTCTGAAACAGCAGCGGAATGTTGCGCGCGGGGATGCCGATGCCGGTGTCCTCCACGGACCATCGCGCGCGCTCGGCGTCCCGGCCCATGGTCACACGGATGGTCCCGCCGGGCGGCGTGTACTTGACCGCGTTGGAGACGAGGTTGGTCAGAACCTGACGGAGGAGGCGCGCGTCGCTTGGAATCGGGGGCACGTCCGCGCCGCCGGTGACCGTGACGGTATGCCCTTTTTGGCGGATGCCCGGCTCCTGTTCGGCAATCACGCTCTTGGTCAGGGCGCCGAGGTCTACTGGCTGAATATCAACCTGGAGCGCGCCGGTCTCCAGCCGGGAAAGGTCCAGCAGGTCATTGACCAGCCTGACCATCCGTTCGTTGACGTCACGCGCATCAGTGATGTAGGTGCGGGCGTCCCGACCGTCCGTAGCGTCGGCGGCGAGTTCCAGCAGCCATTTAATGCCCGCCAGCGGAGTCCGGAGCTGGTGGGTCACGAAGGAAACGAATTCCGACTTCATCCGGCTGACCTCGCGATCTTGCGTCACGTCCCGCAGCGTGAACGTGAGTCCCGTAAGGCCACCGATGTTGTCCCTGGCCGCGCGCGCGACCCAATGCAGCACGAGCCGCCGCCCGCGCAGTTCCGCGTCGCCCTGGTAGTCCTCCCCGCGTCCGCCCAGCACGGCCTGCGCGGCGGTACTGAGCGCCTCGCTATCCTGTTGACCAAACCCGATCTGCTCCAGCGCCTGCGCAAATACGGTACCTTCGACCGCTGCCGGTTCGACCGCGAGCATCTGCTGGGCACGGCGGTTAACTGACGCGACGCGGCCGTCGGCCGATACGAACATGATCCCATCCGAGGTCGACTCGACAATGGACCGGATGAGCGCTTCACCCTCGCGCAGGGCGGCTTCGAGGCGCGATCGTGCGGTGACGTCCGCTACGAACGCGTGAAAAGAGTACCGGCTGCCGTCCCGGAGCAGCGAGATCGAGAATTCGACCGGGAACTCGTGTCCGTCCCGGTGAAGCGCCGGGAACTCGAGGCGCTTTCCGATGATCCGGGACTCGCCGCTTTCTTGAAACCTCCTCAGGCCGCGGGCGTGGGCCTCGCGATACCGCGGCGGAATAACGAGAGCGGCCAGTTCGCGTCCGATTGCCTCCACCGGCGTCCACCCGAACGTGAACTGGGCCGCCGTGTTCCATTCCGTGATTACGCCGGCCGAGTCGATGGCGATGTAAGCCTGGCGAGCGGTCGCCAGAATCAGCCGGCTGCGCTCCTCGCTCGCGCGCAGCGCCTCCTCGGCGGTGTGCGGCCCGTCGTCCGACTCTCTTTTTTCGGTGATGTCCCTGTACGTGACGGCGATCGCGCCAACGCCAGGGTCGTCGAGGAGATTGGTGCCCCGCGCCGCGGCCCACCAGAGCGACCCGTCCTTGTGGAGGGCGCGGCACTCCGCGGCGACCGTCGCCCCAGGCCGCCCCCGGAGGACGGCAAACAACCGGCGCATCCGGTCCTGATCGTCAGGATGGACGAGTCGGAAAGGATCCATGTCTACGAGCTCGCCTGTTGAGTACCCCGTGAGTTGGACCGCCTGCGGAGAGACGTAGCGAATACGGTTGTCTGGACCGATGAGGACGACGGCGTAGGACGATTCGTCGAGCCGCGTGCGAGTGGTCCCGCCCCGCGCCCGGATATCCGATGCCCCGTGGCGTGCTCGGCGGGTCATGGAGAGAGTGGTTTCGACGCCCGCGGCAAACCACCCTGCGCCCGGCAGTTTCGTATCCGACTCCACCGGCCGGATGGCCGAATTCATTAGAACTCTGCGGTGATAAGCCAGGCAATTCAAACGGTGGGATAGGTGTCAGCACCTGTCTACGGGTGGAAGACCGCGCTATCTCGGTTTTGTCCCGAACTAAGCCTGCAAGTGTGTTCCCGTGTCCTCACCCTTTGAGGAATGCTGGGCGACGGGTACGCTTGGGCCGTTCAATATCCCGCTTTGCGGGTTCCTCGTGGGGGGAGTGAAGCGAATATGTTTGATCTTAGGCGGATCGGCACGGCGGTCATCATCCTGGCGGTGGCGTGGTTTGGGGTCGACCGCATTGCCAGCGCGCAAACGACCCAGACAATCCAGAGGCAGGGCGTGCTCGCAACCGTCGCCTGCGATGATTCGAATTGCACGACCCTCACGGTCACGATGACGACGCCGAGCGGAGTCCAATCGTACGTGGTGTCGCGTGACAATACGGCGGTGTTCGCGGGCCTCGAGAAGATCTCGCCGACGGTGCTGGACCGATTCGTCGGCACCCCCGCGATCATTCTGTCGACGCTGGTCGGTTCACAGCAGGTCGCCGGCCGGATCAACCTGCTCGTGTTCCCGGTGGTGGGAAACGTCGGTCAGGGCGACCCTGACAACGATGACACACACCACGGGGCGACAGGCGGGACGACCGGCGGCACATCGGGCGGGACGACCGGCGGCACATCAGGCGGGACGGCTGGCGGCACGTCGGGCGGGACGGTCGGTGGCAACTCAGGCGGGACGACCGGCGGCGACACAACAGGCGGGACGACCGGCGGCACATCGGGCGGGACGGTCGGTGGCAACTCAGGCGGGACGACCGGCGGCACGACCGGCGGCGACACCAAGGGTGGGGCGACGGGCCACGGCGAGACCGGCAATGCCACACACGGTGACAACAACGACCACGGGCAAGGCGGCGAGAAAACCACGAACGGCTAACTGGCGAGCACGTTAACCGCACTGAGAAGGAAGAGCCGGCGGCGGCCGATCGTGGCCGCCGCCGGTTCGAGTCTTGGGGCATATACAGATGCTGAGCAGGCAGGCCATGACAACTCCCTCGATGCGGAACTGGGCGGTTAACGGACTGCGTGTCGCGCTGCTGGCGGCGGTGATCGCGCATTTTGCGCTGACCAGCGTCTACGTAGTCTACACGAATCCGCTCAGCCGCATCCTCGCTCCCGTCCTCGACTCGTATACGGATAAGTATTTCGGTCAGGGATGGATGTTGTTCGCGCCCAACCCGCTTGCCGAGAACCTCTCGTTGATGGTACGACCGCTCACCGGGGCAGAGGCCGCCGCTGCGAAAACTGGAAGCATACCGACGTCCGGATGGTACGATCTCACCAGGGGGTTGTGGGAGCGCAGGCAGCGGATGCCGTTCTCCTCCGACGAGGCGCTGGGCCATTTCCACGTGGTGATGATCCAGAACTACTTTGACGGAGATCCCGCAGGCTTCTCTTCTTACTACGCTTGCCGGGAGGACACCCCTGCTGCGTGTGACAAGATGAAGGCGGCGCTGATCCGGGACCGCGAGCGGGCGGTGCTGACTCTCTGGCGCCTTGGGTCGGGCTTCGTGAACTCGCGCTTCTCTACATCGGCATATCCCGCGATGGCCCTGAAGATTCATGAAGAGTTTGCGGCGCCGTGGCGCGATCGCGGCACCGGCCGCCGCCGCACGAGTCGCGACATCCTGATGGGCGTCTACGCGACCGATGCGGCCCGCGCGCCCATTCCTGCGCCGGCCGTCCGGGTAGGGCCGTGACGGCCGTGCGTGCCGGCTGGCACTGGCTGGCCGACCGGCCCCACCAGCGCACCGGGCTGCGCGTCATGCAGGTGCTACTGGGCGGTGTGCTGCTGTTTAAAACTGTCGTTTACTGGCCGCTCGCGGAGGGGCTCTGGGGCTCGAACGGCGTCGCGGCAGGCCAAACGTTTGTCCCGCTCTTCGGCGTACGCGCCGGACGGGTGCTCGATCTCGTGTTCACGACCGGAGCGGGGACGCATGCGGTCTTCGTCGCGATCGGGCTCGGCGCCGTTGGTCTCATCTTAGGCCGCCGTTTCTACCTATCGCTCTGCCTTGCGTTGGTGGGATTCTCGCTTCTATACTGGCGCCTGCCCTTTGGGCAGGGGGACGACGATCTGAACCGGTTCGCACTGGCGTATCTGCTGCTGACGCTCCCGCCTCGGGCGGAGGCCCGGCCCGGCAGTCTCCGCGTCTGGGCGCACAACATCGGGGTGCTCGCGATCGCGGCACAGGTCGCCATTCTCTATTTCATCGCCGGATTCGGGAAGGCGTACGGCGAGGAGTGGCAGCACGGTACCGCGCTCTACTACGGCGCGCAGTCGTACTTGTTCTCTTCGCCGCAACTGCACCGCCTCGTCCTGATCCCGTGGGTGACGGCCCTCGGCACGTACATCTCCGTCATCTATCCGATTCTGTTCCCCGCGGCCATCCTCTCGCCGCTTCGTGTGCCCTGGCTTATCTGGGGCATGATATTTCACTTCATGACGGCGGTTCTGATGGGTTTGTGGGCGTTCGGTGCAACGATGATCGGCATGGACCTATTTCTCATCGCGGACCGCGAGTATGCGGCGTTCGGGCGATGGGCCCGCGCGTGGCTTCGGGGCCCGGCGCCCGTCCCGGCCGCGCGCCTCTACATTGATGGGTTCTGCCCGACATGCCGCGCAACGGCTCGGGCCTTGGCGACCCTCGATTGGCAGGCCCGGCTCGAGATCGTCTCCTTCCGCGACCCTGGGAATCCGGTCCCGGCCGGCGTTGCGCTGGCACAGCTCGAGCGGGAGATGACGCTGGTAGACCTCCGCCGCGGCGCCACGGTCGGCGGGTTTGCGGCGGTTCGGGCGCTCGCACGGCTGCTGCCGCCGATGTGGCCGCTGCGCCCGGTTTTCGCACTGACCGCCTGGTGCGGTTGGGGCGACCGCGCTTACCGGTACCTCGCCGAGCACCGCCGTATTATTCCAGATTCGCGCATCTGCCATCTCGGGGCACGCAGCTGCAGTGTCCACGGGGATTTCGATGCGGGCGTGTCCGGCGCGTTGCCGGCGCCGCCGGGCGGCACGGCAGGGTAAGGCCGCAGTGGGGAGGGGGCGTCGGCACCCGCGGCGCTCGCGAGGCACAGCGGTAATCGGGAATCGAGCAGAGAAGAATCTCCGTGCGACGCCGGCGAACCAACGACGGCTCGACGGGGGTGCCGGTGATGCAGGCGGGGCCGTTTCAGGTCGGGCACATTAACGGGATCTCGGTGGTTGAGGTCGCGGGTGATGTGGACCTGAGCAACGTGCATATGCTGCAAACGGCGCTCGATCGAGCCGCCGAAACCGGCAACAGCGCGGTTGTGGTGTCGCTCGGCGGCAGTGCCTACTTCGACAGTCAGGGCATGCACATTCTGGTCCGGTTCAACCGCCAGCTCGAACTCACCGGACGCCGGCTGGTCATGGTGGTGCCGTGGCATCATCCTTTGAAGGCGGTGCTCGATTCTCTCGGTGAGGCCGTTAACGTCACAGTCGTGCAGACACTCGCGGAAGCGTTGACGGTCGCGCAGCAACCCCGGATCTGAGCCATCCGCTGTATGCCGCAGCCCACTCTCGGCAATATTCGCCGAGGCGGAAATCCCTATCGATCAGGTCTTGGGTAGCTGGGTTCGATAATCTGTTTTACGGGGGGTCGCACGGAGACGGTCCGGCCTTGAAACGGTGTGAGGATTTGAGTTCCCCGGCGCGACTTCGCTACTTCCCGGTCCTACCGAAGGATCAGGTGTCCGGTCACTGCAAGAATGAGACCTGCCATCAATAGAAAGACGAGAAACATCCCGTTACCCTCCTTCGTCGCCGCACGAGCGTTCATCGACGCAATTGATGGCCACTACTGGACGACCCCCAAAAAATCCTGCGCTCCAACGGCGCGATGCGCTCTCCCAAAAAGAGTGACCGGCGGCAACCGAGTACGATCGCCGCCGATCCGTTGAAATGCGCCGAGACGCTAGTGGCCGTTGCCGACTCCGTTCGGACCCCCGTTGCCGTTGCCCTTGTCGGCGCCCCCGTTGCCTTGGTTGGCCCCGTTGTTGCCATGTCCGCCGTTGCCACCGTTTCCACCGTTGCCACCGTTTCCGCCATTGCCACCGTTTCCGCCGTTGCCGTGGTCCCGGCCGCCGTGGTTACCACCGTTGCCGCCGCCGTTCCCACCGTTGCCACCGCCGTTCCCACCGTTGCCACCGCCGTTGCCACCGCCGTTCCCACCGTTGCCGCCGCCGTTCCCACCGCCGTTGCCACCGTTGCCGCCGCCGTTGCCACCGTTGCCGCCGCCGTTCCCACCGCCGTTGCCACCGTTGCCGCCGCCGTTCCCACCGCCGTTACCACCGTTACCACCGTTACCACCGTTGCCACCGTTGCCACCGTTACCACCGTTACCACCGTTACCACCGTTACCACCGTTACCACCGTTACCACCGTTGCCACCATTGCCACCGCCGTTGCCACCGTTGCCGCCGCCGTTCCCACCGTTCCCACCCTTACCTGCACCTAGGTCCTGGCCTCCGGCATTGTTGTTGGCCGGCGCGACCGTCCCGTGCGCGGGAAAGACCGCGAACACGATCCGCGCTGCGATCTGCTGGGTGCCAACGACGTCGAACCATACCGTCGCGACAATTCCGATGAAACTTGGCAGCGCGCTGAGCGTTGTGTTGTCGTTGTCACCCGCGCGCACTACCGTCAGGGACGTCACGACAAACGTACGCGCTCCTGACGGAGTCGTGATGGTCACGGTGCTGCCCGCGATGTCGACGACCGCCAGAACCCCCTGGACAGGGGCGGGGCCCTGCGCCCAGCTGGGGCCCGACAGCCCCATCGTGGCCATTAGCAGCAGCGCTCCGATGATGAAGAAGTTTCGTTTCATGACACTCCCCCTCGATGAAGTCCTTGACCTTTCAAAACACCTATCTGACGGACTCATCCTACAAGCGTCGGACGCTGTCGACGAGAGTACTGGCCTTTAAATCTCGTGAGTACTAGCCCCCTGAGTGGGTGCAACCTTTGTTCAAATTGGGCGCAACCCATCAGCAACATTCGTCAATGAAACGATCATGGGCGCCAGAAAAGTTGGTGCGACGCCGTGTCTCCTAGGTGTTAGCCCTCATCGGTCTTGAGGGGTCAATCCTCTCGCGGGAAGCCGACGTCGGCGCGTAGCATGTGGGTGTTTCACGACGAGGCCGGCTGGACAGTGGCTCGATTGCCGGGGGGAGGCACCGGAAATGGAAGCAGAGGCCGTTGCCGTAGCCGTTGCGTCACCGCTGAGTGGGAAAATCTTCCCTGACGACACTTCCGCGGCGGCTGAGATCGGACAAGGCCTCCTCGCGTTGACCGGGGCGCCGCGCGCCGCCGTGTTTCTCCGCGCGATCGATGGCCGGGTGACGTGTCCGTGGTACCAGAACCTCTCGGATGGGTACCTTAGGGAGCTCGTCACCCCGAGCAACGTGAACCCATGGACGCACTTGATGCGGTACCCCGAACTGGCGTGCATGGACATGCCGAAGGGCGGCCGAAAGTACAAGCCGGCTCCCAATCACCTTCCGAAGACCGCCGGCTTGCCGGTCGCGGCGGCCCGTCGCTTCATTCAGGAGGGCGTCGCGGCGGTGAGCACATGGCCGCTGGTTCGCGGCGGCCAGCTTATCGGCGCGATGGCGTGTTATTACGACACCCCTCATGCTCCGACAGCCGACGACGATGCCGCGGTACTCGATTTCGCGGCCCAAGCGGTCGCGGCTGCTCCGCCATCGGCGCCTCCCGCCCGACCGAATAGTCTATCGCCGCGCGTCGTCGACGGCACGACGGCGGTCTGGAGCGATCGGGCCGCGCAACCGAACATGGCGGTCACACCTGCCGCGGCGCAGTGGGTTCACGATCACACGGCGTTGACCGAGTCATACGAGCGGCTCGAGGCGCTCGAGCGAGATCTCGCGGCCAAACAGACGCAGTTGGTGCTGCAGCGTGCCGCGCTCGAGGCGGAGTCTCGTCGAGTGGCGACAGAGGCCGCGCGGCTCGCCGCCGAACGGCGGACGCTGGACGCCACGCGCGCTCGGCTGGAGCGCCCAGAAGCGAGCCGGCAGAGTTTCGTGTCGGTGGTTTCTGCTCGCCACGTGGTGAACTCGGTGCCGGCGATTGTGAGGCGGGGGCTCACCGTCGCTACGGCTTGATTAGTCTGCGTTCATGGTGCCTCGTTCGCACCCTGTTCCGGAGGGGTGACCAGGAAGTAGATCATTCCGCGAAGCCTTGACGCGACATCGTACCTACCCCGAGAATTTGATGAAATTGGGGTTTGTGATGTAGGTCTATGTTTGCGTCACAAGTGGGTAATATATTGACGGTTTTGGGCGGGTTGGTAAGGCGAAGGGCGTGTGGATTTGTCGATCATTGATCGGTCGTCAACTTCATTAGTATCGGAGGGGGAACCGTGGGGCGCTGGTTGACGTCTCTTCAGAAGCCTGGCATGTACGAAGCTACGAAGAATGTCATGATCGTCTGGTCGTTTTTGTGCGCGCTCTATCTGATCCTCGACTTGTCCATGGCCGCGGACATGAACAACCTTGTCGTCCGCGAGTTTACCAAAGTAATGACGCTCCATTTCTGGACAGTGATCTGGGCATATCCGGTTGCAGGGCTCGGTATCATCGCGTTCATCACACGGCCTAGAGCGGCCGCGACGAAAGCCCGCTAAGACGTCCTTCCGCACGAAGCGGGGCGCCCTGCGCGCCCCGCTTCGTCTTTGTGTGGAGGTGGGTCATCGGTAGAAGGCCATGTACAGGCCATTCTCAACAAGCTGGGATTTGACTCGCGGACCCAGATCGCCGGCTGGGCGGTCGAGCACGATCTTCGTGATTCCAATCCATAACCACCCATAGCGGGCCGGCTGCCGCGGCTGTCCGCTGGAAGCCTTGATTTGGGCGGGTCTGTCATGCCGAACCCCCCAGAACTACCCGCGCTGGGTAGTTATCGTCATGAAGACTCGACTTGTACACTGGTGGGTACAAGGCATTGCATCTATTGCATCTAGGGTACGGGCAAGGGGTAGGGGAGGCGACGAGATGTCCACGTTTGTACACGCGTGGGTGATGAACAAACTCAACAGGGACGAGCGAGGTCAGAGCACAGTCGAGTACGTGGTCTTGATCCTCGGGGTGGTGCTCTTTTTGCTCGTCGCAGCGTTCGCACTACAGGACCTGCTGAGTAGCCCGGTTTCGAAGGCCAGCTCGTGGATCTCTGGCCAGAACCCGCCGTAACCTGCCGTCGGTCAACGCAAACGTGGCGGGCCGAGGGTCTCGGCCCGTCTCGCTTTTACTATGTCGCAAGAACCTCGTAATTAGGGCATACGCGGGGGGGGAGGTGAGACGAGGAATGTTCACGTTCGTACGGGCGTGGCTGATGAACAAACTCAACAGAGGCCAGCAAGGTCAGGGCACGGTCGAGTACGTACTCTTGATCCTCGGCGTGGTGCTCTTCCTGCTCGTCGCGGCGTTCGCGCTGCAGGACGTCCTGAGCAGCGCAATCTCCAAGATCAGTTCCTGGATGGCTGGTCAGAACCCACCGTAAACAGCACGCTGGCCAGCCAAAAGGTGGCGGGCCGGGAAACTCCGGCCCGTTTCACTTCTGCGAAACCCGACACGGCACTCCACGATGTCCATGAGCGCCCGCAACACGGGGACCGTCCGGCCACGCGCGTTAGGTGTCGAGGAACCTCTCCAGAACTCTGTCCAGTTCTGGAACGTCGGGCAGTTTCAATCGGAAAGGGCCTTCAAGGGTCTGACGCATCTCGGCGACGCTCTTGAGCACTCGCCGCTCGGTCGGACCATGGAGATGGTGCACCGCGAGCTCGTTGTTGAGGAGCGCGAAGCGACGATCTTCTGCTGGTCTGGCGGCGCGCAGGCTGTTCACGAACAATGAACTGGGGTGCGTCGACGTGTAGTGATTCGCGATCTCGTAGTCCGGTTGAAGCTCCTCTTGCAAATCAAAGCGATACAGAGTCCTCCATGCCTCCCCGACTTTGGATTGCATCTTGAACCCGTCGCCGGCCTTGGCGATCCGAAACGATTCGTGCGGCGTTGCCTGCTCGAGATCCATTTCGAGGCGCAGCGGGCCGGTGGGTGTTTGCCCGCCGAACCCCACGTCTGCCAAATAGTGTTGGCCCTCGATGTCGACACGTAACAGCATGTGAGTCCGACCCGTGATTGCATCGTCGGGCCGATTCCATAGAACGCGAGCCGCGAGGGGCGCCACGCAAAAGCCGAGAGCCTTCAATACGCCGCTGAGCAGCAGGTTCTGTTCGAAGCAATAGCCGCCTCTTCGATCGTGTATCAGCTTCTGTTGAAGCGACGCCGGATCAAGGCGAACGGGCCGTCCCAGCAACGGGTCCAGATTCTCGAAGGCGATCGTTTGTGAATGGCGAGCCTGGATGCCGCGAAGCGTAGCAAGCGTGGGCGCGCGGTTGCCTGTGTATCCGATCCGATGGAAGTAAGCCTCGTGGGCGATCACGGCGGGCGTGGTGGGCTGCGACACGCTACCGAAGCCGCTCTGGTCCGCTCAATCGGGCACCCCGACTTTCACGTATCAGGTCCGGTGGGTAACACCATCAAGGGTGATGTCGGGGATTCCTATTTGACACCCTGCCCGGCTCTTTCCTATCCGGGGCCTTCGGCTGAAGATCCTCGCGCAACCGGGTAACTCATTTTCCAACGCTAGACCCCGCCCGATAAGCGGCTCACCATATCAATGACTGAAATTTCGAGCATCGCACCCTCCACAAATTCGACAAGTAGTTCGTGAGGCAGTTGGCGCCTGATCCGGGCCTGGCGGCGAAAATGTTCGATAGCGCGACCCGAGAGCCCCAACGTGCGAAGCGTACGAATCGACGCCTCGAATTGACCGCGATTCCATTGACCTGCCGGTGATGTGTCCCGGCGTTCGCGTGTGGTCTTGACGGTGCCCATTGCAAATCCACCCCCACCCCTGGGCCGTCATGCCCTGACAACCCGGGTCCTAGACGCATTAAACCGAACATTGATGGAACCCAGTGAGGGTTGTTTGGCGACATTCGATCTGCATTAAAGCTAATTCGGAACCTTTCATCTCATCGAAGCCCCCGCTCGCCCGACCCTTGACGCCGTCAACCGTCGCTTCGGGCGAACCATGGGCGATCTGCTCCGGCAGCAAGCACCTCCAGCGGGCATACCCGACTAAGCCTCAACAGCAAAACGGGAACCGGATCCGGCCCGATCCCCGTTCCTGTCAACGCCGGACTAAAATTGACCCACTTCCGCCGGTTGTGAATTGACCCACCCCGTTGGGGCCCATCGCCGGTTGTGAATTGACCCACCCCCTCAGGCCTTGGCCGGCTTGGCCTTCTCAGTCTGGGCCGGCGCCCCGA